>CAYNBI010000044.1:0-28962 GCA_964395315.1 uncultured Chromatiaceae bacterium | reverse complement strand
ACACCCAGGGCTGGCTGCACTGCGACATCCCCGGCACCGACGCCTCCGGCGTGGTCAAGTCGATGATGGACGAGCTCATCGACGAGTTCAAAAGCGCCAACATGCCCAACCGGGTGCATATCACCACCTCCTGCTGCCAGATCAACTGCGGCGGGCAGGGCGATATCGCCATCAACGTCCAGCACACCAAGCCGCCCAAGATCAACCACGATCTGGTCGCCAACGTGTGCGAGCGTCCCTCGGTGGTGGCCCGTTGCCCGGTCGCTGCCATCCGTCCGGCCATGGTCAACGGAAAGCCATCCCTCGAGGTCGACGAGCGCAAGTGCATCTGCTGCGGCGCCTGCTTCCCGCCGTGCCCGCCGATGCAGATCAACGATGCCGAGCACTCCAAGCTGGCGATCTGGGTCGGCGGCAATCACTCCAACGCGCGCGGCAAGCCGACGTTCCAGAAGCTGGTCGCGGCCGGCATCCCGAACAATCCGCCGCGCTGGCCGGAGGCGACCGCCATCGTCAAGCGCATCCTCAAGGCCTACAAGGAAGGGGCTCGGGACTGGGAGCGCGTCAACGAGTGGATCGAGCGTATCGGTTGGCCCCGGTTCTTCGAGGAGGTCGAGCTGCCGTTCACCAAGTATCACATCGATACGTGGCGCGGGGCGCGTGCCAGCTTCAACTCCTCCAACTACATCCGCTTCTGAGCGGGTTGTATCCGGAGCGCGCCGCGCGGACTCCTGACTACTCCTCTCCCGGGCGGGAGAGGGGTAGGGAGAGTGGAACAACTACATCGAGGTCGCTATGAAGTTCGCAATCCAGATCAACGAGGGGCCCTACCAGCACCAGGCGTCCGACTCGGCGTACTTCTTCACGAAGGCTGCCCTGGAGAAGGGGCACGAGGTGTTTCGCGTCTTCTTCTACCACGACGGGGTGAACAACTCGACGCGGCTGACTACGCCGCCGCAGGACGACCGGCACATCGTCAACCGGTGGGCCGAGCTGGCCGAGAAGCATGACCTCGACATGGTGGTCTGCGTGGCCGCGGCCCAGCGCCGCGGGGTGGTGGACGAAGGCGAGGCCCAGCGCAACGGTAAGGATGCCACCAACATCCACCCCAAGTTCCGCATCTCCGGGCTCGGGCAGCTGGTCGAGGCGGCCATTCAGTCGGACCGTCTCGTGGTCTTCGGGGATTAACATAGGGGGTACGTCATGTCTGAAGTCGTGAAGAAATTTCTGTACCTCAACCGCAAGGCCCCGTACGGCACCATCTACGCCTGGGAGTCCCTCGAGGTTGTCCTGATCGGTGCCGCTTTCGATCAGGAGGTCAGGCTGATGTTCGTCGACGACGGGGTGTACCAGCTCACCAAGGGGCAGGACACAACCGGTATCGGCATGAAGAACTTCTCACCCACGTATCGGACCCTGGGCGACTACGAGGTCAAGAGCATCTATGTCGACAAGGATTCCCTGGAGTCCCGTGGCCTGACCCAGGACGATCTGGTCCAGATCGCGTGGGAGGACTGGGAAACCGAGGAGGAGATCGAGAACATCGTCGAGGTGGTGGACGCCGCCCGCGTTTCCGAGCTTATGGAAGAGTCCGACGTGATCTTCAGCTTCTGAAGGAGGGGCCGATGAGCATTCTGCATACCGTCAACAAGTCTCCGTTCGAGCGCAATGCCCTGGAGTCCTGCCTGAAATTCGCCAACCGCGAGGATCCGGTGCTGCTGTTCGAGGACGGTGTCTACGCGGTCCTGAAAGGTACGAGCGCAGAGGGGCAGGTGAAGGCTGCACTCGACACGCAGTCGATCTACGTCCTCGGTCCGGACCTTGCCGCCCGCGGCTTCTCCGAGGCGCGCGTTATCGACGGCGTCAAAGTAGTGGACTATGCCGGCTTCGTGGATTTGGCCGCGGAAAACGACAAGGTCCAGGCCTGGCTGTAACTATTAATCTTCAACCGAGAGGAGAGTCATTATGTCTATCGAAGTCAACGGTAAGACCTACGAGACCGACGAAGAGGGTTACCTCACCAACATCCAGGAGTGGGAAGAGGGCGTCGCGGAGGTCATGGCGAAGGAAGACGATCTGGTTCTGACCGACGAGCACTGGGACATCATCAAGTTCCTGCGCGAGTACTACGAGGAGTACCAGATTGCCCCCGCCGTGCGCGTTCTGACCAAGGCGGTCGGCAAGAAGATGGGCAAGGACAAGGGCAACAGCAAGTATCTCTACGGCCTGTTCCCCTACGGTCCTGCCAAGCAGGCGTGCCGCTATGCAGGTCTGCCGAAGCCGACCGGCTGCGTCTGACCGCGACCGCAAGGTACCAGCAGCGTTTCCGATGGCCGATCGTCATCGGGAATGCCGCCGATAGGCAGCGGAAGCCGGTGCCCGCGGCAGCGGGCGGGAGACGGCCGTCGACTGGCGAAGCGAGCGCGTCATCGTGAGCCCGGCGGCGGCAGTCCCCTCGGAACTGTGCTGAATCCACTGAAGGTAGCGGGAAGATGTCGTTTCTGACGGTTGTTTACGCTTCGTTGTTCTATTTCGCCGCGGCGGTTCTCTTCGCAGGCCTGATCCGCAAGATCGTTCAGTACGCCCGCACCCCCGCGCCGCTCAAGATCCCGACCACGCCCGCGCCCGTCACGGAGGCGGGGGTCGCCCTGCGCATGGTGCGGGAGGTCGTGCTCTTCGAGAGCCTTTTCAAGGGCAACAAGTGGATCTGGATCTTCGGTTGGGTGTTCCATTTCGGGCTGTTTCTGGTCACCCTGCGGCACCTGCGTTATTTCATCGATCCGGTCTGGTTGCCGATCGAACTGGTTCAGCCGTTCGGCATCTACGGCGGGATGGCTATGGTGGTGGGTCTCGCGGGCCTGTGGGCACGGCGCATACTGGTCGACCGGGTGCGTTACATCACGGGGCCTTCGGATCATCTGATTCTCGCGCTTCTGATCCTCATCGGCGTCAGCGGGCTGGGGATGACGTTCCTCGTCCATACCGATGTGATCGGCGTCAAGCTGTTCTTCCGCGGTCTGTTGACTTTCAGTCTGGCCCCACTGCCCGCTGATCCTCTGCTGCTGCTGCATCTGCTGCTCGTGGCGGGGCTCATGATCGTCTTCCCGTTCAGCAAGCTGCTGCATGCCCCGGGGCTCTTCTTCAGCCCATCCCGCAATCAGGCGGACAACCCGCGCGAGAGGCGCCACGTCGCCGCCTGGGCGAAGCAACTGGAACAGCAGTAAGACGTCAGGCTCACTAGCCGCGGCCCAGCTTCCGAGGTCGAATCATGGCAAAGGCAGATTTCAAAGTTCCCGAGCTCAAGCAGTACGCCGAGATTCCGGCGGTCGAGTCGGGCACCATGTCCCATTCGAGCCCCTTCGTGGCCAAGCCCGAGCACCAGGAGCCGCTAGGCTTCCCCGGCGACCTGGTGGACGGTTGGGAGGAGAAGGCTATCGGCAAGATGGGAGAGCTGTTGGGTAAGTACCGCTCTCTCCGGGTCTATCTCGACTCCTGCGTCAAGTGCGGATCGTGCACCGACAAGTGCCACTACTATCTGGGCACGCAGGACCCCAAGAACATGCCGGTCGGGCGTCAGGACCTGATGCGCAAGGTCTATCGCCGTTACTTCACCCTCGCAGGCAAGTGGTTCCCCAAGCTGGTGGGCGCGTCTGACTTCACGAAGGAAGTCCTAGACGAGTGGTACAGCTATTTTCATCAATGCTCCCAATGCCGGCGCTGCTCGGTCTTCTGCCCCTACGGCATCGACACCGCCGAGATCTCCATGGCGGCGCGCGAGATCATGGACAGCATCGGCGTTGGCCAGAAGTACTGCAACGAGATCATCGGCAAGGTCTACAAGATCGGAAACAATCTCGGCCTTCCCGGGCCGGCGCTCGAGGATACGCTCGAGGGGCTCGAAGAGGATGTGCTCGATGACACCGGCGTGGAGGTCAAGTACCCGCTGGACGTCGAGGGTGCGGAGATCCTCTTGGTGACGCCGTCGGCCGACTTCTTCGCCGAGCCCCACGTGGACGGTCTGATCGGCTATGGAAAGGTGTTTCACGAGGCGGGCGTCTCCTGGACGCTGAGCTCCTACGCCTCGGAGGCAGCGAACTTCGGCATGTTCATCGGCTCCTACCAGAACATGCGGCGGGTCGCCCAGCGCATCCGCAAGGCGGCCATCGACCTCAAGGTGAAGCGCATCGTCTTCGGCGAGTGCGGACACGCGTGGCGCGTCGCCTACAGCTTCCTCAATACCCTGGCGGGGCCTTGGGATTTCCTCGATCCCCGTTATCCGGTGCCGCAGCACATCTGCGAGTTCACCTACGACTTGATGCAGCAGGGCAAGCTCAAGTTCGACAAATCGCAGAATGACGACATGGTCCTGACTTATCACGACTCATGCAACGTGGCGCGCGCCTCGCGCATGGGCGACAACCCTGGGGGGCAGTTCGAAATCCCGCGGGCCATCATCAGGGCCACCTGCAACAACTACTTCGACATGGACGAGGAGACCATCCGCGAGCGCACCTTCTGCTGCGGCGGCGGAGGCGGGCTCCTCACCGACGATCTCATGGAGCTTCGGGTCAAGGGCGCCAAGCCGCGGGTCGAGGCGCTCAACAATGTGATGCAGGAGAAGGGCGTGACGCATATGGCCGCAATCTGCGCCATCTGCAAGAGCCAGTTCTCCAAGGTGCTTCCGTTTTATGGCATGGAGATGGACCAGATCGTGAGCGTGCACCAGCTGGTGTCCAATGCGATCGTCCTGACCGGTCAGGAGACGGACGACGACGAGGCCGAAGACGCGGCCTGAACGCGTGCATTTCGATTGGGGGCCGCGACTCTATGGCTGCGCCCGGTCCTAGATTCACCAGAACTTAGGGTTCCACTGGTAAGGAGAACGATTGATGGCGACTTCCAGCGACGAAATGAAGACCAAACTCTCTTGGCGCCGTTTCAAGGACGGCGACCACACCTGGGACAAACTGACCGAGAAGATCTTCGTCCAGGACACCTCCCACAAGTGCCCGACCTATGTGCACAAGACGCCTCCCTGCCAGGGAAGCTGTCCGTCCGGCGAGGACATCCGCGGCTGGCTCGCCATCGTCCGCCAGCAGGAGCTCCCGCCAGAGGGCATGGACTGGCAGGAGTATGCCTTCCGGCGTTCCACGGACGCCAACCCCTTCCCCTCGATGATGGGTCGCGTGTGCCCCGCGCCGTGCCAGGACGGCTGTAACCGCAACGAGCTGGAAGACTTCGTCGGCATCAACTCGGTCGAGCAGTACATCGGCGACACTGCTATTGAGAAGGGCCTGGGCTTCCAGGCGGGTCCCGACACCGGAAAGAAGGTGGCCATCGTCGGCGGCGGCCCCGCTGGACTGGCCGCGGCCTACCAACTGCGCCGAAAGGGGCATGGCTGCACCATCTTCGAGGCCAATGACGCCCTCGGCGGGATGTTCAAGTTCGGTATCCCCGGCTATCGCGTTCCTCGCGACAAACTCGACAGCGAGATCCAGCGCATCATCGACATGGGCGTCGAGGTCAAGCTCAAGACCAAGGTCGGCAGCGACGTCGCGGTGGCGGATCTCGAGCGAGACTACGACGCGATCCTGTGGGGTATCGGTTGTCAGAGCGGCCGCGGACTGCCCGTTCCCGGCTGGGAAGGCACCCCCAACTGCGTATCCGGCGTCGCTTTCCTCAAGGCCTTCAACGAGGGCCGCATGAAGGTCACGGCCGAGAAGGTGGTCTGCATCGGCGGCGGTGACACCTCGATCGACGTGGTCTCGGTCGCGCGCCGTATCGGCCACATTCAGCACACCAAGCCCAGCGATCTGCCCGAAACCATCATCCACGACGGCTACGTGGCCCACGACACGGCGGTGACGGCCGCGGCGCAGGGTGCCGACGTCACCCTGACGTCCCTGTTTCCCCGCGCCAAGATGATGGCCGCGGAGCACGAGGTCCACGACGCGCTGACCGAGGGCGTCACCATCCTCGACGGCGTCATGCCCATGGAGGTCCTGTTGGGCGACGACGGCCGCGCCAAGGGACTCAAGGTCTGTGACTGCACGATGGATGGCATGAAGCCGGTCCCGGTCGAGGGCACCGAGCGTACGCTCGAGGCGGACCTGATCGTGGCGGCCATCGGGCAGGGCGGCGACATGACGGGCCTCGAGGACTTCGATAATGGTCGCGGCCTGATGAACGCGGACAAGTTCTACCAGGTGCCGGACAAGCCCGGCCACTTCGTGGCCGGAGATATCATCCGTCCGCATCTGCTGACCACCGCAATCGGCCAGGCCTCGATCGCCGCGGACTCCATTGACGAATATCTGCGGCAGGCGCAGCACAAACGCCGCCCGAAGGTGGACGTGCACCATTTCGACCTGCTCAAGAAGATGGAAGAGGCGCATCTGGCGCCGCAGCAGTTCAGCGTCGAGGCGCAGGGCGATCTGCGGGGCACCTCGGACGGCAACTGGGCGATCCACAACTACGAGGACCGCTCCGGCGCGGAGATCATCCCCCACGACGAGCTTTTTCTGGGGCACTTCAAGTTCCACGCCCGTAACCTCCGCAAGGAGGAGGTCCCATCCGCGGAAGACGTGCTGGGCCACTTCAAGGAGCGCATCATCGGTCTGTCCGAGGCGGAGGCCATCGACGAGGCCAAGCGCTGCATGAGCTGCGGCATGTGCTTCGAGTGCGACAACTGCGTCATCTTCTGCCCGCAGGATGCGGTATTCCGGGTGAAGAAGGGGCAGAACACCACTGGGCGGTACGTGGACACCGATTACGCCAAGTGCATCGGCTGCCACATTTGTTCCGACGTCTGTCCCACCGGCTACATCAAGATGGGGCTAGGCGAGTAACTCAACCGGGAGATGACGATGGCCAACGCCGTTGTAACAGGCAGCCTCATCTCCATCGGCCTGGCCGGGGCGCTTTTCGTCTCGGCCGCACAGGCCGCTGGCGACAGCTACGTGGTTGCTGAATCCAAGGCTGCCCGGCTCGAGAGCTGTGTCGAACCCACCGAGTTCATGCGCCGCAATCACATGGAGGTGATCAAGCACCAGCGCGACGAAACGGTGCACAACGGCATCCGCTCGACCAAGCACAGTCTTGCCGGCTGCATCGACTGCCACGTGGGTACCGGACCGGATCGTCTCCCGGTTCCGGTCGATTCGGACGGTCAGTTCTGCAGCGCCTGCCACGCGTTCGCGGCGGTGAGGCTGAACTGCTTCGATTGCCACGCGACGGTTCCGGCCTACACCGATGCCGAGGCGGCGGCCGCGCTGGCGCAGGGCCGGTTGGACGACTGGCATCCGTCGCTGGCGTCCACACCGCTCGGCGTTCCAGGCCCGCAGTCTGAAGTCCTGGGGAAAGGCGACTGACCATGAACAATCCCAGCGAGAAGATCGATCAAGACCGCCGGTCCTTCGTCGGCGCCGCAGCCGGCATCGCGGCCGTGACCGTCGCGCCTGGCGTTGTCCTGCACACCATCGCGAACGCGCAGCCGCGCTCGGAGCCGGTCACCAGCGACGTGCGCTACGGCATGCTGATCGATACCGTCAAGTGCGCCGACGGCTGCGATGCCTGCGTCACCGCCTGCAACCAAGAGAACGGCCTCGATCTGCAGCAGATGCCCGAAGGCGCGGACGAGGCGAAATGGGACCAGCAGGTGTCGAAGTGGATCCGCAAGGTCCAAGTCCAGGACAACCTGACCGGCCGGGCTACGAACCTTCCGATCATGTGCCAGCACTGCGAGCACCCCCCCTGCGTGGACGTCTGCCCGACCGGGGCATCTTTCAAGCGCGCGGACGGCATCGTGATGGTCGATCGCCACACCTGCATCGGCTGTCGCTACTGCATGATGGCCTGTCCCTACAAGGCCCGCTCATTCATCCACGCGGCGGTGGAAGAGAAGCTGACACGCGCGCCTCGCGGCAAGGGATGTGTCGAGAGCTGCAATCTTTGCGTGCACCGTCGGGACAACGGGGTGCCATCGACCGCGTGCGTGGACGCCTGCGCCGCGGAGGGTCACAACGCCATCGTGTTTGGCGATCTTAAAGACCCCGAGAGCCCGTTGGTGAAAGCGCTTGCGGCGCTGCCGAGCCGCCAGATCCGCGAGGATCTCGCCCTCAACACGGGCGTTCGTTACTCGGGCGTCTGACGCCGGCTGGAGATGCTGTCATGAAAAGAATCGTCTATCGGGAATGGAGACTGACCCCTCAGCGTTACTGGGGTCTGCTCGCAATCCTGGCGGCCGTCGCCGGTCTGGGAGGCCTGGCCTTCCTCTACATGGAGCACGAGGGTCACTGGGTGACCGGGATGACCAACCAGGTGCTGTGGGGGATGCCGCATGTGTTCGCGGTGTTTCTGATCGTCGCCGCGTCCGGGGCGCTCAACGTTGCCTCCATTGGCACCGTATTCGGCAAGACCCCGTACAAGCCGCTCGGTCGCCTGTCCGGGCTGCTGGCGGTGGCGCTCCTCGCGGGCGGCTTGATGGTACTGGTGCTCGACCTGGGGCGGCCGGAACGCCTGGTGGTCGCCATGACCCATTACAACTTCCGCTCGATCTTTGCGTGGAACATCTTTCTGTATACCGGCTTCATGGCCATTGTGATCGCGTACCTGTGGACGATGGCCGAACGCAAGGGCAATGCCTACAACAAGCCGGCCGGCTTCGTGGCCTTTGTCTGGCGCCTGATGCTGACGACCGGTACGGGCTCCATCTTCGGGTTCATCGTCGCCCGGCAGGCCTTCGATACGGCCATCCTGGCACCCATGTTCATCGCCATGTCCTTCCTCTACGGACTGGCCATTTTCATGCTGGTGCTCATGTTTGCCTTCGACCAGGATGATCGGCCGATCGGCGATGCGATGATGGCGAAGCTCAAGGGCCTGATGGGGATCTTTATCGGATCGGTCCTGTTCTTCGTGCTGGTGTATTTCCTGACCAAGCTGTACGGCGCCAAGAACTACGATCTGGTGTCCTTCTACCTGGTGAGCGGCGGGGTGTACACACTGGTGTTCTGGCTCGGTTGGATGCTGATCGGGTTGCTGATCCCCTTGGGCATCTTGTTTCACCCGGTCCTCGGTGCGGACAAGGCCTGGGTGGCCTCCGCCTGTGGGTTGGTGGTGGTTGGCGGTCTTGCCAGCATGTACGTCATCATCATCGGTGGGCAGGCGTACCCGATGCAGCTTTTCCCAGACAAGACCATACTCGCGTCGGGCTTCTACGACGGGGTGGGGGGCGCGATCGCCAGCTACAGCCCAACCCTGCCGGAGATCCTGCTCGGCCTCGGCGGGGTCGCGGTGGCGATGCTGATCACCGCCGTGGGCATCCGGGTGCTGCAGTTTCTGCCGGAATCGCTGGACGACAAGGCGGTCGATCCTCACGCGGCGGCTCAGGCCTGAGCTTCCGGGCCGCTGAGAACATCGGGGGTGGCGCCGGCGGCGTCGCCCCCGGCCTTTCTTAGCCATCGGTCGGGGGGAATTCCGCTCCCACCGGTTCTGGCGCAAAGAGTCACCATGGCTCACCTTTACATCTCCGCCGCCCACAAGTCCTCGGGCAAGACGACGATCGCGATCGGGCTCTGCCGGGCGATGCGCGGGGTCGGTCTGCGGGTTCAGCCCTTCAAGAAGGGACCGGACTACATCGATCCCCTGTGGCTCGCTCAGGCCGCCGGCCGCGATTGCCTCAACCTGGACTTCAACACCATGTCCCGGGGAGAGATCAAGGACGACTTCGCCAGAACCCTGGCGGGTGCCGACATCGGCCTGATCGAGGGCAACGTGGGCCTGTTCGACTCGGTGGACCTGGAGGGGAACAACAGCAATGCGGCGCTGGCGAAACTGCTGGGCGCGCCCGTGGTTTTGGTGGTGGACGTGCAGGGCATGACCCGGGGCGTGGTCCCCCTGCTGCTCGGCTATCAGGCCTTCGACTCCGATCTCGATCTCGCGTCCATCATATTCAATAAGGTCGGGGGCGCGCGCCACGAGACCAATCTGCGTCGGGCGGTGGAGCATTACACAGACCTGCCCGTGGTGGGTGCCATCCATCGCAATCCAGACATGCGTATCAGCGAGCGGCACCTGGGGCTGATGCCCTGCAACGAAGCAGAGCAGGCCGATGCGCAGATCGAGCGCATCCGTAACCTGGTGGCGGCGCAGGTGGATGTCCGGCGATTGGTCGAGATTGCGAACCGGGTTCCGGAGCCCGTTGTCCCAGCCGCCCGGAAGGTGGCGACCGTTTCGGACGCGCCGGTGCGCATCGGCATCGCCCGGGACGATGCCTTCGGCTTCTACTATCCCGACGACCTGGGTGCGCTGCGCGCGGCCGGGGCGGAGCTGGTGGAGTTCAGCCCAGTCCGGGACGCCTGCTTGCCGGCGGTCGACGGCCTGTTCATCGGCGGTGGATTTCCCGAGTTCCGCATGCGAGAGCTGGAGGCCAACGCGGCGATGCGGGCGGCGGTCCGGGAGTTCGTGGCGTCGGGCGGTCCCGCCTATGCGGAGTGCGGCGGACTCATGTATCTCTGCCGAAGCATTCGTTGGGGCGAGCGCAAGAGCGCCATGTGCGGCGTCCTCGACGCGGAGGTCCTCATGCACGAGCAATCCCAGGGCCGAGGCTACGTCCGGCTGCGCGAGACCGATGCCTTCCCCTGGCCGCGCCTCCCGGACTCGCCGATGGAGATCAGGGCCCATGAGTTCCATCACTCGGCGCTCGTGGACCCGGGCCCGGACTGGGTGTACGGATACCAGGTGCTGCGCGGGAGCGGGATCGACGGTGCCCACGACGCGGTCGTGCACAAGAATCTGGTGGCCTCTTACTGTCATCTCCGGGACGTTGGGGGCGTCGGCTGGACAAGGCGATTTGTCGCCCATGTGCGGGCATGTAGGGCCTGACTCGGCGCCGGTTGGAGCGACCGGGGAGCCCTGTCGGTATCGTCGCAGCGGAGGCCACTCGACTTGCGGTCGACGCCGGCTTTGCGGACACTAAAACGCTGGATTGCAGGCAACGATCAATTCTCGTGGAGAGAAGGTAGGACAAGCATGTTCAAAGTGACTGCGGCTGCGGCCGAACAGGTGCTCAGCGCGGCGAAACAAGGCGGGACCGAGGGTCTGCCGCTTCGGCTCGCCGCGCAACAGCGAGCGGATGGCTCGATCGATTACCGGATGGGATTCGACGACGTATCGGAGGACGATATCCAGCTGACCTCGGAGGGGATCGACATCGTCATGGCGCCCGAGCACGTACCCCTGCTCGATGATGCGACCATGGATTATGTCGAGATCGAGCCCGGGCAGTACCATTTCATCTTCCTGAACCCGAAGGATGCGGATTTCTCGCCGCCGAACGAGTCCTGACGCTGGTACTGCGTCCGGCGAGTCATCGCTGTCCAGTCAGATGGCGTAGGCATGTCCGAGTCCCGGCCTCGCGCCTGAGCTCGCGGGCGCGAGCCCGCTGTCTCCCAATTGAGGCCAATCGGGCGTCTTGAGCGGTTCCTTCCCATGATCGAGCTCTCCAGCGAAGACAGCTTTCGCCTCAATGTTCTGCTCGCGAGCAAGCCCCAGGCGGTCCGCATCGACGAGTCCAGGATGGTCGTCTACGGGCTTTCAGAACGGGGCGAGGCAAAGGTTCCGCTGAATCCGACCGCCCGCGCCGAGCAGTATGTCCGGGCGGTGCGAGAGCTCATCTCCGGACACGTCCTGGGCTCCCCCGGCGGCTACCCCGTGTATCTCAGGCGTTGGACGCGAATGGGGCAGATGCGAGACGAGAGCCTGGAGCAGCTGCTTCTACTCGGCGAGCCGGAGGCCGTGGTCGCAGCGGTCTGCTCTCCCGGTCTCACCGACGAACTGGCGCGTCGCGCCTGGTGGGCCATGGAAGACGCCGAGAACGCCCGCCGCATGCTCAACAACCGGGCGGTCGTCGAGGGGGGAATGGGCAAGGTGCTGGCCCGCTACCTGGTCGAGCACCTGCCGTTCGAGACCGAGACCGAGAAGATGGCCGAGTCCGTGCGTCTCGTGCTTCAGCCGGGACTGATCGGCGAGACGATGAGGCTGGAGCTGTGGAAAAAGTCGGCCCGCAAGCAGGCGTATCTGGTGGGGTTCCTGCATGGGGCGCCCGACGATCTCCCGGAGCCCGTGGCTGCCCGGAGCGATGCGGCTGCCCGAGCCGAGGCGCTCGCCGAATTGAGGGGACTCGGCAATCCGTGTGCCCTGTCGCTGTGCCGGGTGCTGGCCTCGCCGGGGCAGACCTTTCTCGCGACCGTAGCCAAGGTCCTGGCAAAACCGCCAACCCAGGACGTGGTGCAGAGCGCCTTCGAGGTGTTGCGCGGCTACTTTGCCCCGTTGCGCCCGACTGGGGACCCGGACCTGGACCTGGAGGCGCTCCTTTCCGACGCGGCGGCGTACGCCGACCTCGACCAGGGGCATGCGGATGCGCGGGCCTGCCTCGCCGCCGCGTCCGATCTGGGTCCCGAGATCAGGGCCATGCGTCTGCTCTCGGGGCTTGGCTACGGTGCCTTGCGTCCGGTGCTGCGGGACACGACGGCCATCGGCAGCCTCATGCGGCGGAAAATAGAGCCGGTCGTGCAACCCGTGCTGGAGGCGATCGCAACCCTGACCGGGAAGGCCCCGCGCGGCGGCTGACCCGCGGACCTGGGCTCAGCGCAGGCTGCGCAATCGCCGACGGCCCTTGAAGGCGGAGATCTGCTGGATGATGGGCTGGAAGGGCAGCCTCGCGAGCGCGCCGAAGCGCGCGACGGACGCCTCGATCAGGTCCGCGATGTCCTCGATCTTGGTCGGCACCGGATCCTCGGGGTAAAGGGCCGCGTGCAGGCCGCGCAGACCGCCCACCTGGATGCGCATGGCCTTGGCGTGGGGTAGCGCGGCGTGCTCGTCGGTGGATTTCAGCGCGAACCTTGCCTGCTGGCGCATCAGTTCGATCAGCTCGATGCAGCGCTGCTGGGCCGCGTCCGAGTTGCAGTTGATGCCCTCGCGCTCGGCAATCAGGAAGCGCCGGGCACGGGAGCATCGACAGTGATCGGTCAGTATGCTCTTCTCGTACGGGCAAAAGCGCTCGTTGATGTCGCGGTAGGTGCGGCGCAGGAGGTCGTTGTCCATGCGTCGATGGCCTCGCGATCAGGCGTCGCCGGTTCGGGTGAAACGATGGATCATGCGCCGGTCGCGCTTGTCCGGCTTGCGGCTGGCGCCCCGGGCGTCGCCGCCTCGCTCCCTGCGCTCGCGCACCAATTCCTGCCGCCGCAGACGGCTACCCTCAGTCTCCTCGTAGAGCAGCATCGCCTCGGACGCGGGGCGCCGCTGGGTGGACACCGCCTTGATCATCAGCTCCCATTCGAGCGATCCCTTGTGAATGGTCAGGCGGACGCCCGGGTGGACGGTCTTACCGGGCTTGGTGCGTTGGCCGTTGAGATGGACCTTGCCGCCGTTGATGGCCTCGATCGCGAGCTGTCGCGTCTTGAAGAAGCGCGCGGCCCAGAGCCACTTGTCGAGGCGTACGGCCTCGCGGTCGGGTGTATCCTGCGGGATCATTGTCCAAGCAGGGCGTCGAGCTCGCCGCGTGCCTCAAGCACTGCCAGGTCGTCGTAGCCGCCGACGTGGAGCTCGTCGATGAAGATCTGGGGCACCGTGTGCCTCCTGCTGCGTTCCAGCATGATGCGCATCTGCTCATGATCGCCGTCGATGCGAATTTCCTCGAAGTCGACGCCTTTGCGTTGCAGCAGGTGCTTGGCCCGCATGCAGTACGGGCAGATCATGGTCGTATACATCACTACTTTCGGCATGGTCGAGTCCCGCTGCTGCTGGCCTCCGGCGCGCGCAGAGACGGATCCCCCGCCCGCGCCGGCTCCGTGAAGTGTTGAAAATCGGTCCTTACGCCCGGAATAAAACCCGAACCGGGAGCCCCTTGCAAGCGCTCGCCGCCCGATCGCAACCCACTTAGCGAATTCCTGAGGTACCTCATGTATCGCAACGTCCCTGACGCCGTCCATCTCAAGGACTATCGGCCGCCAGAGTATCTCATCGAGCGAGCCGAATTGAACTTCGAGCTGGACGTCGAGGCGACCGTCGTGACCGCGATCCTGGCGCTTCGCCGCAATCCCGCCGCGGTTCGGGGAGACGGGGATCTGCGGCTCGACGGCGAGCTGCTGCAGCTGGAACGCATCGCCATCGACGGGCGCGAGCTCGTCGCCAGTGATTACCGCCTCGACGCGGACTCCCTGTTGCTGCACCGGGTGCCAGACCGTTTCCGGCTGGAAACCCGTGTGCGCATCCACCCTGGGCTCAACACCGCCCTGGAAGGGCTGTATCTGTCGGGCGACATGCTGTGCACCCAGTGCGAGGCGGAGGGTTTCAGGCGCATCACCTTCTTTCTCGACCGTCCCGACGTGATGGCGCGTTTCAGCACCACCCTGGTGGCGGACAAGGCGCGTTACCCGGTTCTACTGTCGAATGGAAACCCCAGCGAGCGCCGCGAGCTGCCCGGTGGTCGCCACCTGGTTCGCTGGGAGGACCCCTTCCCCAAGCCGAGCTACCTGTTCGCCCTTGTCGCGGGGCGTCTCGAGGCGGTGCCTGACAGCTATCGCACCGCCTCCGGTCGCGAGGTCGCGCTCAATATCTACGTCGAGCCCGAGAACATCGACAAGTGCGATCATGCCATGCGCTCGCTGAAGAAGGCGATGGCCTGGGACGAGGAGAGGTATGGCCGCGAGTACGATCTGGACGTCTACAACATCGTCGCCGTTAGTCACTTCAACATGGGGGCGATGGAGAACAAAGGCCTGAACATCTTCAATGCCAAGTACGTGCTGGCCCGCCCGGACACGGCGACGGATGCCGACTTCCAGGGCATCGAGGGGGTGATCGCCCACGAGTACTTCCACAACTGGACCGGCAACCGCATCACCTGCCGGGACTGGTTCCAGCTCAGCCTCAAGGAGGGGTTCACCGTCTTCCGCGATCAGGAGTTCTCGGCCGACATGGGCTCCCGCGAGGTCAAGCGCATCGAGGACGTGCGCGCGCTGCGGGTGCGGCAGTTCGCGGAGGACGCCGGGCCGCTGGCGCATCCAGTTCGGCCGGATTCCTACATAGAGATCAATAACTTCTACACCGCCACGGTGTACGAGAAAGGAGCGGAGGTGGTGCGGATGCAGGCCAACCTCCTGGGTCCGGAGCAGTTCCGCCGGGCGACAGACTTATACTTCGCGCGCCACGACGGTCAGGCGGTGACGACCGAGGACTTCGTGCGCTGCATGGAGGACGCGGGCGGACGCGACCTGACCCAGTTCCGGCACTGGTACAGCCAGGCCGGCACCCCCGAGGTCAGCGCGCGGGGAGACTACCGGGCGGCGGACCGGACCTACGTCCTGACGGTGCGGCAGCAGACGCCTCCCACGCCCGGGCAGAGCGTCAAGCTGCCCCTGCATGTGCCGTTGGCGGTGGGCCTGCTGGACGAGAGCGGAAACGACCTCGCCCTGCGGCTGGCGGGCGAGGAGCAGGCACGGGCACCCGGTACGCGGGTGCTGGAGCTCCTCGCCGCCGAGCAGGAGTTCCGTTTCGTCGATGTGCCGTCCCCCCCCGTCCCGTCCCTGCTGCGGGGGTTCTCGGCACCGGTCAAGCTGGATGTCGACTACAGCGACGAGGATCTCATGTTCCTCATGGCACACGACAGCGATGGGTTCAACCGCTGGGACGCGGCGCAGAAGCTGGCCGAGCGCCTCCTGCTCGCCCTGGTCGCCGACCCCGCGACTCCCGTACCGGAAGGGTTCCTCGGGGCCTTCCGGCGTGCGCTGACCGATACGGCGGTGGACCCTGCGCTGCGCGCAGAGGTGCTTGCCTTGCCGTCTGAGACCTATCTCGCGGACCAGATGGCAACCGTTGACGTGGTCGGCATACACCGCGCCCGCGAGGCGCTCAAGACACGGGTCGCGAATGCGCTGCGCCACGACCTGCTGGCGTTGTACGAGGAATTCCGCGATGACGGTCCGTACCAGCTCACGCCTGAGGCAATCGGTCGGCGTGCGCTCAAGAATCTGTGCCTGGACTATCTGATGCAGGGGACGGACACACAGGCGCATGCGCTCTGCAGCGCGCAGTTCGAGGCGGGGCGGAACATGACCGATGTGATCGCGGCCCTGCGCCTCCTCGCGAACGCCGGCGGCGAGGCGGGGGAGGCCGCGCTCACCGCCTTCTACGGCAAATGGCGGGGAGACCAGCTGGTGCTCGACAAATGGTTTGCCATCCAGGCCACGGGCAAGCGCGAGGACACCCCGGATCGGGTCCGTCGGCTGCTGGCGCACCCCGATTTCACGCTGACCAACCCCAACCGGGTGCGAAGCCTGGTGGGGGCCTTCTGCATGGGCAATCCGGTGCACTTCCACGCCGCGGGCGGCGCGGGTTATCGCTTCCTGCGCGAGCGCGTCTTGGAGCTCGACCCGCTCAACCCGCAGATCGCGTCGCGCCTGCTTCAGGGCCTGGTCCAGTGGCGGCGCTTCGACCCTGACCGTCAGGCATTGATGCGAGCCGAGTTGCAGCAGATCCTGGATGTGGAAGAGCTCTCGCGGGACCTCTTCGAGGTGGCCTCCAGGGCGCTTGGGGAGACCTGAAGCCACGAGCGGATGCGGATGACCTGCGCGCGCCTGCCGGTTCATTGCATCGCGAGCAGGCGACGGGGCCCGTCCCCGTGAGACCACAGCCTCCGGGTGTGCTCGGCCCTCAGCGGTCTGCGGCGCACACCACCGCGGGGATCTCGCCCGTCACCCGCTCACCGCCGATCTCCACGACCAGCGTCAGGTCGAACCGCGCGCCCGGCGGGAGACCGAAGCTGGTCATGCCCCAGTTGTAGTCACCGGGCTCGAAACGCTGCACGGTCGGCAGCAGAGACCAGCGGAAGGCGATGCGGGCGGGTTGGTCGACGCCCTGGCTCTCCCATTCCCGGTCCCAGACCGCGCGGGTGCGCAGCGCGCCGCGCTCGCTTCCATGATCGAGCGACCAGTCGTCGAGGTCGTACTCGACGGTCCGGGTGCCGCCGTTGCGGAAGATGGTCTGGAATACGCAGGCGCGGCCTATCCGGTCGGCCTCCTCCGCGCCGAAGCCGCGACCGAGGAAGAAGGCGCGGGTCTGGTCCGGCAGGCGCTGCACCAGCTCGATGGAGACGCCCTGGTGCGACCATGTCCATGACCGGAGACCGGTTTCCGCGTCCTGGTCGGTGTTCACGTCCGCCCAGGCCACGCCTGCGACGCAACCCGCCAGGAGCGGGATGGACATCGAACGGAGATACCGCCGCGCGCTCTCTCGCCTCATGTTGAGCCTCCTCGGTAGCCGGATTGCAGGGTTTCGAGCCCGGTCAGCCCGCATCCTCTCATTCATCGACACTGCGCGAGTGCGTTGGGCTGCAACGGCGGCTTCGACCCTCCGTCCGCCCGCCGGTCCTGCGCGCAGGGGGTTAGAATAGCGGCTGGCATCATCCGTCCGCGAGCCCCCTCCATCCCGACCTTGAATCCGATCAGACGACTCGCATCCCAGACCGCGGTCTACGGCGTCAGCAGCGTCCTCGGGCGCTTTCTCAACTACCTGCTGGTCCCGCTGTACACCTATACCTTCGTGCCCGCCGACTACGGCGTGGTGGCCGAGTTCTACGCCTACATGGGCTTCCTTGCGGTGCTGCTGGCCTTCGGGCTGGAGACCGGCTACTTCCGGTTTCGCGAGGGGGGGGAATGGCCCGCGGAGACGGTGTTCGCCACCGTCGTACGTTTCCTGATCCTGGTCAATGGCGCCTTTTTCCTCGCCGCCTACCTGCTCCGTGAACCGATCGCCGAGGTCCTGCGTCACGCCGCGCACCCGGAGTATATCTGGTGGGTGGCCGCCATCCTGGCGATTGATTCGGTTGGGGCCGTGGCCTTCGCCCGGCTGCGGGCCGAGAACCGGGCGTTGCGCTTCGCCCTGATCAAGCTGACGGAGATCGGGGTCAACATCGGTCTCAACCTGTTCTTCATCGTGCTGTGCCGGCAGGCATACGAGGCAGACCCCCAGTCGCTGCTCGGACGGCTATGGGACCCGAGCATCGGGGTGGGCTACGTGTTCCTCGCCAACCTCGCCTCCAGCGCGTTCAAGCTGGCGCTGCTGACCCCGGAGCTGCGGGGTGCCGCGGCGGGCTTCGACGGCCCGCTGTTCCGGCGCCTGATCCGTTACTCGCTGCCGATGGTAGTCATCGGGCTGGCCGGCATCGTCAACGAGATGCTCGACCGCGCCGCGCTGAAGTATCTGCTCCCCTACGACGCGGAGACCAACATGGCCCAGCTCGGCATCTACGGGGCTTCCTACAAGCTCTCGATCCTGATGACCCTCTTCATCCAGGCCTTCCGCTACGCCGGCGAGCCCTTCTTCTTCGCCTATGCGAGGCAAGCCGATGCGCGCCGGATCTACGCCCAGGTGCTCAACTGGTTCCTCATCTTCTGCGTCTTCATCTTCCTCCTGGTCACCCTGTACATGGACCTGTTCCAGTACTTTGTGGGCGCGGCCTACCGGGAGGGTCTGCACGTCGTGCCCATCCTGCTGCTGGCGAACCTGCTGCTCGGCATCTACGTGAATCTGTCGATCTGGTACAAGCTCACCGACCGCACCCTGACGGGTGCCTGGGTATCCCTGGCGGGTGCTGGCATCACGGTCACGCTCTTGCTGTGGCTGGTGCCGAGGTACGGCTACGCCGGGGCCGCCTGGGCGCACCTGGCCTGCTACGGGGCCATGGTGATCATCTCCTATCTTCTCGGCCGCAGGTACTACCCGGTGCCCTACGACCTCAAGCGCGCGCTGGGCTACCTTGGCCTCGGACTCGGCCTCTACGGTATCGGCCGCTGGCTCGTCGCGGGCATCGGAATGCACTTCCTGTTCGCCGGGACCCTGTGCCTGGCCGTCTATCTCGCCGCGGTGTACCTGATTGACGGGCGCGCGCTGCTGCGGCGGATTCCGGGTTCGCCGCCGCCACCGGTTACCGGACCTCGTGACCCCTGAGCATGGCCCAGAACCGTCTCCGTTGCTCTTTTCCGAGGTCGCGAAAGAACAGGTAGCGTCCATGCTCCTGCGGCCGCTCCGGGTTCAAGGCTATGCCCCATAGGGGAGCGAGTCCGTTGGGGCTGTTGGCGTACCGAACGTCTCCCAGCACGTCCGGGCGCTCCGGATGGGTGACCGTGTAGCCGTCGGCGAATGCGGCGAACCGCACCGCATCCCGCAGCGCGTTGGAGTCAGGGGGCAGGGCGGTCAGGTCCCTTTCGGGCACGACCCTGGCCAGTTGGCCGCCGGGGTAGACGCGCTTCGACCCGAGGCCGACACGCACGGCGTCCACGTGAAAATGGCCGCCGGACTGGTAGACGGTTCGCCAGAGCAGGATGTTGCCCAGCGTGGGCTTGACCAGGAGGCGCTCGATCACGTGCTGGCGCTCCGCCGCGATCGCACGGGCGGCCCCGTCCGCCCGGTGCTGCTGCACCCAGCCGCCGATGAGGTAGAGACCGGCGAGCGCGAGTCCGATCCAGGCGGCACGCGGCAGGCGCTTGATCAGGGCCACCGACACTGCCGCCAGCAGCACCAGGGTGAAGACGGGGTCGACGATGGCGATCAGGTTCCAGGCGACCCGCTCGTCGCTCAGGGGCCAGAACAGGTGCGTACCGTAGCTGGTGAATGCGTCGAGCACCCCGCTCAGGGCGTAGCCCAGTAAGGCGAACAGATAGAGCCGCGCGAAGGCGAGCCGGGAACGCAGGAAGGGCCACAGAATGAGGGCGGCGATTAGGGCGCCGAGGGGTACGAAGAAGACCGAGTGGGTGAAGTGGCGGTGGTACTCCAGGGTGAGCAGCGGATCGGTGGAGGAGCGGATCAACACGTCCGCGTCCGCCAGCAGACCCGCCCCGGCACCCACCGCCGCGGCGATCCTGGTCTCGTTCGGCCTCGCGGCGGATTGGGCGAGGGCGGCTCCGACCAGGCCTTGTGTCAAAGGGTCCACGGTTGTGCGTTCTCCCGCAAGCGCCTCTGGCGGGGCGCCCGATCCAAGTCACCCGTCCAGTCGTTTTCCGTTCGGGCCCGGCGGGGCGATGCTGCCACGGCTGCTGCGATGCTGTAAATTCGTGGCCTGCGGTTGCGCGATCCGGAATTCGCCGCTGGTGCGGCAGGGCCGTGTCACCGTCCAGCCGGCGGGAGAAGAATGACATCCGGCGAACCAATCCGGGGCCGGGTGTCCTCATGCAATTCGTAGGGATCAGATAATGCGTCGCGAGCCCTTGTTCAACCGGAGCGGCTATTATCGCTTCCTGCTGGATGTCAACGCCTTGCTGCACCGCGAGGCGGCTGCGGCCGCGATCGCGGTGCTGGAGGACTGGACGCGGACGGTGCCGTCCGATCGGCCGCTGCGGGTGCTCGACCTTGCCTGCGGCGGGTTGCCGCTCACCATCTCGGCCGTCATGGACGCGTTCCGCGGTCGGCGTTTTTTCTACACCGGGGTCGACCTAAACCCGGACCAGGTGGCCGAGGCCGCGGGATTCCGTTTTCCGGGGAACGTCGTCGCGAGCAGGCTGCTGGAAGGCAATGCCTGGGACCTGGACGGCCTCCGGCTGGAGGACGGCTTCGACCTGGTCTACAGCGGCATGAACCTCCACCACGGAACGCCGGAGGAGATCCGCTTTCTCGGACTGCAGCTGCGACGCTTGCTCAGTCGACCCGGTCTGCTCCTCAGCCACGACGTCTATCGGCCGGACTCCGCGCCCTATCGACGTCGACCTGACGCTGATCCCGCCGATCCGCAGGAATCCTGGCGCCTGGTGCCGCCCGAGCGGCTGCGGGAGGCAGGCGTCGGACCCGTCGCGCTTCCCGAGGACGGGGCAACGGAGGATCCGGCGTGGCGGAACGACTACCTGGAGCGGATGCGCCGGACATTGCTCGCCCGCGGCGGCGATCCCGAGGGGACGGCGAGCACCGTGGCGCACATGCGCGAACGGGACTACCCCATCTCTCCCCGCGAGCTGTGCGGCATCTTCACGGACCTCGGGTATCGGGTGCAGACCCGTTACTACGACGCGCCGGGCGAGCCGATGGCCCCCTACATCGCCTTCTGCGCGGCCTCTCTGTACGGAGATCCGGCATGCTCCACGCCCTGACCTTGATCCTTCTCTGTCAGCTGGCCGGCGAGTTGGGGGTGCGGGTCTTGGCGATGCCGGTGCCCGGACCCGTCATCGGGATGCTGCTGTTGCTCGGCTGGCTGTTCTGGCGCGGCGGCATCTCACCGCGGGTGGAGACCACGACCGCCGCGCTGCTCCAGCACCTCCCGCTGCTGTTCGTCCCGGCGGGGGTGGGGGTAATGGTTCACTGGGACGGTATTCGCCAGGATTGGCAGCTGCTGACCCTGGCCCTCGTCATCAGCACCCTGATCGGTTTTGCCGTGACCGCATACACCATGCTGGGCGTGCAGCGGCTCGCCGGCAAGGGGGACGCCCCGGATGACGGCTAACCCCCTGTTCGAGGTGTGGGTCTATCTCTCGGCCTCGCCGCTGCTATGGCTCACGGCGACCCTGGTCTGTTATCTGGCAGCCCACCGGTTGTACCTCATTGCCGGGTCGAGTCCGCTGCTCAACCCGGTCGCGCTCGCGGTGGGGCTGTTGATTGCCTTGCTGGTGGCAACGGACACCCCTTACCGGACCTACTTCGACGGCGCCCAGTTCGTGCACTTCCTGCTGGGGCCGGCCACCGTGTCCCTGGCGATCCCGATCTATCGCAGCCGCGCCAGGTTGCGGACCCTGTGGCTTCCGGTTGCGGTCGCCGTGGTCACCGGGGGGCTGGCGGCGGCGCTCTCGGCAGTGGCGGTTGCGGCACTCATGGGGGCCGACCAGGCGACCCTGGTCTCGCTTGCCCCCAAGTCGGTGACGGCACCGGTGGCGATGGGCATTGCCGAGAAGCTGGGCGGACATCCATCCCTCACCGCGGTGCTGGTGGTGGCGACCGGGATTCTCGGCGCCGTGGTCGGCGGCGCCGTGTTCCGTCTGCTCGGGGTGCGCGACGACGCCGTCAAGGGCATCGCCATGGGTGTGACCGCGCACGGCATCGGCACCGCGCGGGCCTTGCAGGTGACCCGGGAGATGGGCGCCTTCTCGGGGCTGGCGATGGCCCTCTCCGCCTTTGTCACGGCCTTGTGCCTGCCGCCGGTGCTCGCCTGGCTGGGGCTGACGGGCTGAGTTCTACCCGTTCAGGGCATGAAGGGCATCATGCTGCCCATTGGCCGCGCGATCTGACGCACGTTCTCGCGCATGGCCGCGACGCCACCGTTCATCAGGTGGACGCGCTGGTCGATGACGTTCATGCCCTGTGCTACCTGGGCCATGCTCTGCTCGATCGTGGTCATCTCGCCGGCGATCACGCGCATGTCGCCGCGCATTGCGGGCAGGGTCTTGGTGAGAGATCCCATGTGGCCGGTAATGGGCTCCATGCGGTTCATGTGCCGATCGAAGGCGGCCATGTGTCCCGTGATGAGCTCCATGTCGGCGTCGACGTGCACGAGGTGGTTGTACATGGACTCCATGTTGCCGACGGTGGCGTCGAGGTCCTTGTAGAGCACGCGCACGTAGTAGACGTTGAAGACGGCAAGGATCACCAGCAGCACCGAGGTCAGGATGATGACCCCGTCGGTGATCCGAAAGTGGCGGTAGCGCTCGTCGAGATGGAGCTGGGTCTCCCGCCCGAGGCGGGCGATCACCTCGACGACGGCGCGGCGCGGGTCTTCGGCCATCTTCATTCTCCTATGGGAAAGGGAACATCTTGTTCAGGGTGCGTGCCGGCTTGGACACCTGCAGCATCTCGACGCTCATGATTTGAACCTCCTGATTCATCAGGTCCATGTTCACCGAGATATTGCCGACATTGTTGCGCACGGCGGCGACATGGGCATCGATGCCCTGCACGGTGCGGCGCATCACGGACATGTCCGCGCCGATATTACCCATCTCCCTGTCCATGACCGCCGTCATGTCGTCGATCTTGTCGAGCAGGGCAACCCGTTTCTCCATGTCGGCCATGTGGCCGCGAATCTTGCTCATCTGCGAGGATACCGACGTGAAATGCGTGTTCATCTCCACCACGACCCCGGAGATGCGGTTGATCTGTGCGCTCAGGGTGAGCAGGAGCACCAGGATCGAGATGGAGATCGCGCCGAGGATGATAATCCCCGCCTGGATGCTGTAGTTCAGGCGGTCGCCGAGCTTGTTCTTGATGTCGATCTGGCTGAGTATGATGCCCTCGAAGGAGCTCAAGGCCCGACGGTACTGCTGCTGCAGGATCGCCTGCTCCTGCCGGCGTGCGGACGTTGGCTGTTCGTCTACCATGCGAATGGACTTCTGCGGTGGTGATGATCTAGCGTATCGTAACCCTTAAACGCCCGGCGCATAAGGCGCAAGATGCGCGCAATCGGGGGAAGGGCCCCCCTGACCTCCGTCTCTTGCGACCCCGCCTGGAGGGGGTTGCCGCTGTCCGCGGCGGTGCTGCCAAGGATGGATCAGGAGGTTCTCGACATTTTTTTGACCCGCTGGTGCTTGATCGCTCTAGGACCTCGGAGATCTGCTCCCATACCTGGTAATCATGGCTTCCTCAAACTGGGTTCGGCGATTGCTTCCCCTGGAACTGCGGCTCATTCGGCGGACGTCTTTCCTGCGCGGGGTACCCATGCTGCGGGGGCTGGCGCGTCAGGTCACGGCGCGGTTGACGCTGTTCGACGGAAGGGACGGCGCGCCGCCTGGTTTCCGCCTCGATTTCGAGACCCCTTATCTGCACCTGCCGGTTGAGGTCGACCAGGCACAAATTGGCGCCGAGTTGGCCGGCGGCGGATTCTCCGCGGCCGCGTTCCGCTACTTTGACTGGCAATCCTGGGCCCACATGGATGGCGATGTCCTTTGGCATGGCGAACGGCGCGCGACGCTCAACGGCAAGGACTTCACGCTGATCACGGGTTTCGGCTATCGGCCGCGCGGGGCTATCTCCTGCGCGGGCAACCTGGGTCTGAGGGTCGCGGAAGGGGTCGCGGGCACCGTCAGGGTGGCATCGGGCGATCAGGTCTTCTCGGTCGGTTTCGAGCCTGGCTACTGGATGTTCGAGCCCGCGGACGACGGTTACCGGGTGGTTCCCATCCGCCGAGACGATTTACTGGCCCTCATCGTCTCCCTGTCAGAGATCGGGAGCGGCGACCCGAGGGTGCGCGCCGCGGCGGTCGAGCACCTTTGGCAGTGGGTGAGCTTCCACTGCCCCATACAGGAGCCGGAGAACGCCATGCTCAAGCTGCTCAGACACGTCAGGGACTGGGGTCCCCTCGGCATGCCGGCTCTGTACAAGGGACTGGTGGAGATTCTCGACCGCTTGCAGGTGAAAGATCGGGAGCGGGTCCTGTTCGAGTTCTACGCGGATCACTGGGGCGTCAGAGACAACAGGAACGGGCGGCTGCTCGCGGTCAATACCCTGCACGCGCTGGCAACGGACGCTTCGCGCTCCGCGCTCGGCGAGATCCTGTCCTATGTCCGGAACCGGGGTGTGCCGCCCGACGAGATTGCCTGGATCCGCAAGATCACCGGGAATCCGCAGCAGCCGGATGAGGCGGACAGGCCCGAGGCCGCGGGCACACCTCCGCTGGTGCTGAACGCTGAGCCCGTACGCTAAGGAAACGTTGATCAATTCGGCGTTTCCCGCGACACAGGGATGTGCCGCCGTTTTCAGGCGCTTAAGCGCTTGAAAACGAAGCGGTTCGAGAGTCGCGCCTCTCGGGCCGCGTGCTGATTTTGGCCAGGACGGCCAATAATCAGCGTCTCCCTCAAAGAGTCGCTGATCAAATTCAGCGTCGCCGCGGCGCATGGACGTGCTGGTCTCCGCCAGGATGGCCAACCATCAGCATGTCCATTGGGAAAGCGCTGATTAAGTCAGCGCGTCCTACGGTCTGGGGACGTGACGCCTTTTTTAAGCGCATAAGCGTTTGAAAATGAAGCCATCCAAGAACCACGCTTCTTGGGCGGCGTGCCGATTCTGGACAGCAAAGCCGAGATTCAGCGTCTTCTAGAGGAACCGGTTGTTGGAGGTCGAATCCCTGAGCCTTTACGCCTGGCTGGCCGTCTGCGGCATCTTTTTGTTCGCCGGCCTGGCCCATGGCATCTTGGGGCTCGGCTTTCCCATGCTGGCGACGCCCCTGCTCGCCATCGTTTTCGACGTGCGCACCGCCATCCTGCTCACCCTGGTGCCCACCATCACCGTCAACCTGATCAGCGTTGTGCGCGGCGGGCGCTGGTCGGAGAGCATCGGACGCTACTGGCCGCTAGCGCTGATGATTCCCCTCGGTGCGGTCGCCGGCACCTGGCTGCTGATCGGGGTCGATCCGGGCCCGTTCCGGTTGCTGCTCGCCGGCATCATCCTCCTGCACCTGCTCAATGACCGACTCGGCGCCATCCGGATGGACTGGGTGCGGACGCACACCTGGCTGGCCTATCTGTTGTTTGGCCTCGCGGCGGGCTTCTCCGCGGGCACGGTCAACGTGATGGTGCCGTTGCTGATCATCTTCGCTCTCCAGGTGGGGATGTCGAAGCTGGCGATGATTCAGGTCTTCAACCTCTGCTTTCTCGCGGGGAAGACGGCCCAGGTCGGGGCCTTCTCCGTGGCCGGCGTGCTGACGCCGTCGCTGCTGGGGGCGACGCTGCCCTTTGCCGCCGCCGCGGCCGCCGCGTTGCTGGTGGGTATGCGGATCAGGGACCGGGTGGATGCCGACACCTACCGGCGCTGGCTGCGGTGGGTATTATGGGTGATGGTCGCGCTGTTGACGGGGCAATTCCTGATCGACCTGCGGTGATGGGGTCAGCCTGTGCGCGGCGCACCCCGCCCGGGAGCGCGCTGCTTCGAGAAGCCCGCCCCCGCAGCCTATTTCTCTTCTTTCGGCGGCACCTCTACCACCAGAACCGGCTTGGTGCAGCGCCGCACCAGCCGCAGGGCCGTGTCGCCGATCAGCGCGCCCTTGAGCGCACCGTGGCCGTGCCGACCGACGACGATCAGGTCGTAGTTCTCCTTGTCGGCCTTCTCCAGGACCTTGTCGACCGCGTCCCCCATCTCGACCACGACGTCGTAGCTCACATAGCGGCGGCTTTCGCCAGGCATGGCGTCCTGGCAATGAGCATCGATGTGGTCGCGGATCTCGGCATCGTCCCGCTTCCGCGCGATCAGGGCCTCGCGGGCCTCTTTCAGGCTACCCTGCTTGATCTCGTCCCACAGGGGCTCGCTGATGTAGCCGATCAGGTATTTCTCGAAGTCCCTGGGCTCGACCACGTGAAACACCGTGAGCTCCGCTCCGTATTGATGGGCGAGGCTGGCCGCGTGCGGGAAGGCCTGCCGGCCGCTTTCCGAGAGGTCGGTGAGGTAGAGGATCTTCTTGAACTCGACGCGTGGCAGTGTCCGATCCGCGGTCATGGCATTTCGCACCCAGGTTTGTGCCGGGCGATGCCCGGCGCTTGTCTTTGACGTGAGAGGCCTGCCCTATACTGCTCGGCCGTTATCGTGCCGCCGGCGCCTTCTTGTCGAACCAGCTCAACCAGATCCCGCTAAGCAGCCAGGAGTAACCCCAGGTGCCGATCAGAATCAGCGCGAAGGCGACCACGATGTCCATGGTGCTGCCGTCGAGGGAAAAGGCCGGAACATAGCCGAAGATGAAGGGCGCGAGGTATAGGAACTTGGCGAACTTGAAGGCCGTGAAGGCCGTCTTCCACATGTTGGCCTTGGCGATGGTGGCGCCGGCGAAGGCGGCGATGCACACCGGCGGCGTGATGTTCGAGTCCTGCGACAGCCAGTAGACGATCATGTGGGCGGCGATGGGGTTGACGCCGAGCTCGGTCAGGGCCGGCACCGCGACCACGGCCGTGATCAGATAGGCGGCGGTCACCGGTACGCCCATGCCGAGAATCAGCGATGCCAGGGCGATGAGCAGAATGGTCAGCCACAGCTTGCCGTCCGCCAGCTCGATGACGATGTCGGCGAAGGTCAGCACCAGCCCGCTGTAAGTGAGCACGCCGATGATGATGCCGATCACCCCCACCGTCGCGCCGATCTTCAGGCTGTTGATGGCGCCGGCACGGGATGCCAGCAGGAACTGGCGGGGGCCGATGCGCGTTTCCTTGCGGAACCAGCTGACCGCGATGCAGGTGACGATGCCGATGATGGCGGAATAGCCCGGCGAGTAGCCCATCAGCATCAGGATGGTGATGCTCACCAGCGGCAGGATGTAGAACCACTCCCGCTTGAAGATCTCCGACGCCTTGACCTCCGACCTCTCGCCCCGGATGTCGTGGCGCTTGGCCTCGTAGTGGACCATCACGTAGACGCTGAAGAAGTACATCAGCGCCGGGAAGATGGCGACCAGCATGATGGTGGAGTAGGGCTCGCCCGTGAGCTCCGCCATGATGAAGCCGCCGGCGCCCATGATCGGCGGCATGAACATGCCGCCGATGGAGGCGGCGGGCTCGATGCCGCCGGCCACGTGGGGCTTGAAACCGGCCTTCTTCATCATCGGGATGGTGAAGGAGCCGGTCGAAACCGTGTTGGCGATGGCCGAGCCGGAGATCGACCCGAACAGTCCGCTGGCGATGACCGACACCTTGGCCGGCCCGCCGATCCGGTGACCGACCGCGGCGAGCGGGAAGTCGATGAAGAAGCGCTGGGCCCCGCTCGCCTCCAGGAAGGCGCCGAAGATGACGAAGAGGATGATGTAGGTGGCCAGTACGTTGGCCATGATGCCGAAGATGCCGTCGCTCTTGTAGAAGATGCTGGTGCAGAGGTCGGGGAAGGTGTCCCCGGCGTGGGAGATCATCTCCGGCGCGTATTCGCCGTAGACGCCGTAGAGCAGCATGACGGCGCCGATGATGACGAACACGCTGCCCACCACCCGCCGCGCCAGCTCGATGCCGATCAGGACGCCGACGATGGCGATCCCCTTGTCAAGGGTGGTCTCGGCGCCCGCGCGGTAGGCGATCACCTCGAAATTCGCCATCCAGTAACCGATGCTGATGACGGAGGCGACGATCAGAACGTAGTCCAGCGCCCGGCCCAGAAAACTCTTGGACTGATAGAGCAGGAGGACGAGGACATAGGTGATGAGGACGTAGATCCCGCGGTGATACTGGGTTGCCGCGGGCTCGAGCACCGCCGAGTAGGAGTAGAAGAGCACGAGTGCGAGCGACAGGATGTCGAAGACCCATTGCTCGGCTTTGTTCAGCTTCTCGAACATGCGCTGTCACTCCACGGCGGCGGGGGGATGACCGCGGAGACGCGGAGAGCGCCTAGACCATGCGTCCGGCGGGCGCCGCGCGGCGCCGTTGCCGCGGGACTGCCTGAATCGTGCCTCGGCGTTCTCCGCGTCCCTGCGTGAGGGTCGGCCTGGAAGCCCAGGAGATCAGAGCAGGCCCTTTTCCTTCCAGAACTTCTCGGCGCCCGGATGCAGCGGGGTCACGATGCCGTTGATGCCGGTCTCGACGCTCATCTCCTTGAAGGTCTTCTTCTGGCTGACCATGTACTTGAGACCCTCGTCGGTGTAGATCTTGGAGAGCAGGTCATAGACCACGTCCGCGGGGACGTCCGCGTTGGCGACCCAGAGGGCGGAGTCCTGGAAGGACGGGACGTCCTCGTCGACGCCCTTGTAGGTGCCGGCCGGGACCTTGAGCTTCGAGAAATAGGGGTATTTCTCGTAGAACCCGCTGTCCAGCGCATCCTGGCCGAGGTCGACCAGCTCGATGTCGTTGGTCTGCGCGGCCATGATCACGGCCCCGCTCGGGAAAGCGGTGAACAGCCAGAAGGCGTCGAGCTGGTTGTTGCCGAACGCCGCGGCCGCATCGTTGTAGCCCATGGCGTTGCGCTCGATCTTGTCCCAGACCCCCATGTGGGTGAAGAAGAGCTCGCAGTTGGCGAAGGCGCCCGAACCCGCGTTGC
>CAYNBI010000043.1:0-29454 GCA_964395315.1 uncultured Chromatiaceae bacterium | reverse complement strand
GCCAGATCCGCCGCTTCAGCCTGCGCACC
This sequence comes from uncultured Chromatiaceae bacterium, assembly GCA_964395315.1. Classification (GTDB taxonomy): domain Bacteria; phylum Pseudomonadota; class Gammaproteobacteria; order Chromatiales; family Chromatiaceae; genus CAVORB01. The sequence goes on along the minus strand of CAYNBI010000043.1, from coordinate 29,425 downwards.
GGCGACACCATCTCCGGCAAGATCCGACCGCCCAAGGACGGCGAGCGCTACTTCGCGCTCCTCAAGGTCAACGACATCAATTTCGACCGGCCGGAGAACGCGAAAAACAAGATCCTGTTCGAGAACTTCACGCCACTGTTCGCCAACAAGCGCCTGCAGCTCGAGGTGGGCAACGGCAGCACCGAGGACATCACCGCCCGCACCATCGACCTGTGCGCGCCCATCGGCAAGGGCCAGCGTGGACTCATCGTGTCTCCGCCCAAGGCGGGCAAGACCATGATGCTGCAGAATATCGCCCAGTCCATCGCCCACAACCATCCGGACTGCTATCTGATCGTCCTCCTGATCGACGAGCGTCCGGAGGAGGTCACCGAGATGGCGCGCTCAGTGCGGGGCGAGGTCATCTCCTCCACCTTTGACGAACCCGCGACCCGCCACGTACAGGTGGCTGAGATGGTCATCGAGAAGGCGAAGCGGTTGGTCGAGCACAAGAAGGACGTGGTCATCCTGCTCGACTCCATTACGCGCCTTGCTCGCGCCTACAACACCGTTGTGCCGTCCTCCGGCAAGGTATTGACCGGCGGCGTGGACGCCAATGCGCTGCAGCGCCCCAAGCGCTTCTTCGGCGCCGCGCGCAATGTGGAGGAAGGGGGCTCGCTCACCATCATCGCCACCGCCCTAGTCGACACCGGCTCGCGCATGGACGACGTGATCTACGAGGAGTTCAAGGGTACCGGCAACATGGAGATCCACCTCGACCGGCGCATCGCCGAGAAGCGCATCTTTCCGTCGATCAACATCAACCGCTCCGGCACTCGCCGGGAAGAGCTGCTGATGAAGCCAGACGACCTGCAGAAGATGTGGATCCTGCGCAAGATACTCCATCCGATGGACGAGCTCGCGGCCATGGAGTTCCTCCACGACAAGCTGAAGGCCACCAAGACCAACGCCGAGTTCTTCGACTCCATGCGTGGCTGACGCGCGTTCCGACCGCTCGATTCCGTCCGGATACGAACAGGCGCTAGCAATACCCTTACCACCTCACTGCCCGGTCTGATCTTCCTTCCGCAACCTGGCTCGGAGGCGTCCGCTAGCGCCCGACCCTGCCCCGCGGATGGCACCCCGTGGGCGCGAAACGGGGGTCGCCGCTCGCGACTTTCGCCCCGCGTTGCGTCACCGGTCACAGAAGCACCGGCGACGAGCGCATAGATTTGTCCCTGTACATAGCTGGGTAACCAGGCGTCGAGGCGACGGCCCGAGAGCAGCTTGAGGCACGGTTAGCCCGGCGAACAAGATCGCCTTCGTCCAATCACGGGCAAGGACCAGCGGAACGTGGATTTTCAGAGGTACCGACAGATGAAAGCGAATCGGCTCGAGCCCAGGGACTACACAAGCGAATCACCCCCGGGACCGGATCGGCCCTCGATCAACGACCTGCTCACAATCGCGGATGAGCTGGAAAAGAAGCTGCAGCCGAATCTGGCGCAGGATCTATCACGCACCGTCCGCTTACTGGCGATGATCGCCAACGACGAGCAGGTCTGCGTGCAGAATCCCGCGCGCGTGGTCGAGGCCTTCCAGAATCACGGCCACCTCTTGTGCGATTTCGAGGTGGAGATGCTCCGCGACTGGCTGGTCGCACTCGACCAATCCCACTAGCCGGCGCGGCGCTCCCGCCCGCGGGTATCCCCGGAAGCGCACCTGGGTAGAGGACCGGCCCCCGGCCGCAGTCGCGTTGCGACGTCGTCTCGCTCGCCCGTATCTCACCCGCGCGGCGAATCTCCTATCTCCCTCCCGTCTCCCGTCCTAACCCCACGAGGCCCTCCCTCACCTTACTGAAGAAGTCTTCGTCCGCTGATTCGGCAACAAAGGCGCGCAGATTGACGGCCTGTGGCACGTTACAATTGCGCGGCATCAAAATCCATTGGGCTCGTACACCGCCATGCAAGCCATGATCCTGGCCGCCGGGCGCGGCGAACGGATGCGCCCGCTCACGGACCACATCCCGAAGCCACTGTTGCGGGCCGGCGGCAAGCCGCTGATCGTCCACCACCTGGAGCGCCTCGCATCAGCGGGCATCCGCGACATCGTCATCAACCTCGCCCATCTCGGCGAGCAGATCGAGGCCGCGCTCGGCGACGGCAGCCGTTGGGGTGTTCGCATCCGCTACTCGCCCGAGGGCAAGGCATTGGAGACCGGCGGCGGTATTTTCCGCGCCCTGCCGCTCCTGGGCCGCGACCCCTTTCTGGTGGTGAACGGGGATATCTGGACCGAGCTGGATTTTTCACGGCTGCCCATCGAGACGGATCGCCTCGCTCATCTCGTGCTGGTGAGCAACCCGCCACAGCACCCGGGAGGCGATTTCGCCCTATCCGATGGTCGCGTTCTGCCGGAGGGAGAGCCTCGTTACACCTTCAGCGGCATCGGCGTCTATCATCCCGACCTGTTCCGGAACCAGGAGCCAGGCGCCTTTCCCCTCGCCCCCCTGTTGCGCGAGGCCATGGGGCGGGGTCTAGTCAGCGGTGAGCTGTACCGGGGGGGTTGGTCGGATGTCGGGACACCCGACCGTTTACAAGCCCTGGACCGGATGCTAAGTGTTGATCGTTAGGCCAACCGGGCTCGCGCGGGGTCGTCATCATCCATCGGGAAGACCATGGGCCAGGAAATCGAGGCATCCAAGTTCACCAAGGCGGATTTCGAGGCCTTCGAAGAGCGGCTGCGTGCGGAAACCGATCTGCTGGCCCACTGGTTCGCGGAAGACGTCTTCGCCTCCACCCCCAAGGTGGGCGGGTTCGAGCTGGAGTCCTGGCTCGTAGGGCCGGACATGCGGCCCGCCCCGGTGGTGGAGCCCTTTCTGGACCGTCTCGACGATCCCCTGGTCGTCCCGGAGCTGGCAACCTTCAACGCCGAGATCAATGGCACGCCTCAGCCCCTGAACGGCCGGGCGCTGAGCCGGCTCGCCGACGAGCTCGAATCCACCTGGGCTCGTTGCGCGGCGGCGGCCGCCGCGCTCGACGCCCGGCTCGCCATGATCGGCATCCTGCCCACGGTGCGCCCGGAGCACCTGGACCTGGAACACATGACTCCCCGCCCACGCTACCGGGCACTCAACGAGCAGATCTTGAGCCTGCGCCGCGGGCGGCCCCTGACCCTGGAGATCCAGGGTCGGGACCACCTGTTCGTGGAGCAGCAGGACGTGATGCTGGAATCCGCCGCCACCTCGTTTCAGATCCACCTCAAGGTCAGCCCGGACGAGGCCACCCGGGTCTACAACTGCTCGAAGATCCTGGCCGCCCCGATGGTGGCCATCAGTGCCAACTCCCCCTACCTGTTCGGCTGCGACCTGTGGGACGAGAGCCGGATCCCGTTGTTCGAACAGGCCGTGTCCGTCGGCGGCTCCGTCTTTTCGGAGCGTGTGACATTCGGCTTGCGATACCTCGACGCATCGGTCCTCGAGTGCTTCACGGCCAATCTCAAGCGCTTTCCCGTGCTGCTGCCACAGGTGATGGACGAACCGCCCGAACGACTGGCGCATCTACGTCTGCACAACGGCACCATCTGGCGCTGGAACCGACCTCTCATCGGCTTCGAGGCATCCGGGACGCCCCATCTGCGCATCGAGCACCGCGTGGTGCCGGCTGGTCCGACCGTCGTCGACGCCATCGCAAACGCGGCACTCTATTTCGGCGCCGTTCATTCCCTGTCACAGGACGTCACGCCGCCCGAGCGGCGGCTTCCTTTTCCAGCCGCAAAGGCGAACTTCTATGCCGCCGCGCGCGAGGGCCTGAATACGGAGATCGAATGGCTCGACGGTCGCCGTGCCCGATTGACGGAGGTGGTCCGCGGCGACTTGCTGCCACGCGCCCGACTGGGTTTAACGGCCATGGGTGTGGATGCGGACGAGGCCGATCTCTGGCTCGGGATCATTTCCTCCCGGCTGGAATCGGGGCGGACCGGTGCGGCCTGGCAGCGCGCATTCGTTGCCCGCAACGGCCGTGACATGCAGGCGCTGACCGGCGCCTACCTGGAGCGACAAGGGAGCGGGCTCCCCGTGCACGACTGGGCACTATGATGTCGTGCTTACCGACCCGAAGCGATTTCCACCGCCATGCTGCAAGAGCTTGACACCCTCCCGGACGGCCTGCTGGACACGGAGACGCGCGATCTGCAGCACCTCCTGGGCGGGCCGACCCTGATTCATCTCGCCGGCGAGCGCGAGCCGGCGCTGTTCGTCACCGTGCTCATGCACGGCAACGAGACGGTGGGGTGGGAAGGCGTGCGCGCCTTGCTGAACGGGTATGGCCGGCGCTGTGGCGCGCTGCGACTGCCGCGGTCCCTGAGCCTCTTCATTGGCAACGTGGCGGCCGCCGCAGCGGGCGTGCGACACCTGCCCGGCCAGCCGGACTACAACCGGGTATGGCCCGGAACCGAGATTCCGCACACCCCCGAGCACGATCTGATGCGCCGTGTCGTGGACATCATGTCCAAGCGAGGCGTGTTCGCCAGCATCGATCTTCACAACAACACCGGCTGCAATCCGCACTACGGCTGCGTCAACGTGCTCGACAACCGCTATCTGCACCTCGCAACCCTGTTCAGCCGCACCGTGGTCTACTTCATCCGGCCCAAGGGGGTGCAGTCCATCGCCATGGCCAGGCTGTGCCCCGCGGTGACCCTGGAGTGCGGAAAAGTCGGGGACAGGCATGGCACAGAGCACGCCCGGGAGTATTTGGACGCCTGCCTGCGCATCGTCGCCCTGCCGGAGCACCCGGTGCCCGCCCACGATATCGACCTGTTCCACACCGTCGCGCAGGTGAAGGTCCCGCGGGAGGTCAGCTTCGGGTTCCCGCCGGGGGAAGCGGATATCATCTTTTCGCCGGAGCTCGAGCGTTTCAACTTCCGCGAGCTACCCCGCGGGACCGCGCTGGGCCGCGTGAATGGCAACGAAGGCTTCCGGCTCGAGGCGCTGGACGAGCGCGGCCGGGACGTCGCCGAGCGCTTCTTTCGCCTGGAGGACGGCGAGCTTCGGCTCAAGCTGCCGGTAATGCCCTCCATGCTCACCCGCGACGAGGCGGTCATCCGCCAGGACTGCCTGTGCTACCTCATGGAGCGCTACAACGACCACGTGCCGCAGCGTGACTAGGAGCCGCTGATCATTGGCCATCCTGGCCAAAATCAGCACGTCACATCCAGGTGCCGGCGGACCGGATTCATCCCGGGCGATCACCGCCCTGCGCGAACCCCCGGAACAAGACGGCAAGGGCCACGACCGGAGCGGCGAGTAGCAGCACAGGCCCAGCGAACAGGGCGAGCCAACCGTTCGTGCGCGACCTGACCAACAGCAGCAGCCCGAGCATACCCGCGCCGGCGAGGCCCGCCAGCAGCTCCCGGTAGTCGTTGCCTTGTACCGCCAGGAGCAGCAGGCCGTGCGGAATCAGCATGAAAAGGGCGTTCGGCAGGGCGAAGGGCGCGTAGCCGAAACGTGCGACGGCATACCCATCCACCGCGTGGATGCACCAGATGAAACCCATGAATGCCAGAAAGCCGGCGGTAATGAGCAGCGCCGTCATGCGCCGTCTATCACGTCGACGGCCTGTCGGTCCGCATGGTAGGACGAGCGCACCATGGCGCCGCTTGCAACATTGGAGAAGCCCATGGCCTCTCCGGCGACGCGCAGCTCCTCGAACTCCTGCGGGGTCCAGTAGCGCCTCACCGGGAGATGATCGCGGCTCGGCTGCAGATACTGCCCCAGGGTCAGCATGTCGCAGTCGTGGTCGCGCAGGTCCGCCATCACGGTCAGCACCTCGTTGCGCTCCTCGCCGAGTCCCAGCATCAACCCCGACTTGGCCGGCACCGCCGGATGCCGGCGCTTGAACTCCCGCAGCAGCGCCAGGGAGCCCTGGTAATCCGCCCCCGGGCGCGCCTCGCGGTAGAGGCGGGGCACCGTCTCCAGGTTGTGGTTGAACACATCGGGCACCGCGTCGCCCTCAAACCGGTCGAGGGCGATGCTCTCCCGGCCGCGGAAATCCGGCACCAGCACCTCCAGCCTGATTCCCGGGCTCCGCCCCCGCACCGCCCGCAGGCAGGCCGCGAAATGACCGGCACCGCCATCACGCAGATCATCGCGGTCGACAGAGGTGATGACCACGTAGCGCAGATCCATGATAGCGATCGACGCCGCCAGGTGCTCCGGCTCGTCGGGATCAGGGGGCCGGGGCCGCCCGTGCGCCACGTCGCAGAAGGGGCAGCGGCGGGTACAGACATCGCCCAGTATCATGAAGGTCGCGGTGCCGTGGTCAAAGCACTCCCCGAGGTTCGGGCACATTGCCTCTTCGCATACGGTCGCGAGCTTGGCCTCGCGCAGCAATCGCTTGATGCGCGTCACACCCGGCCCTACTGGCGCCCTGGCCCTGATCCAGGACGGCTTACGCAGGGGTTCGGGCGCGGACTCCACCTTGACCGGGATGCGGGACACCTTGTCCTTACCCCGCTGGTGCGTCGCGGGTGTGGCCCGGGACGGGGCGTTCAACTGGCTGGAATCGCTCATCGCGTTTAAACCTGCAAGGGAAAATCGGCACCGTTACCATTCATCGCGCACTTGCACAGGCCTTCACGGGACTGCTTGAGACCTGTCCGCCGGCGCGCGCCGGCGAGCGTGCTGCGGCGCATCCCGGACTAGCACGACCAACTCCTTGGGGCCGTGTACGCCGTAGGCCAGGGTCTGCTCGATGTCGGCCGACTTCGATGGCCCGGAGATCAGCAGGGCGTTGGTGGGCAGGCCCCGCTCCGCCCAGCCCTGTTCGGCGACGAGCTCGTGGAAGGTGGAGCGGATCTCGGCCGCCTCCAGCAGGACGACATGGATGGGCGGCACCAGTGACATGAGCCGGGGTTCTTCCGCGGTCGGCCATAGCACCAGGGAGCCGGTCTCGGCGACCGCGCCGACAGAGCCGGTTAAGCCGGCATCCGTGTCCGAAAACAAGGCCTCCCGGCAGGACTCCACCGGCTCCGAGTAAGGAACCAGGCGCGGGGCGCGCGCATCCGGCCAGCTCCGCTCCAGCTCCTGCCCATACACGGCGGCGGGTCCGTAGAGCAGGTTCCGCGCGCCCTTGGCCAGCAAGAGATCGAGCAGGAATCGGGGCCAGTCCTCTCCCACGAGGTGCACCTCGCCGCGCACGGCCTCCATGCGCGCACGGAAGCGCCGCAGCCGCTCGGGCTGGTCCCAGTCGAAGCGGCGCACTGGAAGCTCCGACATCGGCGGCGCGACCTCCGTCCTGCCCGAACGCAGGCGCTCGAGAATGCGATCACGCGCGGTCATCCGCCAGCCCCTCCTTTTTCGCCATCGCGCGCAGGCCCATGGGCGCGAGCTTCGGCGCCTCACGGGTGCGGGTCCAGGGTCCGAGACGTCTGGGCTGCAGGGCGCGCAGCGACCGCGCGAACCCGGTGGCGGCTCGATAGCGACCCGGATCGGCGTGCACCCAGGCCCAGAGGCGCCACACCAGGGCGTGCAGGGGCTTGCGCCGTGTCCCTCGGCCGAGCACCCCTGAGTCCGCCGTGCCGCGCGCGCCCTCGTAGCGCAGCCGGTTGAGCAGACTGGGGATCGGTATCCGAACCGGGCAGGCCTCGCCACAGGCCCCGCACAGGCTGGAGGCATCGGCCAGCTCCCCGAGCACCTCGACGCCATGAAGCTGCGGCTCCAGGACGCTGCCGATGGGACCAGGGTAAACGGTGCCGTAGGCATGCCCGCCGAGCCGGGTGTAGACCGGGCAGTGATTCATGCACGCGCCACAACGGATGCAACGCAACGTAGCCTGCAGCTCGGGGTCGCCGAATATGCGTGAGCGGCCGTTGTCCAGCAAGATCAGGTGAACCTCCCCGGGTCCGTCCTTCTCGCCCGCCCGCCTCGGGCCGCTGATCATGTTGAAGTAGGTGGTGACGGGCTGACCGGTGGCGGAGCGGGTGAGCAGCGTCAGCAGGGGGGGCACCTGCTCCAGGCGCGCGATCACCTTCTCGATGCCGGTAACGGCGATGTGTACATCCGGCGCGGTGGTGCACATGCGCCCGTTCCCCTCGTTCTCCACCAGGCACAGGGTGCCGGTCTCGGCAACCGCGAAGTTAACGCCGGACAAGCCGGCGGTGGCGCCGCGGAACCTCTCGCGCATCACCGCGCGCGCCGCGGCGGTGAGCTCCTCGATGTCCTCGCTGTAGGGGATGTCCGGAAACTTGGCGGCGAAGAGCTCGGCGACCTGATAGCGGTCCTTGTGGATGGCCGGGGCGATGATGTGGGAGGGCCGCTCGCCCGCGAGCTGCAAAATGAACTCACCGAGATCGGTCTCCACGACCTCGACCCCCTGCCGCTCCAGGAACTCGTTGAGGCCCATCTCCTCGGAGACCATGGACTTACCCTTGATGAGCATGCGAGCCCCACCACGGCGCAGGATGTCCAGCACGATCCGGTTGCCCTCGTCGGCGTTCTCCGCCCAGTGGACCCGGATCCCGTTCGCCTCGCAGCTGCGCTCCAGCTCCGCCAGCAGCTCCGGCAGATGCGCAAGCGCATTCGCCCGGATGGCGAGGCCCTGGTCGCGCAGACGGGCGAGCTCATCACGATCCGGAAAGGCGTCACGCCGCTTGACGACCAGCCCGTCCATGGCGCGGCGGATATTCGCCCGTACCCGGTCGTTGGCCAGCGCATCCTCGATCCGGACCCTGAGCTCACTCACCACTGGTGCGCTCCCAGAGGAACTCGGCGATATGCTTGACCTTCGGCCCCGCGCCCTGGCGCTCCAGGGTCCCGCCGAGGTTCATGAGACAACCGCAATCCTGGCTCACGATCACCGCGGCCCCGGTGGCGGCGAGCGCGGTGGCCTTGTCCGCGGCCATGGCGGCCGAGATCGCCGGCTGCTTGACCGCAAAGGTGCCGCCGAAGCCGCAGCATTCGTAGGCATGGTCTGGCTCCAACGCCTCGACCCGCGCCAGGCGACCGAGCAAAGCCGACGCCGCGTCTGCGACCCCCATCTCGCGCCGGGCGGAGCAGGAATTGTGCACGGCCACCTTCACCGGGGGGCCGAGATCCTCCGGCCGCAGGTCCAGCACGCGCACCAGGAAGTCCGTCAGCTCCACCACCCGTGCGGCGACGGATCGGGCCCGCTCCTCATCGGCGGTGCCCGCGAACACCTCCGGATAATGCTCGCGCATCATCCCCGCGCAGGAGGCGGACGGGACCACGATCGGCAGATCGCCGCCAAAGGCGTCGAGCTGGACACGGGCCACCTTGCGGGCCTCCTCGCGATAGCCCGAGTTCCAGGCCGGCTGGCCGCAACAGGTCTGGCCTGGCGGAAACACCACCCGGATGCCCTCGCGCCGCAACAGGCGCATGGCGGACAGGCCCGCGCCGGGGAACAGCAGGTCGATCAGGCAGGTGCCGAAGAAATAGACTGCGCTCGGTTTCTCCATGGGCGGATTATAGGCTGGAGCCGGTGCCGGCTTTGAAGAATGTGTCCAGTGTTCGGTTGCTCTGAGCGGGACGTCGCGCGGAGGCGGTCATGGGAGTGGGGCTAGCTCAACAGGGTGCGGGAATATAGCACGAGGTTGCCACACCCTCCGTTAGAATGCCGCCAGCCACCCCTTCCCCAACGCGAACAAGCCATGCGTCAGGAAAACCGCTCCCTCGCCGTCTTCGTCTCCTTCTCCGGAGCGGGAGGCGTGGAGCGCATGGTGATGAACCTGATCCGTGGCTTCGCGGACCTGGGCCAGCCCTTGGACCTGCTGCTGGTGAAGGCGCGGGGGCCACACATGGAAAGACTGCCGGCCGGGGTCAGAATCGTACGGCTGGGTAGCGAACATACCTTCCTCGCACTCCCGGCACTCGCGCGCTACCTGCGATCGCAGCGGCCGGCAGCCTTGCTTGCGGCCAAGGACAGAGCGGGACGAACGGCCGTTCTCGCACGTTGGCTCGCCGGCAGCGGCACCCGGATCGTGTTGCGTCTGGGCACCAACCTGTCGACCGCCATGGCGGACAGATCCCCGGTCGCACGCTGGCTCCGCTACTGGCCGATCCAGTGGCTCTATCCCAAGATCGACCACATCGTCGCCGTCTCCCGAGGCGTGGCCAAGGACACGGCGGAGATCGCCCGTATCGCCGACGAGCGCATCTCGGTGATCCGTAACCCGGTGATCACCCCGGAGCTCACCGAGCTGGCGGCGATGCCCTGCAGCCATCCCTGGTTTCACCCGCGGGAGCTGCCGGTGATACTGGGGGCGGGACGGTTCCAGCGCCAAAAGGACTTCCCCACACTGATCCGCGCCTTCGCCCGGTTGCGGGCCGAGCGGCCATGCCGGCTGGTCATTCTCGGCGAGGGCGGTGGACGGCCGAAGCTGGAGGCCCTCGTCGCCGAGCTGGGGTTGACGGGAGACGTCGACCTGCCCGGCTTCCAGAGCAACCCCTTCCCTTTCGTCGCCCGGGCGTCCCTGTTCGTACTCTCCTCCGCCTGGGAGGGCTCGCCGAACGTGCTGACCGAGGCCATGGCCCTGGGTATCCCGGTGGTCTCGACCGATTGCCCGAGCGGGCCGCGGGAGCTGCTGGACGGCGGCCGCCTCGGACCCCTGGTCCCCGTGGGAGACGTGTCGGGCCTCGCGCAAGCGATGGCGGAGACCCTCGAACGCCACCCCTCGCCCGAGACCCTGAGGGCCGCGGTCGCTGAATATAACCAGGAGCAGAGCGCCCGGCGCTACCTGCATGCCCTCGGATTGACTCCCCAGCCGTAGCGTTCGTCGGGCGCACCGACGCCGTGGCGAATTGAACCCGGGTGCGCCGTCCTGGCGAACCAAACCGGGGCGGGCAGAGCGGGTTGCCGGCAGCGGTGCGATTGACATCCCGCCGTAGGCGGCGGTACACGCGCACTGAAGCTCAGCCCGGACCGAGGGACGCCATCCAGGATGCAGTCCCACAAGCCAGGCATCGATAAACGCGCAATAGCTGGTCGCGGCGACGCAGTCGCCAAAATGCGGCCATTGGCGGAGCTTGAACCGACTACCTCACCCCGGGGATCGAACCCGGTCGCGATCCCGTCGCCACCGGGCCGTATCGTCCCCGTCAGAAGCGCAGAAGCGACAACGCGAGGAGTAAGATCGCGCCGAGGCTGAGGACCAGGGCGCCCGCGACGGGCCATGAACGCAGCGCGTCCTCGAGCGATGCGGGCCACGCGGCGGAAAGACCCCTCACACCCGGAAGCGAACGTCGGTTCTGCTCGACGGTCCGCGCTATCCAGTTGATTGTGAGGCGCAGCCCGCGCCACACCGCAGCACCGAGATCTGAGAATGGCCCGAGGATGTCTCCCGGCGGGACCGTTCCGATCAGACGCCTCGCCCATCTGGGTGGACAACATATGCCGGCCAGGGCCACACCTAAACCCGCCAGCACTGGCCAAGCGTCGGCGGTAAGTGGCTGGACACGCCCTACCAGCCACGGCAGGGCAAGCACCAGCAGGATCAGACCGATCCAGGGAACCGCGGTCCAGGGCGGAGCGGCGGAACCCGTCTCCCGGCCCGCGCCGACCACCATCAGGAAGCGCGCCATCAGCAGCGTCGTGCCGATGGTGGACAGGGTGAGGACGAGCGGCAGCGCATCTCCCCAGGGTCCGGCCAGGGACGCCAGCTCCGGCTTGACCATGGCCTTGGCGAGCGCGCCCGACGTGAAGGGCGCGCCGATCAGGGCCAGGGCAGGCACCGCCAGCACCGGGAGCACCCAAACGCTTCTCAGCTCGGTCCTGATCCCGACGCCGAGGAATAGCGCGCCCTTCGCGAGCCCGTGGTGGGCAGCGTAGAAGGCCATGGCCGGGCCGATGAGAGTTGCCAGCGGCGGCTCCATCAGCGCCACCCCCAGCAGCATGGACATGAGGCCCATCTTGCCGACGCTGGAGTAGGCGAGCACCACCTTCGGGTTGGTCTGCAACACGCCCACCGCAAAGGCATAGAGAGCGCTGACCGAACCGGCCGTCACCAACAGGATTCCCCAGCCGGTCATCGCCGGATCACCGATTGGCAGGAAGCGCATCCAGCCGATCAAGGCGGCCTTGATCATGGCGCCGCTCAGCACCGCGCTCGCCGGCACCGGCGCGGCAGGATGGGCCAGCGGCAGCCAGACGTGCAGCGGAACCAGGCCCGCTTTGATCGCCAGGGAGAGCAGCAGCAAAGCGATCGCCCAGCCCCCGAGCCCGGCGAGCTGCTCCCGCGAGGGCACCAGGGTATCCGCGTGACGGAAGATCAGAAGCGCGGCCACGAAGAGCGCCACCTCGGCCAGCAATGTCATCACCAGGTAGACGCGCCCGGCGCGCAGCGCGGCCGCGTCGCCCTTGTGGATGACCAGACCGTAAGCGGCGAGCCCCATGAGGGAGAACCCGAGATAGAAGCTCACCAGGTCCTGGCCGACGATAAGCCAGAAGTTTCCGCTCATCGCAAGCAGGTAGAAGACGCGAAAGCGCCCCGCTCGGGACTCGTCGCGCATGGTCAGGGCGGCCTGCATGCCAGCGGCCAGCCACAGGACGGCCGTGAACAGCAGGAAGACGCGGCCGGTCGGGTCCAGTCCGAGCCGCGTGCCCAGCAGCAGCCAGGGGATCGACGCGTGAAATCCGACGGGTACCGCTAGCGCCGCCGCCAGGGCGGGCACCGCGGCGAGGGCCTGGAGCCAGCGCCCGGGGCGCGTCAACGCGAAGGCCGCGGCGACAAGGGGTGCCACCCAAGCCAGAAGCAGGAGCGTCGCGCTCAAGACTCAAGCTCTCGTGTCACCATCAGCACCGGCAGCGGTCATCCGGCACCGGCGATTAACCCCGTCAAGAGCAGGCCGCTCAAAGTCAGCCAAATCGCGCCCGCGACCGGCCACGAGATCGGCAGCGATGACACGAGGCCCCGCTGCCGTTGCCAGACATGAGCTAAGGTGGCAAGGCTCTCGCGGAATGCGCCGCTCGCAGCCGAGGCGGTCCGGGTCATTGGGACGGCCCCCCTGGCGGCAAGTCCGAAAACCATCGGCGTCAGGGACAGAACATCACCGGGGGGCACCCGGCCGACGAGCTGTGAGAGCCATTGCGGGCGCAGGACGATTACCGCCCCCGCCAAGGAGGCGCCCGACGCCACCGCCAGCCAGCCGTAGGTAGAGGTGGCGGGCTCGCCCAGCGCGATGGGCAGGACCACGACGACCGGGAACAAGGCACCCCACGCCGTCCAGGCCGTTGGTCCCCGAGCGGGCGCCGGTGGCGACTCGACCGAGACGAGATACAGAAAGCGAGCCATCAGAAGTGTCGAGGCAAGCGTGGCAACCGCGAGCCAGCCGGCCAGCCAGGCCCAGTCCTGGGGCAGGGCGTCGCTCACGGCCGCTTTGGCCACCGCACCGCCGGTCAAGGGGGCGCCGGCGAGCGCCGCACTCAGCACCGCGAGACCACCGAGCGCCCAAGGCCGAGCAGGTCCTTGCCGTGGCAAGTCCACGCCCAGGAACAGAGCTCCCTTCAGCACGAGATGATTAACCGCGTAGAAGGTGACGGCCGCGAGCATCGCGGGTGCCGCCTCCGCCGCGGCGAGGGAGACACCGCAACCGAGGGTGACCAATCCCATCTTCGCGATGCTCGAGTAGCCGAGCACCACCTTCGGGTCGCGTTGCACCAGGCCCACCGCGACCCCGAAAAAGGCGGCGAGCAGCCCGACTCCGACCAGCCCGGCCCCCCAATGCTCCAGGCCATGCGCGTCGGGAGGGAGGAAGCGCATCCAGCCGAGCAGTCCAGCGGTGATCATGGGTCCCGACAGCACCGCCCCCCCGGCCGCCGGTGCGGCGGGGTAGGCCAGGGGCAACCAGACATGCAGGCCCGGCAACGCGAGCTTGATGCCGAAGCCGAGCACCACCAGCGCCACCACCGTATCCGACAGGGTTATGACCGAAAGCTTGGAAAAGCCGGTCCCGCCCGCCTGCACCGCAAGCAGCACGATGGCCGAGAACAGGAGCAACTCGCCGGCGAGGGTCCACGCGAGATAGACCCTGCCGGCGCGCGCCGAACGCGGCGAGCCATCGTGCGTTACGAGCCCGTAAGCCGAGAGCCCCATGAGCGCGTACCCGAGGTAGAAGCCCGGCATATCCTGCGCGAGCACCAGACAGAAGTTGCCGGCCATGGCCAGCAGGAAGAAGCACCGGAAACGTCCGACCCGGGGGTCCCGGGTCATCGCCCCCGTCCCGTAGACCGCAGCCCCGAGCCAGAGCAGCGCCGAGAAGAGCAAGAATGCCCGGCCCGTCTCGTCCAGGCCGAAGGTCGACCCGAGCAGCAGCCAGGGGATCGGCACCTGGGAGCCGACGGGCACCCAAAGCGCTGCTGACAGGGCCGGTACCGCGGCCACAACCGGCAGCCAGCGCCCAGCCCGCCGCAGCGCGAAGGCCGCGGCCAGGAGAGGCATCACCCAAGCCAGCAGCAGGAGCGCCGCGCTCACAGGCCATACTCCCGCCTAGCGATCAGCTCCGCCCACTCCAGGGGGCTATATGGAGCGGCGGCGAACAGGCCGACGGCCAGCGCCAGGGCCGCCGTGATCAAGGGCGGCCAGAGCAGGGCCCCGTGGGTCTCATAACGGGCCGCCGGAATGTGCTCCTCCGGCCACACCTCCGAACGCTCCTTGAACCAGGCGCGGTAGAGGATGGGCAGGAAGTAGGCCGCGTTGAGCAGGCTGCTCGCCACCAGCACCGGCAGCACCCAGGCCGCCTCGCCCGCCTCGACCGCGCCCAGACCGAGGAACCACTTGCTCACGAAGCCCGCCACCGGCGGCACCCCGATCATGCCGAGTGCCCCGATGGTGAAGGCGAGCGTCGTCCCCGGCATGCGCCGGCCGATGCCGTCCATCTCGCTCACCTTGTGCACGCCCAGGGTCTCGGCATAGTTCCCCGCGGCGAAGAACAGGGTGATCTTCATCACCCCCTGATGCACCAGGTGCACCACGCCGCCGATGGTCGAGATGGGGCCAAGGATGGCGGTGCCGAGGGCGATGTAGGACACCTGGCTCACGGTCGAGTAGGCGAGACGCTTTTTCAGGCTGTCCTGGCGCAGGGCGAGCACCGAGCCGTAGACGATGGTCACCGCCGCCGCGGCGCCGAGTCCTGTCAACAGCCCCAGCTCATGGGCGAATTCGACGCCGTAGACGTCGTAGACCACGCGCACGATGCCGAAGGCGCCGGCCTTCACCACGGCCACCGCGTGCAGCAGGGCGCTCACCGGCGCGGGCGCAACCATCGCTTGGGGCAACCAGCCGTGCAGGGGCACAATCGCCGCCTTGACTCCGAGGCCGGCGATCAGCAGCAGGAAGATCCACTTGAGCTGTTCGTGCGTCTCCCCGGGCAGGGTCGACAGAATCCCGCCCTGAACGAAGTACAGCGGGCCGGCCACGGCCTTGAGCCAGATGGTCCCCAGCAGCAGCAGGGCGCCTCCCGCCAAGGTGTAGGTCAGGTAGATCCGGGCGCCGCGGATGGCCTCGGGGGTGCCCCTGTGCGCCACCAGGGGATAGGTGGCGAGCGTCAGCAGCTCGTAGAAGATGACGAAGGTGAACAGGTTGCCCGCGAGCGCCAGTCCGACGGTCGCCGTGACGCACAGGCTGAAGAAACCGAAGAAGCGGCTGCGGTGGGGGGACGCCTCCAGATAACCGATGGCGTATGTCGTGGTGACCAGCCAGAGTACCGTGGACAGGGTCACGAACAGCACCGACAGGGCATCGGCGTGCAGGACCAGGGTCAGACCCGGTGCGAGATTCCAGCTGGTCTCGTAGACCTGACCGTGGAACACGCCCCAGATCATCACGGCGACCAGGATGAGCTTGGAGACGGCGCCGAACAGGTTGAGCGCCGTACGCAGGCGGTGCTGCCCCTCGCGCAGGAAAAAGATCGCAATCCCGGGTACGAGAGAGCTTAGCACGATCAGCGCGGGCAGCCAGGTGTTCAGGCTCAAGGCAATGCCGCTCCGAGGCCGGGAGCCGGACCAAGCAGAGGCCAGAGGGGACCGGCCAGCAGGCCCAGTCCCACGGTGGCCAGCGCCCCGAGCACCAGCGCCGGCAGCTCCTCACGGCCTAGCGTCAGGACGCGGCCTGGATAGCGCCCCTGTCCGAAGGCGTGCCCGAGGACCCGGAACACGTAGGCGCCGGCGAGCAGCGAGCCCGCTAGCACCACCGGCACCCATGTCCACTGGCCCGCAGAGAGGGAACCCGCGATCAGCTGCCATTTACCCAGAAAGGCCCCACTCGGCGGCAGTCCGATCAGTGCGACCCCGGCCAGCGCGATGGCGAAGGTGGTGGCCGGGAGGGCCTGGGCGGTGCCGTCGAGATCCCGGATGCGATCGTGACCCGCTCGCTGCTGCACCACCCCCGCCGCCAGGAAAAGCGCGCTCTTGGCCAGTCCGTGGGTCAGGGCCATCACCACGGCGCCGCCGAATACCGCGTCCCGGATCGGGCCGTCCGCACGCCCCGTCCGGATGGGAACGAACAGGAACAGGTAGCCGATCTGGGCCACGGTGGAGTAGGCGGCCAACAGCTTCAGGCGCTCTGCGCGCAGGGCCTGCCAGGAGCCCCAGAGAACCGCGAGAGCACCCAGCGCGCCGAGCAGAATCGCGGCCGACGGGGTGACGGCGGGAGCGAACAGATCCAGCCACAAGCGAAGCACCAGATAGAAGGCAGCCTTGACCACCAGGGCGGAGAGTGCCGCACTGACCGGTGCCGGAGCGTTGGCATGGGCCGGCGGCAGCCAGAAATGCAGCGGGAACAGCGCCGTCTTGAGCAGGAGCCCTGCGGTCATCAGGGCCATGGCGGTCCAGGTCGCCGGACCCGCCTCGATCGCGGCGGCGGCCGTCGCCAGGTCCAGTGTGCCGTAGGCGGCATAGATCAGCGCAACGCCGGCCAGATAAGCCATCGAGCCGACCAGGCCCACCAGCAGGTAGCGCAGCGCCGCGGCGACGGCCTCGCGGGAGTGGCCGAGCGCGGCCAGAGCCACCGCCGACAAGCCAAGCAGCTCCAGCGTAACGTAGATGTTGAACAGGTCCCCAGCCAGCATCAGGGCGTTGAGCGAGGTCCACAGCAGCAACCACAGGGGCCAGAACCGCTCCCGGTCGGCGGCAAGACTGAAGTAGGCCGTGGCATAGACGCTCGCCGCCAGGGCCACCAGCGCGGTCATCACCAGTAGCAAGGCGGACAATGCGTCGGCGTGCAGGGCAATGCCGAGGCCGGGCGACCATCCGCCGAGCGCGACCCGGACGGTTCCCTGCGCGGCAACCAGCCAGAGCACGGCGAGGGCGGCAAGAAAGGTTAGAAGGCCGCCAAGGACGCCGATCAGATTGCCGCGCGCCGGGGCCACAACCGAAAGCAGGGCTGCCACCAGGGGCAATGCAATGGTCCACACCAGGGCATCAGTCACCGCTACCGCCCTCTGCCAGACGCCGCCCGAGCGCCAGGGCCAGCGCCGTGGCGCTGACCGCGACCACGATGCCGGTCAGCACCAGGGCGTGGGGGACCGGGTCCGGCGCAACGCCGACCCCGCGGTAGGCGACGGCGATGAGGATCAGAAACACCCCGGCGCCCATCACGTTCAGCGCCAACACCTGCCTGATCAGGTCGGCGCGCACCAACAAGGCACGCAGGCCGAGCGCCATCAGCATTGTCCCGACCAGGGCGTAGAGAAGCTGGGCCGTCACGTTCCAGTCCGGCCTGGCATGGTCGATGCGGCGGGGCCGGGACGCGCGCCGCTCCCTTGCCAGGCGGCGGGTCGTCCGCCGATGAAGGCCAGCGCGAGGGTCGCCGCGATGGCGAGGGTGGCCGCGGTCTCGATCAGCAGAATAAGCGTCCCGGCCCAGCCGGGCGGATAGCCGAGAAACGGACGTCCGGCGAGCATCAACACCAGACCCACTACGGTAAATACCCCGACCCCCGCGACGGCGACCAGGCGCAACGCTGCGCCGTCGGGCAGCCCTGCTCGCGGGCGGCCCGAGAGACGCAGCATGACCGCGGCGCCGGCCAGCATGGCCCCCGCCTGGAAAGCGCCTCCCGGGGCGTGAGCGCCGACCCAGAGAAGGTAGCCCGACACCAGCAGCAACAGCGGGACGAGACCGTGGGTGAGTCCCTCCAGCGCCGGACCGGCACCGGGGTATGCGGCCCGCTCCGGACCGAGGGCCAGGATGGCGAGCAGCGCGGCCAGCAGCACCGCAAGCTCCAGCAGGGTATCGTAGGCGCGAAAATTGAGCAGGATCGCCGTGACCGGGTTGATCACGCCGCTGGCGTCGAGGGCCGCGGCAACATCGTCCGCGAGGCGTGCGGGGTCTGCCTGGGCGAAGGCTCGGACCAGTGCCCACGCCACGGTCAGGGCCAAGGCGAGAGCAAGCCCGGACACGGCCCAGGTCGCCACGCGCACAGCAGCGCCCTCGTGTAGATCACCCGCCGCATCCGGAGGCTGGTCGCGTAACGCGGCGATCAACAGCGCGCCGGAGAGTCCAGCCCCGATGGCGGCCTCCGCAAGGGCCACGTCGGGTGCGGCGAGCCGCGCCCACACCAGGGCCAGCACCAGCCCGAAGGCGATGAAGAGCACCACGGCGCGCCGCAGGTCCCGGCTCTCGAGCGCTCCCCAGGCGAGGCCGACCAGGATGGAGACCAGCAGGGCATCGAGCGCCGCGAGCATGCTGCCACCCATCAGCCGTCCCCGTTGCGGCGGGCATGGCGTGCAATGAGCTGAGCGCCGACCGCGCTCGACGCCATCACCAGCAGCCAGATCAGGATCAGCTTCAGCCCGTACAGCGGCCCATCGGAGAGGAGCAGTAGGCCGGCGACGAGAAAGCCGAGGCCGAGGTTGTCGGCCTTGGTCAGCGCGTGGAGACGCGTGAACAGGTCCGGGAGACGCAACAGCCCGATGCTGCCGCTCAGGTAGAACAAGAGCCCGGCGCCGATCAGAACCGCGGCGGCGATCTCGATCATTTCCTGCCCGTATCCGGCGGGGAGCCGGCCGTGAGAGCGGCAACCGCGGCCGCGGCGAGCAAGGCAAGCACCAGGGCGACGTCTACCAGCGCGGGAATCCCCAGCACCGGCTGCAGCAACAACAGCAAGCCGACGCCGGTGGTGCCCATGAGCTGGGCGGCCATCATACGGTCTCCCGTGGAAGGCCCGCGAAACACCCGCACCAATCCGAGCAGCAGGGTCGCCAGCAAGACCAGCGCGGCGGCCCCGAGCAAATCAAGCATGGAGGTTCAGGTCCTCGCCGAAGAGCCCGGCCACGGCGCGTTCGAGTCGCCGGATCTCCTCTTCGACCTCTGGCGCCTCGTTCAGCATGTGCAACTCCAGCTCGTCCCCGCGAAAGTCCGCGGTCAGGGTACCGGGGAGCAGGCTCGCGCAGTTGGCGAAGAAGACGCGAGCCCAAGGACTGGCGAGCCGCACCCTGTAACGAGTAAAGCCGGGGGCGATATCCAGGCGCGGCGTGAGGGTGCGCAACGCAACGTCGAGACCGCCGCGCAGGGACTCGACGAAAAAGAAGGGTAGGAAGCGCATGAGTCCGACCAGGGACACGTTCATCCCTGGGCGCGAGCGCATGACGGCAAACGACCAGGTGGCGGCGGCCACGGCGGGCAAGCCGATCACCCAGGAGGCAGCGGCACCGCCCGAGACCACCCACCAGAGTGCGGAGAGGACGACGGCGGGCAGCAGCAGCCGGCCGACGGGCTCCACGGCGGACATCCCGCCGCTAGTTGCGCTGGAGCTCAAGCGGCGACCTCCGTGCTAGCGCCGAGGGCCCTTGGATACCCGGCGTGCTGGCGAAGGCATCGGTGTCCGACTTGCCGGCAGGGTAACAAGGGCCCACGCCGTCATGGCCGCAAGCAGTCCCAGCTTCGCGAGCGCGAGGACAGCCGCAAGCGTTGTAAGCTCGGGAATCAGAGAAGTCATCGTAAGCCTCCTGCGGCGTCAGCCGGCATTCCGTAATCTGTTCAGCTCCTCGGCCGGATATGCGGGCGCCGGAAACCCGATCAAATGCTTGCGCGAATCGAATTTTTGCGACACGGAAGACGGAAAAGCCGATGCTTCCCCGACCCGCCCGCTCATGGTCCGAGGCGCGGCACGAGGTCGCGATAGGCGTGCCAGGTGGCGTGCCCGACCAGGGGCATGGCGACTACCAGCCCGATATAGAAGGTCACCAGCCCGATGCCCACGAACATCACGATCAGCGATGCCCAGAGCGCCATCGCCTGCCAGTTGGTGCGGACCGCCTGCACACTGGTCTGGATGGCCGTAAAGACATCCACCTGACGGTCCATAAGCATCGGCACGGTGATCGCGCTGATGGCGAACGTAAAGGCGGCGATGAGCCCGCCGACGGCGATGCCGCTGAACAGGAATACCGGGCTCTGCCCCGACAGGAAGACCACCGGGATGAAGTTCTCCCAGGTGGGCACAGGCTGATCGTAGAGGAGCGCGAACACCAGGATCGCCGCCAGCATCCAGGCCAGCATGACCAGTACCAGCACCACCGCCATGGCGGACAGGTGCACCTCGTTGCGCTTCCAGGCCTTCAGGGCGTTGCAGAACTGGACGTCCTCTCCCCGCTCCAGGCTGTCGCTGATCTGATAGAGACCGATGCCGAGCAGGGGAGCGACCAGGAAGAACCCGGCGGCCAGCGGCGGGATGATGAAGAAAGCGTTCTCGGACATCAGGCCGTAAGTCAGCAGCCAGCTGACGAGCACGAACACGCCCCCGTAGGCGAGGCTGAACTTGGGCGCGGTGCGCAGGTCCTTCCATCCCTTGGCCAGCCACTCCCAAGGGTGGTCCAGCGTGATCTCGTTGACCTTGGGTACCGTGCGTTGGGGGTTTGCGGTCGCTGCGTGGGCCATGAAGAATCCTCCTGCGTTCGTTTTCTGGATCAGTTTCGATCGTACTGTGAAATGGTCTCGAAATCCGCCGCCATCGCGGCGACCTGGTGCGGGGCGCTAAAGATGGCCGCGAGCCGCGCCTTGGGATCAAGCAGCAGGATCGCCCCCGAGTGGTCCACCAGGTAACCCATGGCCGTGTCCTGCTGTTCGGCCCGCGCGTATAGGACGCCGAGTTGCTTGCTCAAGGCCCGCAGCTGCTCGTGATCCCCGGTCGCCCCGAGAAAGCCTGGGTTGAACCAGCGCACGTACTGGGCGAGCCGTTCCGGGGTGTCCCGCTCCGGATCCACGGAGACGAGCAGGAACCTCGCCTCGGGCTGTGCGCCCTCCCGGTTGATCTCGCGATCCAAGGCGTCGAAGGTCGCCATGGTGGTCGGGCAGATGTCCGGACAGGAGGTATAGCCGAAGGACACGAAGGTCCAGCGTCCCCGCAGGTCGTCGAGCGACAGCGGCCGCCCGTCCTGATCCGTGAGCGAGAAAGGCGCAAGCGGCTTGGGCTGAGGTAGCAGGGTAGCCGACTTCACCGCCACGTCGAGCGGCGCGGGACCCGGGTCCGCCGTGAAGAAGCGGACCCCGAACCAGATGCCCGCCGCGGCCGCGAGCACGGCCACCATTCCGAGGACTCCGCTCCGGCTGCCGTTCCCCGGCGCGGTTTCCGCGCTCACGACGAGTACCTCAACCCCACGCCCCGGCGTCTGCCGGCTGCCGGTACCGCTGTTTGAGCGGGAGGCTGCGTGACATGGACGAGGGTCACCAGGACCAGGAGCAGGACCGCCGCCCCGCCGTTGTGTGCAACCGCCACCGACAGCGGGAAATGGGCCACGACGTTCGCAATGCCCAAACCAACCTGGAACACGAGCGCGGCCGCTAGCGCCAATCCCAACCTGCGCTGAATGGAATTGTCAGCCCGACGGACCAGCGACAAGGCGAGAGAGCCGACATAGACGGTGACCAGGAGCGCCCCGAGCCGATGGGTCAGATGGATCGCGGTGCGCGCGTCGCTGTCGAGTACGCCGAATTCGTAGTTGATGCCGAGCCCGCGCCAGAGGACGAAGGCCTCGCTGAAATCCGTTGGCGGCCACCAGATGCCCCCGTAGCAGGTGGGAAACTCGGTGCAGGCCAGCGCCGCATAGTTCGTGCTCGTCCAACCGCCTAGCAGGATCTGGACGCAGACCAGGAGCAGGCCAGCCCATACCCACGGCCTAAGCTCTGCGAGCTGCGGGTTCGGGGCGGTGAGAAAGTATTCTCCCTGACGCAATGCCAGCCACCACAGCAGGGCCAGGGTCGTCAGCCCCCCCGCCAGATGGGCAGTGACGACGGCCGGCTTGACCAGCAAGGTTACGGTCCACATCCCGAGCAACCCCTGGAAGACTACCAGCGCGACCAACACCGACGGCAGGATCACCGGGAAACGTGCACGATTGAGCCAGGCGACCGCCGCCAGGGCCATGATGACCAGCCCCAAGGCGCTGGCGAGATAACGGTGCACCATCTCCTTCCAGGCCTTGGCCGGCTCGACGGGGCGCTCGGGAAAGTCGGTATTGGCGCGGGCAATCGCCTCTTCGCTCGTGGGGGCGCCGAGACGCCCGTAGCACCCCGGCCAATCCGGGCAACCGAGCCCGGCATCGGACAGGCGCACGTAGGCCCCCAGCAGGATGACCGCCAACGCCAGCAGGGCCGCGAAGAGTGCCAGGCCCGAAAAGGTGGTTCGCTTCAAGCTCCTGATGTCCCCTACAATTGCGCCCTCGTGCCCGCCCCCGATCCTAGCCCTTGGCCGGGAGCGCGGGCGGGACCGGAGGCGCCTCCGGCGCCAACTTCAACGACAGCGACGAGGCGGACGGAATGACGACGACGGCAGCGATGGCAGACCAGCGCGGGCACCTGCGCGCGGAGGCCGGGCAAAGGCGCCTGGCCGCGGCCTGGCTGGTGCTCGGCGTCACCGCCCTGGCCCTCGCGGGCCTTTTCGCCATCCTGCTGGTGGTCGCCCGCGTTCCGGGCACCGAGGCCCTGTTCCCGACCCAGGACTTCTTCCGCGTCGCCCTGATCGTACACGTGGACCAGTCCGTCCTGATCTGGTTCCTGGCCTTCTCCGGCGTCCTCTGGGGGCTGGGCAAGGCGGTCCCGGCACTCTCCTGGACGGCCTTCGCCGTGGCCACGACGGGCTGCCTGCTGGTTGCGGCATCCCCTTTTCTGGGCGCGGGAACCCCGCTGCTCAACAACTACGTGCCGGTGCTCGACCACGACCTGTTCCTCGCCGCTCTCGCCTTGTTCGCCGTCGGCGCGCTGCTGCAGGTGATCGCCTACCTCGCGCGCGGCTGGTCCAAGATCCGCCTCGAGGACCCGCTCGCGGTGGGCACGGCGACTGCGGCCTTCGCCGTCCTCCTGGCCGGAGTCTCGCTGGCATGGAGCTGGCTCGGCATGAATCCCGCGTGGGAGGGCAAGGCCTACTACGAGTATCTGTTCTGGGGGCCGGGACACGTCCTCCAGTTCGCCTACACCCAGGTAATGCTCGTGGCCTGGATCTGGCTCGCCCGCTCCGTCGAGCGACCGCTCGGCCTGTCCGACCGGTGGCTCTCCGCGCTGCTGGTGCTGGGCGTGCTGCCGCTCGTCCTCGTGCCCGCGATCCACGGCTTCCACGCCCCCGACTCCGCCGAGAGCCGGCTTGCCTTCACCCGGCTGATGCAATTCGGTAACGCCCTGGCCGCGGTGCCCATCGGGCTGCTGCTGTCGGTCTCCCTCTTCCGCAACCGCAATCACCCTGTGCCCCTGGAGCAGCTCGCCGCCTACCGCGCCCTGATCGCGTCTGTGGTGCTGTTCGCCGCCGGGGGAATCCTCGGCGCATCGATCGCCGGGGCCAACACGGTGATCCCGGCCCACTATCACGGCTCCATCGTGGGCGTGACCCTGGCCCTGATGGGGCTCACCTACCACCTTCTGCCCGAGTTCGGCTTCGGCCGCACCTCCGGGCGCCTGGCGCGCTGGCAGGCGATCGTCTACGGCTCCGGGCAGCTGCTCCACATCGCGGGGCTCGCCGCCTCCGGGGCCATGGGGATCCAGCGCAAGACCGCCGGTGCCGCCCAGCAGCTCGACGGGATCGCCAAGGCGTTCATGGGCGTCATGGGGCTCGGCGGCCTGCTCGCGGTGATCGGCGGCATCATGTTCGTTCTGGCGGTGCTGCTCGCCCTGGCCAGGCGTCGGGCGGCGACCCGCGCTTAGTGCGACAGGCGGGCAAGCAAGCACACCCCAGTCCCATACGTCCGCTCTCATGCGCCCCTCGTACATCGTTCCTGACCGCGCGGGATCTCGGGGAATCGGATCAGACCGCAGCCCCCGTCAACAGCCGCAGGTAATGATCCGCCAGCAGGAAGGCGAAGAGCGCGGTGAGATAGAGGATCGAGTAGCCGAAGGTCTTCATCGCGTGTCCGTCGCCGTCGCTGCGCAGCAGCCGCACGGCGTGGTACACGAAGCCGAGCCCGAGCGCGAGCGCACCGGCGAGATAGAGCAGTCCGCTCATGTGGATCATGAACGGCATCAGCGACACCCAGAGCAGCATCAGGGTGTAGATCAGGACCTGCAGCTTGGTATAGGCCACGCCATGGGTCACCGGAAGCATGGGAACCCCCGCGCGCGCGTACTCGTCCTTGCGCTTGATGGCCAGGGCCCAGAAGTGGGGGGGGGTCCAGATGAAGATCAAAAGGACCAGGAGCAGACCCTCGACGGACACCTCGCCGGTGACCGCGGTCCAACCCAACAGCGGAGGCATGGCGCCGGCGATCCCGCCCCAGACGATGTTCTGGGGCGTGGCCCGCTTGAGGTACATGGTGTAGACGACGGCGTACCCGATGAAGGCGGAAAAGGTCAGAAATGCCGTGATCGCATTCACCAGGGTCAACAGCACCAGCATGGACAGGCCCGCGAGCCCGAGGGCGAACGCCAGCGCATGCGGGGCGTCGAGGTCTCCGCTCGGCAGCGGACGGCCGCGGGTGCGCTCCATGACGGCGTCGATGCGCTGATCGACGACGTGGTTCAGGGCCGCGCCCGCGGCCGAGGCGAGCCCGATGCCGAGCAGCCCGAACACCAGGGTCGGCAAGGGCACCATGCCGGGGGTGGCGAGCAGCATCCCCACCAGGGCGGTGAAGAGAATCAGCGCGACCACCTTGGGCTTGGTCAGGTCATAATAGCGCCGCCAGGCGAGCGCCATCGATTGCGCGTCTGAAATTCCGATCTCATTGATGGCCATACTGTGCACCTTTGATCCAACTCTTGGAGGCCTTCAACAGGCGCTCCATGTCTTTGAGGGTGTCTTTCGCCGGGGCGTCGGGGGTGTAGCGCATCATCAGGTTGCCCATCGGATCCAGGATATAGATCCGCCCTAGGGCACCATCGCCAAGCGCATCCGTCAGTCTCGGGCCGCTTGCCTCATCGGTCAGCGCGACCTGCATGCCGTCGAGCTCGCCCGAAAGCCGGGCGGCGAGGTCCCCCGCGGACGGATCGGTCATGATCAGCAGGCGATCGACGCTGAACTGGCTCTCCCCGAGGGCGAGCCGGATCTGGCGGATCGCGATCAGATGCTCCATGCAGGCATCGCCGCACTCGCCGCCGGTCAGGTAGACCAGCACCCACTTGCCGGCGAGACCCGCGGGATCAAACGCCGCTCCCTGCGGATCGGACAGCCTCAGCTCCGGCGGCAGCGGCACCACGGGCTCGATCAGCTCGCCCTTGTTGGTCCGGCCCGCCGGCAGATAGCCCGGATTCAGGTAGAAGAACCAGGCCGCGATGACGGGTGCGGCGAAGATGGCCACCATCGCCAACAGTGGGGCGAGGCCTCGCTTCTGGTGACCGGCGGCGACCTCGCTCATGCCGCGATCCCCGCGGCCTCACGCCGAAAAAGACTGAGCCGAAGCCACAGCACCAGGGCGATCAGGGCGAAGGCGAACCACTGGACCGCATACCCGATATGCATCCCCTCCTTGGGCAGTTCCCGCGGCCAGCTGCGCGCGAACCCGGTCGGGTCTGCCGGGTCCTGCAGGATCACCACCGGCTCTACCCCTTGACCGGCCGCCGCGGTATAGAGCTCGACCGTGAGGTAGGGCCAGCGCGTTCCCCACGCCTTCGCCGCGTCCGGCCCGCCATGCAGCGCCAAGGCCGGCGCGGACGGGATGTGCGTCTCGCCGACGACATCGACCGGACCCTCGGGGACCGGCGCGGCGGTAGGCGCTCCGTCAGGCTGCGCGGGTATCCAGCCCCGGTTCACCAACACCCGCATGTCCGTGCCCTCCACGCGCAGCGGCGTGATCACGTGAAATCCGGTGCGACTGCCCTGGCGGCGGTTCTCGATCAGGATCTGACCCTCGGCCTCGAACACCCCGCGCACCCGCAGCTTGCGAAAGCGCAGGGCTTCCGGGTCGCTCACCGGCGCGACGAGCTCGAGCGCGGGCATCTGCGCGCGCGCGGTCAGAAGCCGTGCCTGCTCCCGCTTCTCGTCGGCCCGGTCCAGCTGCCAGAGCCCGAGGGCGACGAACAGGGGGATGGGCAACGCGAGCAGGAGCGTCGGCACCCAACGAACGCGGAATTCCAGATCGCCAATTCGCATCGCGGTGCTATATTCCTGACTATGCTGCACCGTTATTCCGAGCGCGGTGCACACGTTCGTTTTCCGTCACACAAACTGGGGTGCGTCATGGAATTCATGTTCAAGCTGCCGGTCCTACTGGTGCTGGCCTTCATCGTCTTTTCCTTGGGCCAGGGCATGTACTATCTCGCCAAGGACGACGGGGAGGTCGACAAGACCCGCGTAGTAAAGGCGCTTACCGTGCGCATCGTCCTGTCGCTCACCCTGTTCGCTCTGCTGATCCTCGGCTACTTCGCGGGCGTCCTCGAGCCCCACGGCATGTAACGGAAAGATCCGGGAGGGCCTGCGCCCACCCGGATCCGTTTGCTCGCCCGCCCGGCGGGCGCCGCACCTACAACCAGTAGACGAAGACAAACAATCCCAGCCACACCACGTCGACGAAGTGCCAGTACCAGGCCACGGCCTCGAAAGCGAAGTGGTTGTGGGGGGAGAAATGCCCCTTCATCGCGCGCCCGAGGATCGCCATCAGCATCACCGCGCCCATGGTGACGTGGAAGCCGTGGAAACCCGTCAGCATGTAGAAGGTCGAGCCGTACACGCCCGACTCGAGGGTCAGGTTCAGATCCTGATAGGCGTGGCGGTACTCGTAGGCCTGGAGCGCGACGAACAGCAGACCCAGGGCGATGGTCGCGGCCAGCCCGCGCACCAGCTTCTTCTGGTTGTTCTCCTTCAGCCCCCAGTGCGCCCAGGTCACCGTGGCGCCGGAGGTAAGCAGGATCAGGGTGTTGATCGCCGGGATTCCCCAGGCGCCCATGGGCGCGAACTCGCCGCCGACCTGCTCGGGTCCCGCGCTCGGCCAGTCAGCGACGAACTGGTTGTAGAGCAGCGCGCCGGTTTCCCCGAGATAGCCCTCGCCGCCGAGCCAGGGCAGGGCGATG
Source organism: uncultured Chromatiaceae bacterium (assembly GCA_964395315.1). Taxonomy (GTDB): domain Bacteria; phylum Pseudomonadota; class Gammaproteobacteria; order Chromatiales; family Chromatiaceae; genus CAVORB01. The sequence goes on along the minus strand of CAYNBI010000043.1, from coordinate 2,018 downwards.
GTGCGGATGTAGAACAGAGCGCCGAAGAAGCTCAGGAAGAAGAACACCTCCGAGGCGATGAACCAGAACATGCCCTGGCGGAACGAGCGGTCCACTTGCTCGTTGTACTGATCCGTCAAGTTCTCCTTGATCACATCCCCGAACCAGCCATAGAACATCACGCACAGCAGCGCGAATCCGGCGAGGACCATCCAGCCGCCGAAGCCGACCTGGTTTATGGCCAGCGCGGCCCCAGCGAGCATGAGAAACACCGACAGCATGGCGGTGATCGGCCAGGGGCTGCTGTCCGGTACGTAATAGGCCTTGGGGCCGTGATGGGCAGTGCTACTCATCCTCTCGTATTCCTCGTTCTAATTGATCGTGATCCAGGCGCTCAGTTCGTGGCGGCGACGGCCTCGGAATCCGATATCCGCAGCACGCTGTAGGACAGGGTCAGCGAGCTGATGTCGGCAGGCAGGTCTGGGGACACCGAGAAGCGAAGCGGCATCTCCTTGCGCTCGTTGCCAATCAGGCTCTGCTGGCTGAAGCAGAAGCATTCCATCTTGGAGAAGAAGCCCGTGGCCTGCCACGGAGCGATGCTCGGGATCGCCTGGCCCGTGATCTCCTGGCCGGAACGGTTCTCGGCGATGAAGTTCACCAGATGGCTCTCCCCGGGCCGCACCTTGAGCTTGCGCACCATGGGCTGCACCTGCCACGGCAGGTCGGGGTGAACGGTGGCGTCGAATTTGACCGTCACCCATCGGTCTTGGACCGCGCCGGCCGAGGCCGAAACGGCCTGCCCGCCGATCGCCGTCCGCTGCTCTACCGACTGCACCCCGGTCACCTGGCACAGGAGTCCGTAAAGGGGCACCATCGCGAAGCCGAAACCGAACATGCCGAGCGCCAGACCCGCCAGCAGGAGCAGGGTGCGGCGCTTCCGCTTGTCGGCGGCGACTGACCCGGTCATTGGACGCTGTTCGTGATCATGTTGAACAGGCCCCGCCAGAAGGGGATGGAGCTAACCAGCATGAGCAATGCGAAACCAGCCAATATCCAGGCCAGGCGCAGGTTCCGGCGCCGCTGCTCGGGGGATGTCTCGGTTCTCGTCATGGGCATCTCGTGGGCGGTCCGGCGGATGGGGAACACCCGCCGGACGCGCAATCAGGAGGCGAGCTTCGGCGCCGTGGTCCAGCTGTGGAACGGCGGCGGCGAGGGCAGGTCCCACTCCAGGCCCTTCGCGCCCTCCCACACCTTGGCCTCCGCCTGCTTCCCGCCACGGATGGTCTTGATGATGATGTAGAGCAGCAACAGGTGGCTCAGGCCGAAGACGAAGGCGCCGAGGCTCGAGATCACGTTGAACTCGGTGAACATCACGTTGTAGTCCACGATGCGCCGCGGCATCCCCGCCAGGCCGATGAAGTGCTGCGGGAAGAAGGTGATGTTGAAGCTGATGATGTTGGTCCAGAAGAAGATCTTGGCCAGCTTCTCGTCGTACATGTGGCCGGTCCACTTCGGCAGCCAGTAGAAGACGCCGGCGAACAGCCCGAACACGGCGCCCGGCAGCAGCACGTAATGGAAGTGGGCCACCACGAACATGGAGTCGTGGTACTGCATGTCCGCCGGCACCACCGCCAGCATGATGCCGGTGAGGCCGCCGAAGGAGAACATCAACAGGATGCCCACAGCGAACAGCATCGGGGTCTCGAAGGTCATGGAGCCCTTCCACATGGTCGCCATGTAATTGAAGATCATCAGCCCCACCGGGATGGAGATGATGATGGTGCCGATCATGAAGTAGCTCACCGCCCCGAGCGACATGCCCACCGTGTACTGGTGATGGGCCCACACCACCATGCCGATGACCATGATGGCGATCATGGCGCCCACCAGCGAGTGGTAGCCGAACAGGGGCTTGCGGGCGAAGGTCGGCACGATGGAGGCAAGCACGCCCATTGAGGGCAGGATCAGGATGTAGACCTCGGGATGGCCGAAGAACCAGAACAGGTGCTGGAACAGCACCGGGTCGCCGCCGCCCGCGG
>CAYNBI010000042.1:0-30544 GCA_964395315.1 uncultured Chromatiaceae bacterium | reverse complement strand
GCCACGACATCGTGGCCTGCCTCACCTGCGCCAGCGAGCGCCTGCCATTCCCGTTCACCGAGTGGCCACGTCCGCTGGAGGACGAGACGGGGGACCGGTAGCCGTCGGCATCACACGGTATCGCACCGCGGAGAGTCGGGGACCTTTACGAAGGCCGGGCGCGGTCCGCGTGGCATCACCCCCACGGGAGAATTCGCAGCCTTGACCTCTGCACCGTCGGTCAGGCCATCGAGCAGAATTTTTCCAATCTGAACCGGGTGCACATCGGCTAGCATTGACCTCCTGGCAATTACCGTCTAGTGAGCCGGAGCATGAAAGAAGCAGAGGTCCTCAATCGGGCGTTTGGGATCGCGGGCCAGGTCCTGTTCAGGGAGGGGGATCGGGGTGCACTGGTGGCCGAGGTCAGCAATGGCTCGGGCAGCGGCACCATCGCGATTCCGGGCGCCCAGGTCCTTAGCTGGACCCCCGCGGGTCAGGAACCCGTGGTGTGGCTGTCTCCCGTGGCCAGGTTCTCCCCGGGCAAGTCCATGCGGGGCGGCGCACCCGTGTGCTGGCCCTGGTTCGGCCCCCACCCCCAGGACCCGAACAAGCCCGCCCACGGATTCGCCCGCAACCGGGACTGGGACGTGCGTGAGGTCGCGGCTATCGCCGCCGGTACCCGCGTCGTCTTGGGATTTATCCCCGACGGCACGGAACAGGTTATGTGGCCCCACGACGCCGATCTGACGCTGACGATCATCCTCGGGGAGCGGCTGCGGTTCGACCTCACCACAAAGAACACAGGCGGCGAGTCGATCACGCTCACCCAAGCCATTCACACCTACTTCCGGGTTGGCGACATCGGCGCGGTCCGGGTCGAGGGCCTGGAGGGCTGCGAGTACATCGACAAGACGGGCGGCGACGCCCGCATCCGCCAGGATGGGCCCATCCTCATCGACCGCGAGGTGAACCGCATCTACCTCGGCTGTCCGGGGGAGGCCGTCATCCTGGACGGGTCGCTCCATCGGCGCATCCGAGTGACCAAGGAGGGCAGCACGAGCTATGTGGTATGGAATCCCTGGGCCGAGACTGCCGCCAAGTTCGGCGACATGGGGGAGGACGGCTACCTCCACATGCTGTGCGTGGAGACCACCAATGCGGCGAGCGACGCCGTCACCGTCGCGCCCGGCGGGACCTGCACCCTCAGCACCGAGTACGCGGTGGAGCCTTTGTGAGGGTAGCAGCCGAGGTCAGAGGCAAAGGCTGGGCCGCGTCACGCTAATTCGCCCGCCCCGGTCGTGAAGTTGGAGCAAAGAAGCGGGAGTCAGGCCCGTTTCCCTGACTCCCATAGGCCTTACTCAGGAAACCCCCAGTATGCACGTCGAGATACGTTCGTCCGGGGAAGGGAGCACCGGGAAGGCGCGAAATTTGTCGATGATCCGGGGACCCAGCGTTGCTTCCTCCTTCAAGAGATCGCTCCGAATGTCTCTGAGCAACAGGGGCTTTATCCGCGGGAGCCTCAGGCGCTCGAACCAGACTGGACGGATGAGGTCAAGCCAGCGAGCGGCCACCTCGTCCCAGTCTGGCTGGTGGCCGGGGTTCTTGGTGCGCAGCATGTCGAGAATGGCCCGGTAGTGATCGAGGGCGTCCTGGTCCCGCCTCTCGGCGGCGTTCTCTGGGAAGCGATCGAGCACCTTGCCCATTTCCTCGAGTGCCCGCTGCTTCTTGCGCGGAAGCAGCGACCGTTCGGCGTCGCTTAACCTGGCGATGAAACCGGCAAGCTCGGCGGCCGATGCGGCGTCCATCGGCAAGTCCTCGGCCTCAGCGGAGAGCCGTTCGCGCAAGGCTTCACACACATCGTCAACCTTAGTCACCCCACCGCCCCTGAAGCTCGGGAACAGAATCCAATGCGGACCCCGAAAAGACCCTCCGGTGAGGCAGAAGAATGCCCAGGGCTTCTCGGCCCGAACCACGCTGACACGCCGAAAGGACGCGTGCCGTGACGCCGCGGCAGGCTGCGTAGATGTCCGCCTCGACGAGGGCTTCGTCTCCCTCGACGAGTCGCCGTACGGGCTCGAAGGCATCGCGGATGCCATCCCAATCGGCGCGCTCGGAGCGTTCCTCGCACTCCGCAATCACCTCTTCTGCGCGCAAGGGCGCCACCTGCGTACGCAGCATCTCGTCGGGCAACGGCATGTTCGAACCCAGAAGGCTGTCGACCCTTTCATAGCGTTCGACGAAGCGCTCATCGGAGGAAAGTGCAAACTCGGGGGCGTCTTGAGGTCACCAGGCCTCGATTGACGCGTAAGGGCTGTTCAAGCGGTCTACCCGCCCCGCACGTCGCTCTGCGATCCGCACGACACTGGGCATATCCAGGTGCACCATGCAGGAGGGCTGCTGAAGGTTGACGCCTTCGGAGAGACTGTCTGAGCACAGTCCGATGAGGTCCCGCCCGGATGAGACCCATCGGAAATCCTTGAGCAGCTTCGCCCGCTGGGAGCCCGGATCACCGGTAGGGATAACGGCCTCCTGATTCGAGTCTTGGGCAAGGATGTGCCGTCTGATGTCCGCGAGGGTGCTGGGGCTGCGATCGAACGCCAGCACCAGCGGGTGTCGTTCGATCAATTTCAGCAATAGCGCCGCCTTCTCCCGCTCCCGCGTATCGGTCAAGCGCCGAGCAATATTGTAGATGCGCCGGTAGATCCGAAGATCCTGGTCACATACCGCGGCGTGGGCCGAAAGGTCTTTCTGCTCCGCCGCTTACACACAGCGAGTGCGCGCGCCCATTCCTCTACGAATCTGGCTCATAGGCCAAATTCGGCGCAAGCCAGCGCTCCATCTCCTTCACGTCCATGCCCTTGCGCTCCGCATAGTCCACAACCTGATCCCGGTTGATCTTGCCGACGGCGAAGTAGCGGCTTTCCGGATGGGAGAAGTACAGCCCGCTCACCGCGGCGGTGGGGACCATGGCCTTGGATTCCGTGAGCCAGATGCCGGTCTTGGCCTGCACGTCCAGCAAGTCCCAGAGAATGTCCTTCTCGGTGTGGTCCGGACTCGCCGGGTAGCCCATGGCGGGGCGAATCCCTTGGTAGCGTTCATCGATCAGGTCCTGATTGCGCAGGTCCTCATCCGCCGCGTAGCCCCAATGGCGCTGACGCACCCTGGCGTGGAGCATCTCGGCCAGCGCCTCGGCCAGTCGGTCCGCCAGGGCCTTGAGCATGAGCGCGGAATAGTCGTCGTGATCGGCCTCGAAGGCCGCGACCCGCTCGTCGATCCCGATGCCCGCGGTGCAGGCGAAGGCGCCGATGTAATCCGCGAGGCCCGTGTCCGCGGGCGCCACGAAGTCCGCCAGGCACTCGTTGGCCCTGCCCGCGGGCTGGCGCGCCTGTTTGCGCAGGCAGTGAAAGCTGGCAACGGGCTCGGCGCGCTCCTCGTCCACGTAGACCTGGATGTCGTCCCCCACCGTATTGGCCGGGAACAGACCGATGATCCCCGCCGCCCGCAGCCATTTCTCCTCGATGACCCGCTCCAGCATGGCGTGGGCGTCGTCGTAGAGCTTGCGCGCCTCCTCGCCCTTCTCCGGGTCGTCCAGGATCTGCGGGAAGCGGCCCTTGAGCTGCCAGGCGTGGAAGAAGAAGGTCCAGTCGATATAGCGGGCGATATCCCGCAACGGGATGTCGGACAACACCTGGACGCCCGTCTCCCGCGGCACGGGCGGCTGATAGTGCGTCCAGTCGATCCCCACCGGGTTGGCGCGCGCCTCCTCGATGGGCGCCAGGTTCCGGGTCTCGTCCTTGGCGGCGCGGCGGGCGCGCACCTCGGCATACTCGTCCGCGACCGACTGCGCGTAAGGTCCCTTGAGCTCGGCGGAAAGCAGGCTGCTCGCTACGCCCACAGCGCGGGAGGCGTCGGGGACATAGATTACCGGGTGCGCGTACTGGGGCGCGATCTTGACCGCCGTATGGGCCTTGGAGGTGGTCGCCCCGCCGATCAGCAGCGGGATCTCGAAGCCCTGACGCTGCATCTCGGCCGCCACATGGACCATCTCCTCCAGCGAGGGCGTGATGAGTCCCGACAGCCCGATGATGTCGGCACCGACCTCGCGCGCCTTCTGCAGGATGGTCTCGGTGGGCACCATGACGCCGAGGTCCACCACCTCGTAGTTGTTGCACTGGAGCACCACGCCGACGATGTTCTTGCCGATGTCGTGCACGTCCCCCTTGACGGTCGCCATCAGGATCTTGCCCGCGGCCTGGACCTCGCAGCCGGCCTTTTCCGCTTCCAGGAAGGGCTGCAGGTAGGCCACCGCCTTCTTCATGACGCGCGCGGACTTGACCACCTGGGGCAGAAACATCTTGCCCTCGCCGAACAGGTCGCCGACCACGTTCATGCCGTCCATCAGCGGGCCTTCGATGACCTTCAAGGGGACGCCCAGGGCGACCCGGGCCTCGTCCGTGTCCGCGTCGATGTACTCGGTGATGCCCTTGAGAAGGGCGTGCTCCAGACGCTTCGCGACTGGCAGCTCGCGCCAGGCCAGATCCTGCTTGGACTCCGCGGCAGCGCCCTCTCCCTGGTACTTGGGCGCGAGCTCGATGAGGCGCTCGGTCGCGTCGCCACCGTCCTTCGGCGCGCGATTCCGGACCACGTCCTCGACCGCCTCACGCAGCTCGTCGGGAATGTCGTCGTAAACCGCGAGTTGGGCGGCGTTGACGATACCCATATCCATGCCCGCCTGGATTGCGTGGTAGAGGAACACGGCGTGGATCGCCTCGCGCACCGGGTTGTTGCCGCGAAAGGAGAAGGACACGTTGGACACGCCGCCCGAGACAAGCGCGTGCGGCAGCGTGCGCTTGATCTCGCGGGTAGCCTCGATGAAGTCGACGCCATAGTTGGCGTGCTCGTCGATACCGGTCGCCACGGCGAAGATGTTGGGGTCGAAGATGATGTCCTCGGCCGGAAAGCCGACCTGCCCGGTCAGCAGCCGGTAGGCGCGGGTGCAGATCTCGACCTTGCGTGCCCGGGTGTCCGCCTGGCCCTGCTCGTCGAAGGCCATGACGATGACCGCCGCGCCGTAGCGGCGGCAGAGCCTGGCCTGCTCCAGGAATTTGGTCTCCCCCTCCTTCATGGAGATGGAGTTGACGATGGCCTTACCCTGGACGCGCTTCAGCCCGGTCTCGATGATCTCCCACTTGGAGGAGTCGATCATGCAGGGGACGCGGGCGATATCGGGCTCCGAGGCGCACAGGTTCAGGAACCGCCCCATCGCGGCCACGCCGTCGAGCATGGCCTCGTCCATGTTCACGTCGATGACCTGCGCGCCGTTCTCCACCTGCTCGCGGCAGACGTCCAGGGCCTCGTCGAACTTCTCTTCCAGGATCAGACGCTTGAACTTGGCCGAACCCGTCACGTTCGCCCGCTCGCCCACGTTGACGAAGTTGAGCGATTTGTCGATGTTGAGCGGTTCCAGACCCGAGAGGCGACAGGCGTGCGGAATGTCCGGGAGACGCCGGGGAGCCTTGCCTTCCACCGCCCGCGCGATGGCGCGGATGTGGTCAGGCGTGGTGCCGCAGCAGCCGCCGACGATGTTGAGGAAGCCGGAATCGGCCCACTCGGCGATCTCCGCGGCCATATCCCCGGGGCCGAGGTCATAGCCGCCCATCTCGTTGGGCAGACCGGCGTTGGGATGGGCGGAGACGTGGGTCTCGCTGATGCGCGACATCTCCTCCACGTACTGACGCAGCTCGAAGGGGCCCAGGGCGCAGTTGAGACCGATGGAGATCGGCCGGGCGTGGCGCAGGCTGTTGTAGAAGGCCTCGGTGGTCTGCCCGGTCAGGGTGCGACCGGACTGGTCGGTGATGGTGCCGGAGATCATCACCGGCAGGCGCCTGTCTCCGGTCAGGCCGTCTTCGTCGAACACCTGCTCGCAGGCGTAGATGGCCGCCTTGGCGTTGAGGGTGTCGAAGATGGTCTCGATCAGCAGCAGGTGCGCGCCACCCTCGATCAGCCCGCGCGCCGCCTCGGCATAGGCCGCCACCAGGGTATCGAAGTCCAGATTGCGAAACCCCGGGTCGTTCACGTCCGGGGAGATGGAGAGCGTCCGGTTGGTGGGACCCAGCACCCCGGCGACGAAGCGCGGCTTGTCAGGTGTGGAAGCGGCGTCGGTCGCCTCGCGGGCCAGGCGCGCCGCGGCGACGTTGATCTCATGGCTGAGGTCCTCCATGCCGTAGTCCGCCATCGAGACGCGGTTGGCGTTGAAGGTATTGGTCTCCAGGATGTCCGCGCCCGCGTCGAGATAGGCTTCGTGGATGCCACGGATGACGTCGGGCCGTGTCAGCACCAGCAGATCATTGTTGCCCTTGAGGTCGCTCGGCCAATCGGCGAAGCGCGCGCCCCGGTAGTCCGCCTCGGTGAGCTTGTGGCGCTGGATCATGGTGCCCATGGCGCCGTCCAGGATCAGGATGCGCTGGGCAAGCAAGGCCTCGAAGCCCGGGCGAAGGTGCTGCATGGTTGTGTCCATCGGGTGACTGGAATTCCGCGGCCTGGGGCTGCCGCGGCCGGAACGATGCGTAATTATACGGCCAGGACTGGGATCCTGGGGTTAGAAGCTCGTTAGAAGCGCGCTAGGACGCCTCGCACGCGGGCGTTTATTATCCGAAACCAGAGAGAAGTGAATACCTTGTCGAGGAGGATCGAGATGATACAGCCCCTCATGGTGCTGCCGAGCAAAGAGGCCGGCCGGATCCGCGTGGTGACGGTACCCGAGGACATGTCCTCCCACGAGGCCTATCGCTACGTCACCGGACTGATCGCCGGGGTCCCGCGGGACGCTGAGGACGGTTGGGTGGACGAGGTTCTCGACGCGCTGGAGGAGCACGGCTTCGAGACGGTGAGCTTCGACCTGGGCCCACCGTTGGACTGACGCCCCGCGATGCGCATCCACTTGCTCGCGGTAGGTCGCCGGATGCCGGGCTGGGTCGAGACCGGCTACTGGGAGTACGCCAAGCGCCTCCCCCCCGAGTGCGCCTTGCACCTGGTGGAGATCGAGCCCGGCCATCGGGGCAAGGGCGCGAGCACGGACGTGGCGCGGCGAACCGAGGGCGAGCGCATGCTGGCACTTCTGCCCAGAGGGGCGCAGGTCATTGCCATGGACGAGAGAGGCCGCGCCTGGAGCACCGACGGGCTGGCCGGAAAGCTCGCGGACTGGATGGGCGACGGCCGCGACCTGGCCCTGCTGGTGGGCGGCCCCGAGGGCCTGGCCGATGCGTGCCTGGAGCGCGCCCAGGGACTCTGGTCCCTCTCGCCGCTGACCTTTCCACACCCACTGGTCCGGGTCATACTGGCCGAGCAGCTCTACCGCGCGTGGAGCATCCTCCGCGGCCACCCGTACCACCGGGGTTGAAATCGAGGCGCTGCCGGTGACGAACCCAGACATCTATCTGGCGTCCAACTCTCCGAGGCGCAGGGAATTGTTGGCGCAGATCGGGGTTCGGTTCGCGGTGGTCGCCATCGAGCTGGACGAGGACCCCCTGGGCAATGAGCCGCCGGAGGCCTACGTGCTGCGGGTCGCCCGCGACAAGGCGCGAGCCGGGCGGGCGCTGACGGGAGCCGCGGCTGGTATTCCAGTGCTGGCCGCCGACACGGCCGTGGTCATCGACGACCTCATACTCGGCAAGCCACGGACACGAGAGGAGGCTGCTGCCATGATGCAGCGTCTCTCGGGTCGCACACACCGGGTGCTCAGCGGAGTGGCCCTGGCGGAGGACCGACAGGAAAGACAGGCGCTCAGCGTCAGCGAGGTCACCTTCCGCGTCATCACCTCCGAGGAGGCGCGGGCCTACTGGGAAACCGGGGAACCCGCCGACAAGGCCGGCGGATACGGCATCCAGGGCTTGGGCGCCCTGTTCGTCAGCGAGCTGCGGGGGAGCTACTCGGGGGTGATGGGGCTGCCCCTGTTCGAGACCGCCGGCCTCTTGTCGGAGATCGGCATTGCGCCATTACGTCGATTTGACCCGGAAACCAACAGGACAAGCGAACGGTGAGCGAAGAAATCCTGGTCAACGTGACGCCGCCCGAGACCCGCGTCGCCGTGGTGGAGAACGGGGTGGTGCAGGAAATCATCATCGAGCGCGCCGACCGCCGGGGGCTGGTGGGCAACGTCTACAAGGGCCGCATCTGCCGGGTGCTCCCGGGCATGCAGGCCGCCTTCGTCGACATCGGGCTGGAACGGGCCGCCTTCTTGCACACATCCGACATCTCGGCCACCGGTGGCGAGCCCCGCGGCGAGCACATCTACGAGCTGGTTCACGAGGGAGACCCGATCGTGGTGCAGGTAGTCAAGGACCCGCTGGGCACCAAGGGCGCGCGGCTCACCACCAACATCTCCATTCCCTCCCGCTACCTGGTGTTCATGCCCACGCTGCGCAACACCGGCGTGTCGCAGAAGATCGAGGACGAGGAGGAGCGGCGCCGGCTGCGGGAGATCCTCCAGCGCTACCTCGAAGACCATGGCGGCGAGGGCGGCTTCATCGCCCGCACCGCCGCCGAGGGGATCGCCGAGCAGGGGTTGGTCAAGGACATGGGGTTTCTGGCGAAGCTGTGGCGCGGCATCCGGGAGCGCTGCGAGCTTGCCGCCGATGTCGGCCTGATCCACGACGACCTGCCGCTGGCCCTGCGCGCGCTGCGCGACCTGGTGGGCCCCGAGGTCGAGCGCGTGCGCGTCGACTCGCGCTCGACCATGGATCGCGCCCTGACCTTCGCCGCCAAGTACCTCCCGGACATCACCGGGCGCATCGAGTACTACCAGGGGGAGAGACCCCTGTTCGACCTCTACGGGGTGGAGGACGAGATCCAGAAGGCCCTGCAGCGGAAGGTGCAGCTCAAGTCCGGGGGCCATCTGATCATCGACCAGACCGAGGCCATGACCACCATCGACGTCAACACCGGCGCCTTCGTCGGCCACCGCAACCTCGAGGAGACCATCTTCAAGACCAACCTGGAGGCGGCCCAGGCGATCTGCCGCCAGCTGCGCCTGCGCAACCTCGGCGGCATCATCATCATCGACTTCATCGACATGACCGACGACGAGCACAAGCGTCAGGTCATGCGCGCGCTCGAGAAGTGCCTGGCGCGGGACCACGCCAAGACCCACATCTCCGAGGTCTCCTCGCTCGGTCTGGTGGAGATGACGCGCAAGCGCACCCGCGAGTCCCTGGAGCACGTCCTGTGCGAGCCCTGCCCCTGCTGCGGCGGCCGCGGCACCCTGAAGACCGCAGAGACCACCTGCTACGAGATCTTTCGCGAGCTCCTGCGCGAGGCGCGCCAGTTCGATGTCGAAACCCTGCTGGTATTGGCGTCACAGGAGGTCATCGACCGCCTCTTGGACGAGGAGTCCGGGCACCTCGCGGAGCTCGAGGAGTTCATCGGCAAACCCGTGCGGCTGCAAGCCGAGGCCCTCTATACTCAAGAACAGTATGATGTAGTGCTCATCTAGCTGTCGGCCGCCGGTTGCCGGCGGTTGGGCGATCGCTCCGCGGCCCCGAACCAACTCGTTTCGCCGCCCCAGGGCAGCTCCCCCAAGTCCGCCACACCTGGCCTGAGCATCGACCGCTGGTGGCTGAGGGCAACGGCTACAAGCATGATCCACCTATTCAAATCTGCCGCGGCGCGCACGGTCACCGTCGTCCTGCTCGGCGTACTTGCGATTGGAATCCTGATCGGCGCCGTGCGCCTCGCCTTGCCCTTCGCCGACCTGTTCCGCTCCCAGGTCGAGGGGCTGCTGGCGGATACCCTGGGACTGGAGGCACGCGTGGGCCGCTTCGGGCTGCGCCTCGCCGGCTGGATACCGCGGCTCACGCTGACGGACGTGGTGCTGCTCGATCCAGGGAGCGGCCGTCGCCAGCTCTCTCTGGAGGAGCTGCGCCTCGATCTCGACCTGGCGTCGAGCGCCCGCGAGCTATCGCCGCAAGTGGCCTCCCTGACCCTGGTAGGCGCCCACCTGGTAGTCAAGCGGCGCGCAAACGGCAGCATCACGGTGGCCGGCCTGGAGGGCATGGAGACCGGCAACCCGCAGGCAATGGATTTCTTCCTCGCCAACGGCCGATTCCTGCTCGTCGACAGCAGCGTGCTGTGGGTGGACGACCGCGCCGGCGCGCCGCCCGTTCACCTCTCCGACGTGCGGGGACGCTTCGACAATGCGGGCGCCCGCCACCGGGTGGGGCTGGTGGCGCGCTTATTCTCCGAGACGGACACCGAGGTCCGTCTCGCCGGCGATTTGCGCGGCGCTCCGGAGCAACCCGATGCCTGGTCCGGAGACGTCTACGTGCGGGTCCGCGGGCGCAGCCTCGAACCCTTGCTCGGCGGCAGACTGCCGCGCGGGCTGCACGTCGGGAGCGATGCGGTCGAGCTCGAGAGCTGGAGCCGGCTTTCCGGGTCCGCCCTGGCGGACTCCGTAAACCGGATCGAAGCGGAGAACCTGGTCGCCTGGCGGCATGCGGCGGACGGCACGGACGCGCCCCTGCACCTGGACCAGGTGCAGGCCATCGTTCGCTGGCAGAAGGACGGCGCCGGCTGGCGGATCGAGGTCGCCGACCTGGGATACAGCCGCGGCCGGCAGCAGCGCCCGCCCGCTGACCTGGCGCTGCGCTTCGCCCCCGAGGACGGGGGAGGCTGGTCCCTCTCGGGCGGAGTCCAGTCGATTCACGGCGCGGATCTGCGCGATGCCCTCGGCCTGGTGCCGAACATCGAGGAATGGACCAGGCACATGCGCGAGAGCCGGGTTCAAGGCGAGTTGAAGGACCTGCGGTTCAGTCTGCGACAGCGCCCGGACGAGGCACCGCTGTGGGGCCTCAGCGGCCGGGCGCTCGCCGTTGCCGCCGAGCCAGCCGGCGGACTCCCGGGGATACGAGGGCTCGACGCGAGTTTCGCGGTGGACCAGACCGGAGGCGACCTCACCCTCGACGGCCAGGCGGTGACGCTGATGTACCCCGCGTATTTCGGTACCCCGGTCGCGCTCGACCGCTTGCGAGGCGACCTCCGCTGGTATCCGGACGCGGGAGCCGGCTGGCGGATCGCGGCCTCGGAGCTCTCCCTGGAGAACCAGGACATCCGAACCCGCTCGCATCTTGCGCTGATGGTCCCCGTCGACGGGAGCAGCCCGCGGCTGGACCTTCGAACCGAGATCCTGGACGCAGACCTCGCGGCGGTGCGGCGGTACATCCCGACCGGCCGGCTCAAGAAACGGCTCGCCACCTGGCTGGAGCGCGCCTTCGTCAGCGGCACCGTTCCGTCCGGCACGCTGCGGTTCTCCGGCGCCTTGGGCGACTTCCCTTTCGAAGGACAAGAAGGCCTGTTCCGGGTCCTGCTCGAGGTAGAAGACACGATCCTGGACTATCACCCGGATTGGCCTCGGCTCGAGGCGCTGTCCGGCGAGGTGGAGTTCGAGAATCTGAGCATGGAGGTGACCATCTACTCCGGCCGCCTGCTCGACAGCGACATCCTTGAGGTGACCGCCCATATCCCGGACCTCGCCCACGCCGACTGGGTGCGGATCTCCGGCGCCACGGAGGGGCCCTTCCGCGACGGCCTGCGCCTGCTCGACGAGACCCCGCTCCAGGCCCGCCTGGGCGCACTGACCCGCGCCCTCCAGGTCGAAGGGTGCTTGCGGGTCGACATCACGGATCTTACCGTGCCTCTACCCAAACCCGGCGAGACTGCCTCGCCCGCGCTCAGGGGGGAGATCTCCTGGCCGGGGCAGGCCGCGGTCTCCCTCGCCGGCGCAGATCTCAGGCTCGACCATCTGGCCGGCAGACTCGCGTTCCGGGAGGACAGCCTCACCGCCGACGCCATCGATGCCGAGCTTTGGGGAATACCCGTCCGGATGCGTATCGCCACCGAACCGGGAGTGGACGGCTCCGGCGGGGCAGCGCGGATCGACGCCACCAGCAAAATGCCCACCCAGGTACTGGCGCAACGACTGCCCTCATCGTTGTGGGAATACGCGCGGGGAGAGTCCGAGCTGAAGCTGCGTCTGGACATCGAGCACACCGCCATCGGACAGGATGGTATTCCCCTCGCCTTCTCCCTGGAGTCCGACCTATCCGGCATCGCCGTGGACCTGCCGCCTCCCTTGGGCAAGGAGGCGGCGTCGCGCCGGACCGCGCGCCTGGAAGGCACGCTCGCGCCGGGTGAGGACCTGGAGCTACGGGGCGGCTACGGAGACCTGGGACTCCACCTCGGCTTCCAGCGCGACGCATCCGGGGGTCTGCGTTTCACCCGCGGAAACCTCAATTTGAGCGGCAAGGCCGCGCCGGTGGGCGAACCGGGCATGAGCCTGAGCGGCAGGCTTGCGAGCCTCGACCTGGGCGCCTGGCTCAACTGGTGGGAGCGACAAGACCAGGCCGGCGCGCGCGCGGAGACGGGCGTAGCGCTCCGGTCCGCGGATATCCAGGTCGGGCGCCTGGAGCTCGGCAAGCTCGAGTCCAATGACCTGCGGCTCACGGCCGAGCGCAATCAGGAGCGCTGGCAGCTGCGAATCCAGGCGCGGGAGCTTGCGGGCGATGTGCGCATCCCGCACCGTCCCCGCGGCGAGCCGCTGCGCGTCCATCTGCAACGGCTCGACCTCGCCGGCCTGATGGGGGAGGATGGCGGGCAGGGGCGACCCTTGGCAAGCGGCAAGAAGCGCCCCGACCCGCGCCGGGCGCACTTGTTGGAGCTTCGCATCGACAGCCTGCTGTGGGCCGACAACCTCATCGGGGAAGTCAGCCTCGACTCAAGTCCGACGCCCAACGGGATCGAGTACACGCCACTGCGGCTCACTGGCGGGCTGATGAACATCGACGGCGAGGCTTGGTGGACCTCGGAAGCCGGGGCCCAGCACACCGCGATCGAGCTCGACGGTAAAGGTGAGGACCTCGGCGAGTTCCTGCGCCACCTGGGCTACGAGAGCCTGATCTACAAGGCTCCGGCGACGGCCAGCTTCCGTCTGCAATGGGCCGGCGGGCCGTCGGACCTGGCCGCCGAGGGGTTGAACGGCGAGGCGACGATCGAGGTCGGCAAGGGCAGCCTGCTGGATCTGGAGCCGGGCGTTGGACGCATGCTGGGAATCATGAATCTCGGTGCCCTGCAGCGGCGCCTGAGCCTGGATTTCAGCGACCTGTTCGGGCGCGGCTACGCCTTCGAGCGCATCACCGGCGAGCTGAGCATCAGGGACGGCCAAGCGACGATCGAGAAGCTGCTGATCGACGGCCCGTCCGCCAGCGTCGAGGTCACCGGAAGCACCGACCTGGTGCGCAAGGAGTTCGACCAGGTCGTCACCGTCACACCCCGCATCGGCACCGGGGTCGCGCTGGCCGGGGCCGTGGCGGGAGGCCCCCTGGTCGGCGCCGCGGTCTACCTCGTCGACCGGGTCTCCGGTGGCGCCGTCGACAAGCTGGTCAGCTACCAGTACGACATCACGGGTCCTTGGGATTCGCCTGCGATCGTTCGTCGCGGCAGCCAGACCGAGGGCGACAGCAGCCAGGCCTTCGTTCCCGGTCACTCGGGCACCGGGGCGCAACGCGCCGAAACGGAAGAACCGGAGGCCGCCCGCGTCACCGAGCCGATCGAAGAGGAACCGAAAAAGCCCGGTCCCAACCTCTTCCTGCCCGGCCACTGATGAGCGCGAATCCGTGGATGACCGCACGCCGGTTTTGGTCCGCACGGCGCCGGTGGTATCTTGCGTCGCTGCTACCCAATACGCGTACACTCAACACCGCGGCGACCGCCGCCTGCAGAAACTGACACCTCGCCGTTTATGCCCAAGCCCAACCCGCGGATCGCCGCCGTGCAAATGGCGACCGGACCCAATGTCAGCGCCAACCTGCTGGAAGCCGAGCGCCTCGTGAAGGAGGCAGCCGAGCATGGGGCGGGGCTGGTCGTGCTGCCGGAGAACTTCGCCTTCATGGGCAAGCGGGACCAGGACGTTCTCACCCTGCGCGAGTTCGACGGCGAGGGCCCCCTGCAGACCTACCTCGCGAAGCTGGCGACACGTCACCGGGTCTGGATCGTCGGCGGAACGATTCCGCTGCACTCCCGCCAGCCGGGCCGCGTCCGCGCCGCGTGTCTGGTGTTCAACGAGAAGGGAGAACGGGTCGCCCGTTACGACAAGTTCCACCTCTTCGACGTCAACATTCCGGGCGCCGACGAGCGCTACGAGGAGTCTTCCACCATCGAGCCCGGCAACGACATCATCGTGCTCGACAGCCCATTCGGCCGCCTCGGGATCGCCGTCTGCTACGATCTGCGCTTCCCGGAGATGTTCCGCCAGATGCTCGACAGCGGCATGGAGGTGCTGGCGATCCCCTCCGCGTTCACCGCATTCACCGGCAAGGCCCACTGGGAGACCCTGGTGCGAGCGCGAGCCATCGAGAATCTCGCCTACGTGGTCGCCGCGGCCCAGGGCGGCTATCACATCAGCGGTCGCGAGACTCACGGGCACAGCATGATCGTCGACCCCTGGGGAACGGTGCTGGCACAGGTTCCTCGCGGCACGGGTTATGTCTGCTGCCCGCTGGACCAGGATTTCCAGAGCTCGGTGCGCCGCAACTTCCCGACCATCGAGCACCGGCGTTTGAAATGCCGCTGACGCGACCTCAGTCTTAAGCGACAGGCAGATTCGTCGCGCAGCCCAGGGCGCCGGGGCGCGCAGCGTCCGACCACTTACCAGATCTTCCGAGTCACCATGAGCGACCCCCTCGTCATCGCCCGAGACAGCATCCTCGCCCCCGTCGGGCTCGACGACCGACAGATCGACCGACTGCTCGGACAGCTCGACGGCGGCAGGATCGATGCCGCCGACATCTATTTCCAATCCAGCCGGCTGCAGTCCTGGGTCCTGGAGGACGGCATCCTCAAGGAGGGCAACTTCAACATCGAGCAGGGCGCGGGCGTGCGCGCGGTGAGCGGCGAGAAAACCGGGTTCGCCTACTCTGACGAGCTGCAGTTTCCCGCCCTGCTCGAGGCCGCCCAGGCGGCTCGCGCCATCGCCCGCAGCGGCGGTGAGGGTCGGGTCCGGGTGGCGGGCGGCTCCCCCGCATCTCACCAGCTCTACCAGCCGATCAACCCGCTCGAGAGCCTGCCCGACCCCGAGAAGGTCGCCCTGCTGCACCGCGTCGACCAGGAGGCCCGCAGCCAAGACCCGCGGGTGAAGCAGGTCGTCACGAGTCTGGTCGCCGCCCACGACGTGGTGCTGGTAGCGGCAGCGGACGGCACTTTCAGCGCCGACGTGCGGCCGCTGGTGCGACTCAACGTCAACGTCATCGCGGAGGACGGAGACCGCCGCGAACAGGGCTCGAGCGGCGGCGGCGCCCGTCGGAGCCTCGACTACTTTCTGGAGCACGACCGGGCGCTCGGCTTCGCCCGCGAGGCGGTGCGCCTCGCCCTGATGAATCTGGAGGCCACCGATGCACCCGCCGGCACCATGACGGTAGTGCTCGGACCCGGCTGGCCGGGCGTGCTGCTCCACGAGGCCGTGGGCCACGGACTGGAGGGCGACTTCAACCGCAAGGGGACCTCCGCCTTCGCCGGACGGCTGGGCGAGCGGGTCGCCGCCCCCGGCGTAACCGTCGTCGACGACGGCACCCTGCCCGCCCGGCGCGGCTCTCTGAACGTGGACGACGAGGGGACCCCGACCCAGAACACGGTCCTGATCGAGAACGGCATCCTGCGCGGATTCATGCAGGACAAGCTCAACGCCCGCCTGATGGGGGTCACCCCGACCGGCAACGGCCGACGCGAGTCCTACGCCCACCTGCCCATGCCGCGCATGACCAACACCTACATGCTCGCCGGCGACAGGGATCCGCGCGAGATCATCGCCTCCGTGGACAAGGGCCTGTACGCCGTCAACTTCGGCGGCGGGCAGGTGGACATCACCTCCGGCAAGTTCGTCTTCTCCGCCAGCGAGGCTTACCTGATCGAGAACGGCAAGCTCGGCCGCCCCGTGAAGGGGGCCACCCTCATCGGCAACGGGCCGGACGTGCTCACCCGCGTAAGCATGATCGGCAACGATCTGGAGCTGGACCAAGGCGTCGGCACCTGCGGCAAGGAGGGCCAGAGCGTCCCGGTCGGCGTCGGCCAACCGACTCTGCGCGTGGATGGGCTCACCGTGGGCGGCACCAGCGCCTGACCGATCCAGGGCGCGGAGAAAATCCATCAACAGGGGGAGCCGGCAGGCCAGCATGAACGAGATTGCAACCGACGACCTCCGCGCGCGCCAGTCGCGGCTGGAGCATATCGTGGCCGACCTGCTCGCGGAGGCCAAACGACAAGGGGCCAGCGCCGCCGAGGCCGCCGCCAGCAGCGACGCCGGGCTGGAGGCCACGGTACGCCTCGGCGAGGTGGAAACCGTGGAGCACACCCGCGACAACGGGCTCGGGATCACCGTCTACTTCGGCCATCGCAAGGGTTCCGCCAGCACCTCCGACCTCAGCGACGCGGCCATACGAGACACGGTCGCGGCCGCCTGTACCATCGCCTCCCACACCCAGGACGACCCTTGTGCCGGGCTGGCGGACGCCGCGCTGATGGCGACCGACATCCCGGATCTCGACCTCTACCATCCGTGGCAGGTCACGGTCGAGGACGCCATCGCCCTCGCCACCGAGTGTGAGGCCGCGGCACGCGACACCGACCCCCGCATCGTGAACTCCGAGGGCGCGACCGTCTCGACCCATGCGGGGCTGCACGTCTACGGCAACAGCCACGGCTTCGTTGGCGGCTATCCCAGCTCACGCCACGGGCTGTCCTGCGCCGTCGTGGGCCAGGAAGGCGAGAGCATGCAACGGGACTACTGGTACAGCTCCGCACGGGCCGCCGAGGAGCTGGAGCCGGCCGCGGCGATCGGGCGGCGCGCCAGCGAACGCACCCTGGCCAGACTCGGCGGACGGCGGCTCACCACCCGGGAGGCCCCCGTGCTGTTCACGGCGCAGATGGCCGCCGGGCTGATGCGCAGCCTGATCAGCGCCATCAGCGGTTCCAGCCTCTATCGTCGTTCAAGCTTCCTTCTGGATCACCTGGACAAGCAGATCTTTCCGGATTTCGTGCGCATTCACGAGGCACCGCGACTGCCGCGCGGTCTCGGCAGCGCCCCCTTCGACGGCGACGGGGTTGCCACCCGCGCGAAGGACCTGGTCTCCGGGGGCGTACTGCGCTCCTACGTGCTCGACGCCTACTCCGGCTGTCGGCTCGGCATGGCAACGACGGGCAACGCGGGCGGGGTGCGCAACCTGCATATCGACATGGGCACCCTCGACCGTACCGGCCTGCTCCGGGAGATGGGCACCGGCCTTTTCGTTACCGAGCTCATGGGCCACGGCACCAACCCCGTGACGGGGGACTACTCCCGCGGCGCCGCCGGCTTCTGGGTGGAGAACGGGGAGATCCAGTTCCCGGTCGAGGAGATCACCATCGCCGGCAACCTCAAGCGCATGTTCGAAGGCCTGCTGGCCGTCGGCAACGACTGCGACTTCCCTGGCAGCACCCGCACCGGCTCCTGGCTCATTGACCGGATGACGATCGCCGGAGAGTAGGCCCCGCCCCGGCGGCGAGCTTCACGCGATTTTCAGGAATATTGCGCTGGGGTTCGCTCCAGATCCCAGCCTAGCCTCCCTCCCTTTCTCAGTTTCGCCCATGATCGCGGGACGCGAGTCCCGCAACCGGTCTCAGGTCCATATGGTCGTCAGCGACCTTGGGCTGCCGGGAGAACCGGCCTCGGGGCGGTGAGAACGGTTCTCTTTCTCGTTCGCTCTACTATAGTCTCCAGAACGTGCTAGCCCGCGAGGGACCCGCACGCGGAACACCCGGCTCCACCATGAGCAAACCCGCGACCCTGAACTCTGGAGACTCAAGAATGAAAACGAGGGCACCAACAACAGGCCTGCTGGCAGTCAGCATGGCCTTTACGGCCATCCCGGCACAGGCCGGAACCTTCGACGCCGCGCTGGCCTCCTGTGCCAAGGCGGCCGAGTTCTGCAACGAGCTGAGCTACGACAAGGACCTGTGCGCAAAGACCCAGGACGGCATCCAGGATTGTGACGAGGACACCGGGACCGGGGTCTTGTGCCGGCTGAAGCTCAAGGACATCGCGCCGACGCAGGTTTCCGTCGGCGCCCACGCCACCCGCTGCAAGGCGAAGGCGAAGTTCGACCGCGATGAGAAGAAGATCCAAAAGTATCTTTTGAAGTCCACCCACCATGTGCCGACGGTCATCGGTCCCGCCAACGGCGCCGGCAAGCGATTCTACATCACCGACCACCATCACCTAAGCCATGCGCTGATGGTGGCCAACGAGGAAAAGTACACGGACGTGGACGCGCTGTACGCCTGCATCCTCACCAACCGGAAGCAGGACGGGACCGACAGCTTCTGGTCATTCATGGTTCACAATCATCTGACCTGGCTGGATGACGAGAACGGCAAGGCGATCACCCCGGGCGATCTCGAGAAACGCGCGCCCGACCTCAAGGACCTCCAGAACGACGCCTACCGCACCTGGTCGCGCTGGGTGCGCGACAGCTGCGGATACGTCAAGGCCGGCAACGATTGCGTACCTCCGAGCTACCCGGCGGACGCGGCCTATTTCATGGAGTTCCTGTGGGCCGACTATCTGGAACAGAACATGCCGGGTAACGAAAAGATCGACAAGCTTTCAGACGAAGAGATCACCAAGCTCCTTGAACAGGCCATCGCCCTCGCGCAGCAGCCCCAGGCTTATCTGGAGAATCTGCCCGGCTACAGCGACGGCACTGTGATTCCGGTGAAGGTGGTCAAGATACAGGATGGTTGCGAGAAGGAGTGATCCGGGGTCACGCCGGAAGGCGCGGGACCGCGGTCCGGCTTCCCAGCCGAAAGATCACCTGGCCCCTTCGAGGCGATCGCGGTAGAGCAGCTGCACCCTTGGGAAACACTGGTTCATTGGCCATCCTGGCCAAAAATCAGACGGAACTAGAAAACGCGGTTTCCCGGTTCCTTCATCTTCAACGCGTGTAACGCGTTGAAAATGGCGGTACGTCCTGTACCACGGGAAACGCTGAGTAGATCAGCGTTTCCCGTGTCGCCTATCGCTCCCTGTGGTTCCTCCGGAGACCATCCGCGCCGCGTGGCGCAACCTCAATAGTCGTCCCCGGATACCTCGGTGAGCGGAACGAACCGGGGCGGTCTGCTCGTCACGCCTCCTTCGCCGCTCTCGGTCCCGGTGCCGTAGTCCCGGACGAGACGGGAGGAGGCGCCAGAGAGCCGATCGCTAGTGACCATTTCGTCCCCGGCCAGCCGCAAGGCACCACGGTCGGCGTCGTAGACAATGGTCAGCATCACCTCCACCGTCTCGCGGGATCCACGCAGCCAGCCCACGGACAGCTTTCCGTCCGCGATCGCGAGCGCGAACGCCGGGGCGTGGGGCGCCCCGCCCAAGGTGCCGAGGCAGTAAGCGCAGGGCAGCGCCGCCGGCGCGAATTCCTGGATGCGATAACCCCCGTCCGGATCGGCAAACAGATCCAGAAGACCGCGAGCGCCTTCCTCCTCCGCCGGATCGCCGTCCGCCGACTCGCCGCGCAGCACCACTGCGGCGAGATCCTCGGCCCCGTCGGCGTTCAGGTCGCCCGGCACCGACTGCGTAATCGACCAGCCCACGGGCACGAGACGAGTGACCTCGGGATCGGTGGACGGGTCTTCCGGGTGCGACTCGGACGTGCAGGCAGCCGATGCGAACAAGGCGATGATCAGCCCTAACAGGGCAGAAGCTCTCTTGGCGATCAGCTCTTGCGGGATCAGTTGATGGGACGCCCGCTCGGCTGCCCGGCAAGGTGGGCCTCGAGCTGGGCCAGCCGCGCCCTGGCCGCGGGGGCCGTCACCCCATCGGCGCGCAGCCGGTCGAGCAGGTCTCGGCCCTCGGCGACCAGCAGGGCCACCTGATCGGGGTCGAAGATCTCAAGCACGGCGTCTACCTCCTCGGGGGCGGCGCTGAGTAAGGCCGGCGTGAGCTCGTCCGGCGCGATCGGCGTCTCTGGGTGGAGAAGGTCGGCCACCAGGGGCTGCTCCAACAAACGGAAATGGATGGCGCGTGCCTCCGCCTCGTCCGCCAGCTCGCTTCGGGCAAGAGAATCGGGCCCGGTGGAACGCCGCACCGCCTGCATGATGAGCGCGATCAGCTTGGTGATCGCCTGCCGCTCCCGGGAATGGTCCTGGGGCAGGCCGAAGCTTTGCTCGTACAGGCGTTCCAGCTGCTCCTTGAGGCTGAGAACCACCTCGCTGCCGGCGTTGGGCGGAAGGTCCACCGCCTGTTGCACGAGCGCGCGGAAAGCCCCTTGGAAGGTCTCCATGTCCTCGTGGTCCTCGCGCTGGGCGGCAAGCAGCTCCTCTGCCGCTACCTCCTGGGGAGGCCAGCCGAACAGGGGATTCCCGTGCCGGCGCCGGAGATGACGCTCGCGACGCCCCGGCTTGTGCGTGAAGGGCAGGTCCAAAGGTCGATACATCGGGCTGCTGCTCTGGTCTGACGTGCGGTGTGGGTGAACGGGGCGCACCTTAGCGCGGCGCGATGGCCTCGTACACGGCGGAGTAATCCTGCTCCCCGTAGCCCTTTCCGAGGGCGCGGAGGAAGGCCGCCTCCAGGCTGGTGATGAGGGCGATATCCAGGCCGGTGCCCTCCGCCACCTGGCGAAATAGCCGCACGTCCTTGAGCAGGTGCTTGAGCGGGAAGTTGGCGGCACCGTATTCGTGGCTCAGATACTTGTCGAGCTTCTTGTCGAATGTCGGGGCATAGAGGGCGCTCGCGCGCAGCAGACCCATGAACTGCTCGACCGCGATGCCCTCGGAGCGGACCAGACCGAGGCTGAGGGAGAAGGCCGCGGTAAGCCCGGCGATGAGCTGATTCATGGCCAGCTTGAGCGCCGCGCCCTGTCCCACTTCCCCGATGAGCTGCGGGTCGCGGCCGAGAGAGCGGAGCACCGGCAGACAGCGTTCGAACAGGTCCCGCTCCCCTCCCGCCATGATGATGAGCCGGCCCTCGCCCGCCTCCGGCAGGCTGCCGAGCACCGGCGCTTCCAGGTACCTGCCGCCAGCGGCCTCCACCCGGGCGGCGATGCGCCGGCTCTCGGCCGGCGCGATGGTGCCCAGCTGCAGCACGACCCGCCCGGCGAGCCGCGCCGCCGTGTCCGCCTCGAGAAGGGTCTCGGAAATGGCGGCGGCATCACCCAAGACCAGGAGCACGACCTCCGCGGCCTCGATGGCATCGCCTGACGTGGAGGCGATTGCCAGCCCCTGGTCCGCCAGTGCGCGCGCCTTCTCCGGGCTGCGGTTCCAGCCCGTGACCTCATGGTCCTCGCGTCGGAGCCGCAGCGCGATGGCCGACCCCATGAGCCCCAAACCCAGCACCGCGATCTTCATGCTGCCTCCGTTTCAGACCGCCCCGCCGCGCAGGAGCGCGATCACGGGGGCGGTGGCGGGACGCACCCCGCGCCACAGGAAAAAGGATTCCGCCGCCTGCTCCACCAGCATACCCAGGCCGTCGAGGGCCTGTACGGCACCGTGCTCCATGCCCCAACGGCGGAAGGCCGTGGGCGCGTCGGCGTAGAGCATGTCGTAGGTCCAGCCGCCGGGGGCGAGGCAGTCGTCCGGGATGCCGGGCACCTCCCCCGCCAGGCCGGCCGAGGTGCCGTTGACGACGAGGTCGAAACGCCGTCCGGCGAGTCCCTCCAGCCCGCAACCGCTGACCGGCCCCAGCGCGGCGGCCGCGGCGGCGAGATCCAGCGCCTTCGCCGCCGTGCGGTTGGCGATGACGAGCGAGGCGAGCCCGGTCTCCAACAGGGGACGCAGCACCCCGCGCGAGGCCCCGCCGGCGCCGAGCAACAGAACATGCTTGCCGGCGAAGTCGAAGCCGTGGTTTCGGGTCAGGTCCCGCACCATGCCGACCCCGTCGGTATTATCCCCGCGCAGCCGTCCATCCGGCAGCAGGATCAGGGTGTTGACCGCCCCCGCGCTTTCAGCCCCGCGGCTGCGCTCGTCGGCCAGCCGCCAGGCCTGCTCCTTGAAGGGCACGGTGACATTCAGGCCGCGGCCACCCCCGGCGAGAAAGCGGCGCACGTCCCCGGGAAAATCGTCCAGGCTGCCCAGGATGCGCCCGTAGTCCATGTCCTGGCCGGTCTCCCGGGCGAAGGCGGCATGGATCAGGGGCGACTTGCTGTGCCCGATCGGGTTGCCGATGACCGCGTACTGGTCCCTCACGCCGTTCGTATCAATCGTTGAGCCAGCGGGCGGCGTCCTTGGCGTAGTAGGTGAGAATTCCGTCCGCGCCCGCCCGCCGGATGGACAGCAGCGCCTCGAGCACCACCGCCCGCTCGTCGAGCCAACCGTTCTGGCTCGCGGCCTTGAGCATGGCGTACTCGCCGCTCACCTGATAGACGAAGGTCGGAGCGCCGAAGCGCTGCTTGACCCGGTAGACGATGTCGAGATACGGCATGCCCGGCTTAACCATGACCATGTCCGCCCCTTCCTGGAGATCGAGCGCCACCTCGTGCATCGCCTCGTCACTGTTGGCCGGGTCCATCTGGTAGCTGTACTTGTTGCCGCCGCCGAGGTTGGCGGCGGAGCCCACGGCGTCGCGGAAGGGGCCATAGAAGCTGGAGGCGTACTTGGCGGAATAGGCCAGGATCCGCGTATGGATGTGGCCGGACTGCTCCAGCGCCGCGCGAATGGAGCCGATGCGCCCGTCCATCATGTCCGAGGGGGCCACCACATCCGCACCCGCCTCCGCGTGGGACAAGGCCTGGCGGGTCAACACCTCGACCGTCTCGTCGTTCATGACGTAGCCGGTATCATCGATCAGCCCGTCCTGGCCGTGGGTGGTGAAGGGATCGAGGGCAACGTCGGTGATGACGCCGAGCTCCGGCAGCGCGTCCTTTAGGGCACGCACCGCCCGCTGTGCGAGCCCCTCCGGGTTGTACGCCTCGCGCGCATCCTCGGACTTGGCCGAAAGCGGCGTGACCGGGAACAGGGCCATGGCCGGGACTCCCAACGCGTGGATCGCTCGCGCCTCTTCAACCAGGAGATCGATGCTCTTGCGCTCCACGCCGGGCATGGAAGGCACCGGCTCCCGCTGGCCCGAGCCCTCCACCACGAACACGGGGTAGATGAGGTCTTCGGGCGCAAGGCGCGTCTCGCGCATCAAACGACGGGAGAAGTCGTCGCGACGCATGCGACGCATGCGGGTGAGAGGAAATCCGGTTCGGGAAGAGCTCTTGACGGTCATGGTGCTGGCTACCAAAGGGAGCGCGCCTGGGCGCACCCGGATCGACTGGGAAGGCGTTTCGAACCGCGCGAAGCGGCGAGTCCTCTAAACATAACCCAGCTGCGGGCCGGCCTCAAAAACAAAGGCCGCGCGGCGCCAATGCCCGCGCTTTCTGGACCATGCCGGAGGCTGCTAGAATCGCCGGTAATCGAGCGAATCCTGATTTTCCGCATGTTCCAGATCAAGCATCCCAACCCACACATCTTCGACGTCGACCAGGAGCGCTTCCAGGCCGAGGTGGTCGACGCCTCCCGCGACGAACCCATCATGGTGGACTTCTGGGCCGACTGGTGCGCCCCCTGCCACGCCCTCGCTCCGCACCTCGAACGCGTCATCAACGAGCTCGGTGGCTCGGTTCGCCTGGCCAAGGTGGAGGTGGACGAGGGCGACAATATGAAGCTCGCCGGCCACTACCGGCTGCGCGGCTTTCCCACCGTGATCCTGTTCCAGCACGGGGAGGAGCGCGGACGTTTCAGCGGCTCGCGCTCCTCGCACCAGGTTCGGGACTGGATTCACGAGCATCTGGACACCAAGGCGATGGTTGCCGGTGCCTGAGGCACCGCGCAAACTGGCCCACGCCACGGCGCCCGCGCGCCCGCTAATCCTGGCGCTTCTGACGCTCGCCGGTCTGCTGTGGGACTGGGGATCGACGGCTGCGGGCGGGCCCCTGAGCGAGCCCCAGCAGGTCGTGCAGCGGGTCTCCGATGGGGTGCGCGATGTCCTGCGCAAGGACCGCCGGCTGCTGGAGACGGACCCGGCCTTCGTGCACCGCCTGGTGGACGAGTTGTTGCTGCCGAACGTGGACTTCCGGCGGGTCTGCTCCGTCGTGCTCGGCCCGGTGTGGAAGGAGGCGAGCCCGGCCCAGCGCGACGCCTTCGGCGCGGCATTCAAGTCGCTGCTCATCAACACCTACGCGACGGCGGTCAACGAGCTGAGCGAGTGGGAGATCCGCTATCTGCCCCTGCGGTTGGCCCCGGGGGAGACCGAGACCGTCGTCCGCACCCGGGTGCTCTATCCCGGGGGCGACCCGATCGACGTGGATTACCGCATGTACAAGAAGGGCGACCGCTGGCTCGCCTATGACGTCGCCGTCGCCGGGGTCAGTCTGCTCGCCAACTACCGCTCCACCTTCGTACGCATGGCCCGGCAGAAGGGCATCGACGGGCTCATTGACGACCTGGCGGCGCGCAATGCGATGCGCGCCGCTCCCCGCTAGCCTTCTCGGGGACAATCCGATCGGCCTCACTGCTCCGGCAGCCAGTCCCGCGGCTGCAGGAAGGCCTCGTACAGCTCGGCCTCCGCTGACCCTGGCTCCGGGTGCCAGTCATAGCGCCAGCTCACCTCCGGCGGCAGGGACATCAGGATCGACTCGGTGCGCCCGCCGGACTGGAGTCCGAACAGGGTCCCTCGGTCGTAGACCAGGTTGAACTCGACATAGCGACCTCGCCGGTATTTCTGAAAGGAACGTTCCCGCTCCCCGTGCGGCGTTTCCTTGCGCCGCTGTACGACCGGCAGGTAGGCGGGGAGGTAATGGTCCCCGACGCTGCGCATGAAGGCGAAGCTGCGCCCAAATCCCCACTCGTTGAGGTCGTCGAAGAAGAGGCCGCCGACGCCGCGCGGCTCGCTGCGGTGCTTGATGTAGAAGTACTCGTCGCACCAGCGCTTGAAGCGCCGGTAGACATCCTCCCCGAAACGCAGGCAGGCTGTCCGGGCGGTGCGGTGCCAGTGGATCACGTCCTCCTCGAATCCGTAATAGGGCGTGAGGTCGAAGCCGCCACCGAACCACCAGACAGGCTCGGTGCCGTCCTTCTCGGCGATGAAGAACCGAACGTTGGCATGCGACGTGGGCACATAGGGGTTACGCGGATGCATCACCAAGGATACGCCCATGGCCTGAAAGCCGCGCCCAGCGAGCTCGGGCCGGTTCGCGGTGGCCGACGGCGGCAGACGCTCGCCGAAGACGTGGGAGAAGTTGATCCCACCCTGCTCGAAGACGGCACCCTGCTGCATCACCCGGGTGCGGCCACCCCCGCCGCCGGGACGCTCCCAGGCGTCCTCGCGAAAGCGCGCGCTCCCGTCCTCGGTCTCGAAGGCCGCGCAGATGCGGTCCTGAAGGTCCAGCAGGTAGTGCTTGACGGCCTCGGTGTCGGGTCGATCAGTCACGCGCTTTCCTCCTCGGGTGCTTGGTTGTCTTGTTTCACCGACGATCTGGTGAGCCAGTAGTCAGGGCAGTCATCTTACGCGAACGCGGAAGACGAAGGCCCGCCTCGGCGCCTAGACAACGGCCTCTGCCGGGAACAGATGGACCGCCAGCCAGAGGCAACGCGGCTGGGGGGAAGCGGCGATCAGCTGGTGGGGGGTGTGAGCCGGGATGAAGATCCAGTCACCCGCCGCCAGCTCCGTCACCTCGCCCGCGACCTCAAGGGTCGCCCGCCCCTCGAGTAGGATCACCCACTCGTCCTGCTCTTGGTCGTAGAGGACGGGCTCGGGGGAATCCGAGCTGACGATACGCTCTATGACCAGGCTGCGGTGGCGCACGACCTCCACGAAGGACTCGCCCGTGGCCGGGGCAGGCAGATCGGTAAACAGGTTGCCCCTGAACGCCTTCATGGTGTGCATGGGGAACTGGAGGGCAAGAAAAAACCGGCGCGGAGCCGGTTCTTTAGGGGAGACCGCGGGACGGGCCTCAGGCCATGGCCTTGATGTGGGCGTTCAGCCGACTCTTGTGGCGCGCGGCCTTATTGGCATGAATCAGCCCCTTGTTGGCGGCGTTGTCGATGACAGGCACCATCTGCTTATATGCCTCGGCGGCCCCCTCCTTGTCGCCCGCCTCGATCAGCTTGACCACCTTCTTGAGATAGGTCCGCATCGTGCTGCGGCGAGAGGCGTTGCGCAGGCGATGATTCTCGGCCTGACGGGCGCGCTTGAGGGCTTGGGCGGAATTGGCCAAAGTCGTCTCCTGGAACCGTTGGATCTGCTGCTCAAACTAAAGACCGCGCATTTTGATGAAACGGCTCCCCGTTGTCAACACGAGGCCGACTGGTCGCAAATGGTCCCTTACGGGTAACCTATCGTGCCACGGACCACTCCCGCAGCGTCAATCGGCACCCGAAAGGAGCAGCCCATGTATTCTCCGGCCCCGCTAAGACTTGTGCCCCTGGCCCTGCTGGTGACTGCAGCGGCCGGGGCCGACCCGTCCCTGCCCGAGCTTGGGCGACTCATCTTTTTCGACGCCACCCTGTCGCGGCCCGCCGGCCAGTCCTGCGCCACCTGCCATAGTCCAGCGGCCGGCTGGACCGGCCCGGACAGCCCCATCAACGCGGCGGGCGCGGCCTATGAGGGCGCGGTTCACGGCCGGTTCGGAAACCGCAAGCCGCCCTCGGCCGCCTACGCAACCGACAGCCCGCCACTGCATCTCGACCCGGTAGAGGACCACTTCGTCGGCGGCAACTTCTGGGACGGCCGGGCTACCGGCTGGCTGCTCGGCAACACCGCGGCGGAGCAGGCGCAAGGCCCCTTCCTGAACCCCGTAGAGCAGAATCTGGCGGCGCATGAAGAGGTGGTCGACAAGGTCTGCGCGGGGGCCTATGGCGAGCAGTTTCGCGACTACTTCGGCGAGACCGCTTGCGCGAACAAGGTGGACGGCTACAACGCCATCGCGCAGGCGGTCGCCGCCTTCGAGGCCTCGCCCGAGGTCAACGCCTTCAGCTCGAAGTACGACCACTATCTCAAGGATCCGGACCGTTACCCCCTGACGGAACGGGAGCAGAGGGGGCTCTCGCTGTTCGAGCGCGAGGACAAGGGCAACTGCGCCGCCTGCCACCCCAGCCAACCCGGCCCCAACGGAGCGCCACCGCTGTTCACGGACTTCACTTACGACAACCTGGGCGTCGGCCGCAACCCGGACAACCCCTGGTACGGCGTGGCCGCCTTCAATCCCCAAGGCGCGGCCTGGGTGGACGAGGGGCTGGGCGGGTTCCTCAGGACGGTCCCGCGCTTCGCCGCCCGGGCCGCCGAGAACCTGGGCAAGCAGAAGGTGCCGACGCTGCGCAACGTCGACCTGCGCCCAAACCAAGACTTCGTCAAGGCCTACATGCACAACGGCGCGCAGAAGAGCCTGAAAGAGGTCGTGCACTTCTACAACACGCGCGACGTCAAGCCAGCATGTGAGGCGACGGCCGAACCCCTCCCGGGAAAGAACTGCTGGCCCGCGCCAGAGGTGGCGGAGAACGTGAACAGGGAGGAACTGGGAAACCTGGGCCTCTCGGCGGAAGAAGAGGATGCCATCGTCGCCTTCATGGCGACCCTCAGCGACGGCTGGGTGCCGCCGACGGAGCCAGGAGCGCAGGGCGATGCGAGCGACGCGCCTGCGCCGCGCGCTCGCTAGACGACGCTCCCCCAAACGCTACGGTGAACGCCGGTCCGCCGACGCCCGAAGATGCGCACACCGATACCCGCCGTCTGCGGCGGGCCTTCCTGGTCGCCCTGACGTTCGCCTGCATCCTCTGGGCGACCAGGATTGTCGAGACCTTGGCTGGTCTCGATCTGGCGCCCTACTCCCTTTACCCCCGCCAGGCATCGGGTTTGCGGGGCATCCTGCTCGCCCCGCTGCTACACGGCGGATTCGCCCATCTGATCGCCAATACCGCGCCCATCCTGGCGCTCGGCACGGCCCTGATCTACGGCTATCCGAAGTCCGCCCGCATCGTCATTCCCGTGGTCTGGCTCGGCTCCGGGCTCGCGGTCTGGCTTTTCGCCCGTCCCGCCTTTCACCTCGGCGCCAGCGGACTCGCCTTCGGCATGCTCTTCTTCGTCTTCACCATCGGCGCCCTGCGCTGGGACCGACGCGCCATCGCCCTCTCCCTGACGGTCTTCTTGCTCTACGGCGGCATGATCGGAGGAATCCTGCCGACGACGCCGAACATCTCCTTCGAGTATCACCTGGCGGGCGCCGTGCTCGGCGTGATTCTGGCCCTGATGTGCCGGAATCTCGACCCAGCCCCGAAGGAGAAGACCTACGATTGGGAGGGCGAGGAGGAAGACGAGAACACCCGCGGACCGTCGGACCAGCTCAACCGCGAGGAGCTCGACGCCGAGGTCTCTTCCAAGGACTCGTCACCATGAGGACCCTGGCTCGTCGATGGGGGGCGCACGATCTTGCCCCGGAGCACGGCGGCCGGCGAGCGTCGGCGAAAAATGGCCAAGATCGCCAAGCCGGGCGCACGCGACCACCATCGAGACCATTGCGCGCCCCGGCCCGATCTGACACGATCGAAACCAACCCGGATCAGGTCGGTCCTCGGCGGCCGGATACCGCTTGGCGGGCGGGAATCCATCGGAGCGAACCCCGGGCGGAGCAAGACGGGAGGCGAACAGGAAGGCTTGATCCAAGACTCGTCCGTGGACCCTCATCTCGACGGATTTATCAATGGCTCCCTGCCGCTGGATCTCGAAACCGGCTCAACAGGAGGCCTTCTCAAGATCGGAGCAATCCGGGGCGAAGAGACCTTCCTCCGCCAGGGTGCCTTCGATCGGCACCGCGCGCTGACCGAGCTCGACGCCTTTGCCGCCGGCTGCGACTACCTACTCGGCCACAATCTCCTGGGACACGACCTGCCCACCTTGCGCGCTGGCCCCGGTCATGGAGATGCTGCGGCGGCCGGTGGTGGATACCCTCCACCTGTCCCCGCTCGCGTTCCCCGAGAATCCCTATCATCGCCTGGTGAAGGACTACAAGCTGGTGCGGGATGCGGTGAGCGACCCCATCACCGACGCGCGTCTCGCCGCAGCGGCCTTCGGCGAGCAGCGGGTGGAGTTTGGGCGGCGCCGCGACAGCGGCGATCGGGACCTGCTGCGGCTCTATCGGTATTATTTCCAGGGTGCCACGGCGTTGGCGGACGCGCTGCGAGGGAGCGAGGGATTGGCAGCGGTCTTCGCCCATCTCGGGGCGGGGCTGCCGCATTCCGATGCGGCCTGTGAGCTATTGCTCGACCATTGGCGGGACAAGACCTGCAGCCGAGCAGCACGGGCCCTCGCCAGGCACCACCTGACCGAGCCGCGACTGTGCCCGGCAGTGGCGTACGCCACCGCCTGGCTGCAGGTGGCAGGCGCGCGCTCCGTGCTGCCAGCCTGGGTAAGCCACAGCTTTCCGGAAACCGCTGAGTTGATCCGGCGCCTGCGCTACGTACCCCGCGGCGATCAGGACTGCACTTGGTGCGGCGAGGTCCTGGAGCGCATCCGACTGGGGGACGCGGCCATCCCGTACGTCTCCCCCGAGCGGCTGCGCAACGCCTCCTTCCGCGCCGTCCTGGAGACCCGGGACATCGGCTGCTGGGTGTTCGACGAGGCCCATTGTCTCTCCAAGTGGGGGCACGACTTCCGTCCCGACTACCTCTACCCCGGGCGTTTCATCCAGGAGCTGGCGGAGCGCCAGGGGGTGCCGGTGCCGCCGGTCGCCTGCTTCACCGCTACCGCGAAGCGCGATGTCACCGCCGAGATTCTTGCCTATTTCCGGGATCAGCTGGGCCTCGAGCTAACCCTGTTCGAGGGCGGCGTGGAGCGGGACAACCTCGCCTTCGAGGTCCAGGTCGCCCGGGTCATGGAGAAGCCTGCGCGAGTGCATGCCATCCTGACCGAGCACCTCGCCGAAGGAGGTGCCGCGGTGGTCTACTGCTCCACCCGCAGTCGCACCGAGGAGCTCGCCGAGTATCTGCGCCCCCAGGACTGGGCCGTGGAGGCATTCCACGCCGGACTCACGGCCCCCGAGAAGCGCCGCATCCAGGACGCTTTCGTTGCGGGCGATGTGCGGGTGATCTGCGCCACCAATGCCTTCGGCATGGGGGTGGACAAGGAGGACGTGCGCCTCGTGGTGCACCTGGACATTCCGGGCTCCCTGGAGAACTACGTCCAGGAGGCGGGCCGAGCCGGGCGTGACCGCCAGCCTGCGCTCTGCGTGCTCCTCTACGACGAGAACGATGTCGAGCGCCAGTTCAAGATGGAAGCCCTGTCCGAGCTGAGCCGCCAGGACATCGCTGAGATCCTGCGCGGGCTGCGCCGGGCGCGCCGTGGCAAGGACGACAGCGTGGTGCTCACCAGCGGCGAGCTGCTGCGGGACGAGGAACTGCAGCTCGGCTTCGACTCGGAGGACCGCCAGGCGGACACCCGGATGCGGGTTGCCGTCGCCTGGCTGGAGCGCGCCGGCCTGGCGGAGCGCAACGAGAACCGCACGCGGGTCTTCCAGGGCCGTCCCGC
>CAYNBI010000041.1:0-31521 GCA_964395315.1 uncultured Chromatiaceae bacterium | reverse complement strand
AACCACGCCGATGGGGTGGCGTGCTGATTCTGGCCAGGATGGCTAACGATCAGCGCTTGCTTGAAGAAGCCGTTCTCGCCATTGATCGCTTGTTTCGGCGCCGCCGGTTTTCTATGCCGGGCACCAAAAGGGGCAAGGCGGCGCCAGCCTGAACAGCCGTCAGGCCGACGCGGCGCGTGTGTAAGGGGTCAGGGTGTGGTCGGCGTGATCGCGTAGACGAGGAAGTACGTGGCAAAACCGTTGTTTACCGATGCCCAATGGAGGTTGTTGTTCGCCTCGCGAAAGTAGTTGGCTCCAATATAGATACTCCAGAGTTGGGGGACGGCGCGGTAAGCATAGAGCCACGCGTAGTAGGCATAGAGCCTCCCATAGTACCCAAAGTGTGTCCAGCCGTAGTCCCGGTAGGCGAGGTCCGCCATGTCAAACGCATGCTTCGCCAAGTTTCGCGCGTCAACGCCCGCTAGGTATGCCTGGTATTTGTTGTACAGTGCGTCGTTGTTGAGATAGGCATCATCATAAAGCGAAAGTAGGTTGTAGTACTGAGCCCTGCTGAGTGCACGAT
Organism: uncultured Chromatiaceae bacterium; assembly: GCA_964395315.1. Taxonomy (GTDB): domain Bacteria; phylum Pseudomonadota; class Gammaproteobacteria; order Chromatiales; family Chromatiaceae; genus CAVORB01. The sequence continues at coordinate 30,959 of CAYNBI010000041.1, read as the reverse complement.
TTGCCGCGTTGGAGTAGCTTGCCGCGTCGGTGTAGGTTTCCGTCGCTTGCGCCGTGCTGATGCAAACGAGTGCCGCAAACAAAGCCGCGAGATACCGATTCATCGAAGACATCTCCATTTTTTACCGAAGTGCTTGGCCGTCGCGCGGGCTTCGCCCTGCCGGGCGCAATCACCTACCGATGTTACCGGTCCGCGCGGCCCGTGACCGTGGGTTCGTGCGCCTCTCGACGCCTGGCTCCTCTCCAGCAGAGCCATTGGACGCCTTAGAGTCGCTATCGCGAGGAACCCGGACGATCTCCCGGTGGAAGACCTCAAGGTTCGGTATCGCCCCAATCGATCAGGGGCGAGAATGGAGCGCCAGGCGCGTGCAGGGGCCGGTAGAACGCCTCGAATTCCTCTTCGGTCAATAACAAATATAGATCGTTTCTGATCGCGGCATCAGTGTCCTGCATCAACTGCAATAGCTTTTCCGGGTCCTCCCCGCTTGGCGATTGCGCTCGAGCCGATTGCATGTGGCGGTCGATAACCTCGGCGATTATGTCTCGCGTCGCAGGGCCAATAGGTGATGGCGAGGTAAGAGATTCCCCCATCGCGAAGGTCGAGGAAGAAGCGAGCGGGGCGGGCGTCGACTGGAGATCTCTTGCCGCACGCCCGTCGGCGGTTTGGGACGAACGGGTTGCAGATTGAGGGCTGGGGTGAGGTGGCTGACGCTGGTTCAAGCGGCGCTCTATCTGTCTCACCGTGTCCGTAAGCAACTGATTCTGATCGACGATGCGGGTTAGCACGTCAGGTTGGCAATGCGCCCCCACGTCGTTTTGCTGGCTCGCTGCAAGGGTATTCGCTAACCGCTCGATTTCGGTGCGCACGGCAGCGAGACCCCGGTTCATGGCGTAGAGGCCGTAAACCGTTGCGCACACCAAGACTAGGCCAAGCAACCAAATAGAGCGGGAAGGGTTCGAGGGCATAGGAGCGGCGGCTGAGGGGCGTATAGAGCGGTCTGAGCGGATGATCTACGCTAACCCGACCATCGAATCGATGCAGGCCAGGCGCAGCGCCGCGCGACCATTGGTGGCGGTGTGGAGCGGTCGACGTAGAGAACTCGGCACCATGAGGCTCCTCGATCGCTTCAGTCCCGGCCGCCAGGGCCACCGAATGCTTTCTCCCACTGCCGTGATCAGTTCCGGAGCACCCGTCCGACTGGCTGGCGACCCTTCCCGCGCGACGCGGCGGTAACCGTGACAGAATACACGAAATGTTCGTCTCTATCGGCCGCATGGTGTCCGATTGCCGCTAGCAGAGCCGATGCCGTGAATGCCGATCTCTCGGCGAGGCGCCGCTTTCTTCGCGACGGCGCCGGCGGCCGTCGAGATGGTAGGCTGACCGGCATTGCCGCACGCATGTGGCCCGTCCCGTTGTGCTAGGAGCGTCCACTGGTCAAGCTCGCGTCCCTGTTTGTCGATAAACTGCGCTTCGCCGTGCGTTTCCTGCCGCGCGCCGGCCACGTGCTGCGGACCGAGGGACCGTGGGTCCTGATCGAGAAGATCAAGCGACGCTTGAGGACGACCCCCTTTTCCGTTGACCGGCGTCCCGAACTGATCGAAATGGCCCGCCCGTTTCCGCCCTTGTCATTTCCGGTCGCGGCGCGACCGCAGGCTTCGGTGATCGTCCCGGTTCACAATCACTACCGCCACACCTGCCATTGTCTCGCCGCGTTGCGGCGCCTCAGTACGGCGCTAGCGTTCGAGGTGATCGTAGTCGACGATTGCTCGAGCGACGAGACTGGCTTGGAACTAGGCCGCTTCGATGGCCTGTCACTCGTGCGCAACGCCCAGACCCTTGGTTTCGTCGGTTCCTGCAACGCTGGCGCGGCGCGGGCGCGCGGCGAGTATCTGGTCTTCTTGAACAACGACACCCAGGTGCAGCCGGGATGGCTGGACGCGCTGATCGAGACGTTCGAGGCGTACCCGCGGGCCGGCCTCGTGGGCAGCCGCCTGATCTACCCGGACGGCCGCCAGCAGGAGGCCGGCGGGATCATCTTTCGGGACGGTTCCGCCTGGAATTATGGACACCTGGACGATCCCTATAAGCCCCAGTACAGCTACCTGCGCGAGTGCGACTACATCTCCGGCGCTTCGCTCGCGATCCGGCGTGATCTGTTTCACCGGCTCGGCGGATTCGACGAACGGTTCGCACCCGCGTACTACGAGGACGCCGACCTGGCGTTTCGCGTCAGGGCAGCCGGTTACCGGGTCTTCTACCAGCCCCTGTCCCGGGTCGTGCACTTCGAGGGTGTGAGCGCCGGGACTGATGAGGCGTCTGCCACTGGCATGAAGCGCTTTCAGGCGGTCAACCGGGACAAGTTCCTCGAACGCTGGCGAGATCAGCTGACCTCGCACGGCCCGCGCGGCGAGGACCTCGAGGTCCAGAAGGAGCGGCTCGTCCGCCGTCGCGCCTTGGTCGTCGATGTCTACATGCTCACGCCCGACAAGGAATCCGGCTCCCTGCGCATGGTCAACCTGTTCGCCATTCTGCAGGAGCTGGGCTTCAAGGTGACCTTCGCCGCGTCCAACCTGGAGGCACCCGAGCCCTATATCTCCGACCTGCAGCGGCGCGGTGTCGAGGTGCTCTATCGGCCCTACGTCCGCTCGGTCGAGAAACACCTGAAGGCGTGCGGGGACGGCTACGACCTGGTAATACTGAGCCGCGCGGACAGCGCGGCGCGCCTCATGGGCGCCGCCCGGCGCCACTGCCCCAATGCGCGGATCGTCTTCGATACCGTGGACCTTCACTTCCTGCGGGAGATGCGTCTGGCGGAGCTTACCGGCGACACGACCACCCGCTCCGTCGCGGAGCGCCGCAAGCGCGAGGAGCTCGATCTCATCGCCCGGGCGGACACGACGCTGGTCGTCAGCGCGGTGGAGCGCGATCTGTTGGCGCGGGAGGCGCCGGGCGCGGACGTGCGGATCGTATCGAACGTCCACCGCATCTTCGGTAGCCGACGAGGGTACTCGGAGCGGCGCGATATCTTCTTCATCGGCGCCTTCGCCCATCCGCCGAACACGGACGCCGTGCTTTGGTTCTGCCGCGAGATCTTTCCGCGCATTCTGGCCCAGGAGCCGGACATCCGGTTCTCGGTGATCGGCGCCGATCCGCCGGCGCAGGTCCGGGCGCTGGCCTCGGGCGCGGTGGAAATCCTCGGCTATGTCCCCGATGTAAGCCGGTTCTTCGACGGTTGCCGCCTGTCGGTCGCACCCTTGCGCTACGGGGCGGGGGTCAAGGGCAAGGTCAATCAAAGCCTGGCCCACGGTCTGCCGGTCGTGGCCACCTCGCAGGCGAGTGAGGGGATGTTCTTGCGGGACGGGGAGTCGGTCCTGATCGCGGACGAGCCCCGGGATTTTGCCGATGCGGTGCTGCGCCTGTATCGGGACCAGGCCCTGTGGGAGAGGTTGTCCGCGGCAGGCCTGGAGGTCATGGAGAACCACTTCAGCTTCGCGGCGGCGCGCCGGGCGCTGTCTGAGCTCGTGGATGCCTGAGGTGTTTTCGTGAGCGAAAGTCCCGTCCCTGGCGGTCGTGACGGCCAGCCTGCGCTCAGCGTCGTCACCGTCAACTTCAACGCGGGCGCCTTGCTCGCGGATTGCATCGGCGCTGTCCTAGCCTCACCGATTGGCCTCGAGGTCGTCGTCAGCGACAACGGCTCCACCGACGACAGCCTGCGCCTGCTGCGCGAGCGCCACGGCCACGATCCGCGCTTGGTCATTCTGGAGAGCCGTGCAAATCTCGGCTTCGCGCGCGGCAACAACCTCGCACTCGAAAGGGCCAGTGCGCCTTACCTGCTGTTTCTCAATCCGGACTGTATCGTCGCTGCCGGCACCCTGCCCCGCCTGCTTGCCTTCATGGATGCGACCCCAGACGCGGGCATGGCGGGTTGCCTGATCCGAAATCCCGACGGCAGCGAGCAGGTCGCCAGCCGGCGCAACATCCCGGACCCATGGGTCGGCCTGGTGCGCTTTCTTCACCTGGAGCGTATCTGGCCGAAGCTGACCGCGGGCAAGCGCCTTAACCGCACCGACGAGCCGCTGCCCGTATCCCCGACGCCAGTGGATGCCATCTCCGGCTCCTTCATGCTGGTCCGGCGCCGCGCCCTGGATGAGGTCGGTCCGCTCGACGAGGGCTACTTCCTGCACTGCGAGGATCTGGACTGGTTCGTCCGTTTCCGACGGGCCGGCTGGGCCATCTACTTCGTGCCCGACGCCGAGGTGGTCCACCACAAGGGGGCCTGCAGCACTGGCCGCCCGCTGGCGGTGGAGTGGCACAAGCATCGCGGCATGACGCGCTTCTTCCGCAAGTTCCAGTTTCGCGACCACGTGCTGCCCTTCAGCCTGCTCGTGCTGGCCGGCATCTGGGCGCATTTCGCGCTGCTCCTGGTGGTGAACGGGGTGCGCCGACTCGTCGGCGGAGGGACAGGCAGATGACGCGCCAACAGCCAGACAGTCTCCCGCTCGCCGGCATCCCGGTGCTGGGCACCGGCGCGACCGGCAAGGTCGGGCGCCACTTGGTCGTGGCGCTGCTGGACCAGGGCGCCAGGGTTTCTATCCTCACCCGCGACCCAAATCGGGCGCCGGGCTTGTGGCCGGGGCAGCGGGTCGACTGCCGCGGCGCCGACCTCACGGATGCGCGCACCCTCCGCGCCGCGCTGGACGGCATTGAGGTCATCTTTCACCTGGCGAGCTACTCACCGGCGCCGGGAGAACCCGATATCTACGAGGCCCCCGCTCACTGGCCCGTGACCGCCGAAGGCACCCGCAACCTGGTCGATGCGGCCGTCGCGGCGGGGGTAAGGCGCCTGGTCTACCTGAGCAGCGTCAAGGCCAGGGGAGAGGCGGCCGGAGCAGGCTCGGAGCCGGCTGACGAGTCGACGCCGCCGGCGCCGGACACGCTGTACGGGCGCGCCAAGCTCGAAGCGGAGCGGATGGTGCTACGGGGGGGTGTCGAGCACGATCTACACGCCGCGGTGCTGCGTCTGCCCATGGTCTACGGGCTTGCCGGGCAGGGAAACATCACGCGCATGATCGACGCCGTGGCGCGCCGCCGCTTCCCGCCCTGGCCGCGCATCGAGAACCGGCGTTCCGCCATCCACGTCGACGACGTGGTCCGGGCGGCGCTGCTGGCGGCTTCGCTGCCGCAGGCGGCGGGGCAGGTCTACCTGCTGAGCGACGGTGGCGACTACTCCACCCGTTGGCTCTATGAGCAGATCCGGCTCGCGCTCGGCCGTCCCGCGCCTCGCTGGGCTACGCCCTTGTGGTTGTTGGCGACCGCCGCCCGTGTGGGCAGTGCTGTAGAGCGGATGACGCATCGCGCCGTGCCCCTGACGCGCTCGGGCCTGAGCAAGCTTACCGGCGATGCCTGGTACGACTCCGGCAAGATTCGCCGGGAGCTGGGTTTCAAGCCGCGGCACCACTTGGAGGATGAGATCCAGGTCGTGGTGCGGGAGTACCTGCAAGACGGCGGGGAGAAACGCTGACCAACGCAGCGCTTGCCGCGGCACCTGGATTTGGCACCGTTTCCTATCGTAAACGATGGAAATTGGGGGTATTCCATGGCGCGCTGATGTTGACGAGGGAGGCCGATCATCAGCGTTTTGTTGGGGCGAAGACGAGCCGCGATGCGGGTCAGTCAGAGACGCTGATTTCCCGTTCCAGCCTTCCCAATGACAGGTGCTGCGCCGCCAGCATCACGGTCCCGGCAAGCGTAACCGGAACCCAATGACCGAGCAGAAACAGGATGCTCGCTGCCAAGGCCGTTTCCGTAGAGATGCCGAACGGCGTCAATGCGAAAACGAAGGCGGCCTGAATCGGGCCCACGAAGCCGGGCACGCTCGGCAGGGACACGGCCACGGCAGTGACCCCGATGACGACCAGGGCGAGTTCGGGGGCAATCGCCTCGCGAAAGGCATACACGCATAGCCAGGCCAGCACGGCGGCCAACAGCCACCGCAGGATCGACTCAGCCAACAGCGCCAACAGCGTGGTCGGCACGAGCAGCGGCGCCAGGGCCTTCGCGAACTGCTCGAGATAGGTGCTTCCCCTCGCCTGCACAGCCTGGGACATGCTCGCCGAGACCGACAGCCAGAGACGATCGATGCGTTGCGGCATGACCGCGAATGCGAGCACGGCTGCCGCGATCGCGCCGATCCCCAAGGTGGCGAGCCAGAGTCCGGCGCGCATCGCGGCGGGTGCATCCGGTAGGAGGAGAAGCCCAAGCGCGTAGATGGCCAGGATCGCGACCAAATCAAGAACGCGTTCCAGCACGAGGGTCATCAACACGCCGCTTCTGGCGATCCGAAACTCCCGAGCGAACAGATAGGCCCGGATAAGCTCGCCGATGCGGAGAGGCAGAAGGTTGTTGGCCGCGAATCCGATCATCATCGACGGCAGCACCTGCCGCGCGCTGAAGCAGCCAAAGGGGTCGAGCAACAGCGTCCATCGGATGGCGTTGGAAAGAAAGAAAATCCCCAGCACAGCCAGGAACGGCAGCAGCACCCAGTGCCGCCCCGATAGCAGAGTCTGCCAGAGGACCGCGAAATCGGCGTCCCAGAGCGCGAAGACCAGCGCTGCGGCCGTGATGAGAACGGCGGCGAGCAGGCTGATGAGGCGGTTCAATCCAGCGGCCTCCTAAAAGGCGGTGCCATACAACTGCTTCACACAGTCGATCGCGGAGAGGAGATCTTCGTCGACCTCGATGTGGCGGAACTCGGCATTACGCCCGACGCAATGGAGGTTGGCATAGCGTGAGAACAACAGCTCCGCCCGCTCCTTGACCCGCTCGAATCCGCGATCGTATACGGGATAACCGTACCGCTCGGGCAGAACCATGGTATCCAGGATGTCGTCGGCGTCGAGCAGATCGTAGCGTCGAAGAGCCGACAGGACATCGTCTTCCGGCCGTGCGGTTTCAACGGTCACTTCCGCACACAACACGGAGTTCGGGGTTTCAGGCCAATCGGGGTGAAAGTGCTTGAACTCAGCCATCCGGTTGATCACCACGTCGCCGTCGCCAAAATAAACCCAGTGGTATGGCATGACGGTCTGCTTGGACACGTTCAGGTAGACAAGCTGGATGTTGCGGTAGCGAAGATCGAGCTTCTCCCCGAGGAAGGAGGCCAGCCGCGTTGCAGGGATGGTGGAGAACAGACGGTCGCACGCGAACTTGAGCTCTTGATCTCCCCTCTGATAGCGCACTGATTGGATCCGGTCGCCCGAGAGCTCGAGACCGGTCACCGGCGCTTCGAGAAGCACGTCGCCGCGAATATGCTTGCGCATCGCGTCTCCGATGGCGCCGTAGCCGCCTTCTCTTGGATACCAGAACGACCGGAAGAAGGTTTTCGATCCGCGCCGGATCGTATCGAAAAGGCTGGAGGAGCGCAGCTTCTCGCGTCCCCAGGTGACGGAGATCTCCCGCGGGGAGACGCCGAACATCTTGCGCGTGTAGGGCTCGAAGAAGAAGTCGTAGAGACCCTGGCCGTAACGATTCAACGCCAGAGATTCAAACGAATCCTCCTCGAGTCCCGGCCGGTTCAGGAATCCGCGTACCAGGGTGATACCCACCCGAGGCGGGAAACGAAGTAGCAGCTCGATCGGATTGATGGGATCCCGGATCTGCCTGCCATGCATCAGAATCCGGCTGTGGCGGCGGAATTGACGCAAAGGCACCAGGCTGCGCAGTGCGTCGAGGGCCTGCTGATCGTGCGTGTACAGACGATGGGGCGCGATGTCACAAGGAACACCGTGCCATTCGAAGGTCCGCGCGAGGCCGCCGATGCAATTGGCGGCCTCGAAGATCGTGACCCGCTTTCCGAGCTTGGAAAGAAGCCAGCCCAGAGTCAGCCCCGAGATGCCGGCGCCAATGATGGCGATGCGCTCGCCAGAGGTGTGATCGCTATTCATTAGGGGTATTCAACGTGAAGTGAGCGTCGCCGTTGTCCGGAACGATCAACCTGACCGCGGATCCGGTGCCCGGCTCCCCGGGAGCCGCTTCCCGAAAAAGATCCGGGGGCAGTTCCAGGGTAAAGGCGAGCCCGTCCACGCCGATGCCGAGGAATTTGTGCCGGTTCTCGACGATCAGATCGATGCCGTGTGCGCGGGCGCGCTCGGCGACGGCAGGAAACTCGGTGCGGATGAGGGCGAGCTGGCGGTTGGCCCATTCCGCCCGCGCCAGCAACGACGGGTAGTCCAGCGCGTAGTTGCCGGCCACCGACAGCGCAGACGAAAGCAGTGCCGCGGCCAGGGCCAGCCGAATCCCGCCGGCAGACGGACGAGCCAGTGCCGCCAGCAGCGGCCAGATGATCAGCCCGAGGGTGATGTAGTAGGCATAGGAATTCCACGAAAAAAACAGGTGCGGCGCGCACGCGATCAGAAAGAAGGCCATCGCCCATGTGGCCTCCTTGAGGCCTAACCTGGATCTTTCCGGTGCGAGGACGATCCAGAATGCGACGGCTTGGAGCGCGGCGCACGCGAGCGCCCACAGGGCCGCGAGGACCGCGTGCTGCTCCAGCATGAAGCGCAGGGACTCGCGCGGGACGTTGAACAGAAAGGCCCCCATGCTCGCCAGGTTGCGCAAGGTATTGGCGCCGACACCCATCTCGTAGGCGCCCGAGGGGGCCTCGATCATCTCCTGACGCAGCCGCAGCCAGGCCAGGGCGAGGAGGACCGACAGGACGGCGATGCCCCAGGTCGCTGCGGTCGGGCGGGCGTGTTTCCACGCCAGGGCGGTGAGAAGAGCGCCCAGCGGAAGGACGAGAATACCGCTTTCCTTACTGAACAGGGCGAGCAGGAGGAACGAGGGAATCGACAAATGGGACAGGTTCAGGCCCGCCCCACCCTCCCGCAGGGCCGCGATCCAGAAGCGAAGGGCCAGGGCCGAGAAGAGGACGACCAGGGAGGTGTGAACGGCGGTGGCCCAGACCGCAGGGAGGAAATGGGCGGCGTGGATCCCGTAAAGGAGTCCGGCGACGACGTAGGCCTGGTGCCAGTCCAGCGACGGCTGCAGCAACTTCGCGTAATCGGCCGCCAGCCAGGCGACGGCGAGAACGGCGGCGACGAGAACAGCCAGGTTCAGTGAGTGTGCGGCTACTGGGCTGGCGTCGAGCACGCCCTCGACCAGCCGCCAGTAGAGCCCCTCGCTGAGCGGGCGCCAGAAGATGCTCTTCTCGGTCGGCCAGAATGCCGAAAGCCAGCTCTCCCCCGCCTCCCGGGCCTCTCGCGCGACCAGGAGCAAATGGAAATCGTCCTGCCAGAATGGGACCTGCAGCGCGTGGAGCCAGAAGACGGCGAGCAACGCCGCCAAGAGCGGCACATAGAGGAAAGGAGAACGGGCCAAGATCCTCAAATCCGGACGGCGCTATCTCCAGCGCGCGGCGAACAACATACCGCCGGTGACAACGAAGCCGACCGCCAGAACCTTCGCCACCTGAGCCGTGAGCAGCGGGCCGGGACCGAACAGCAGCAGCCCGGTGCCGCTGAGGATCAGTACGCCGCCCCCGATCATGGCCAGCACCCGGGTCTGGTAGCTTCGCATTTCCCCGCGCAGCCGCTCCAGGTCCTCGGACCGCCACTTGATGGCCAGGCGCTGGCGCTCCAGGCCGTCGAGCACTCGGAACGCCAGCAGGGGCAGCTCCGGAAGCTGCTCGGAGACCGGCGCCAGGTTCTTCAGCGCGCGCTGGAGGAAGGCCCGGGGCCCGGCCTGCTCCTTCATCCAGCGCTCCATGAAGGGCTTGGCCGTGGTCCAAAGATCCAGCTCAGGGTAGAGCTGACGGCCCATGCCTTCGATGTTGAGCAGCGTCTTCTGCAGCAGCACCAGCTGGGGCTGGACCTCCATGTTGAAGCGGCGCGCCGTCTGGAACAGGCGCAGCAAGAAGTGTCCAAAGGAGATCTCCGCCAGCGGCTTCTCGAAGATGGGCTCGCACACGGTTCGGATCGCGGACTCGAACTCGTCGACGCGGGTGCCCGCCGGCACCCAGCCGGACTCCACATGGAGCTCCGCGACCCGCCGGTAGTCGCGGTTGAAAAAGGCGAGAAGGTTTTCCGCCAGGTAACGCTGATCCTCCTTGTTCAGGCTGCCGACGATGCCGAAGTCCACCGCGATGTAGCGACCGCTGGGCTCGACGAAGATGTTGCCCGGGTGCATGTCGGCGTGGAAGAAATTGTCGCGGAACACCTGGGTGAAAAAGATCTCCACGCCGCGCTCGCCCAGCAGGCGCATGGACAGGCCCCTGGCCTTGAGCGTTTCGATATCGCTCACGGGGATGCCGTAGATGCGCTCCATCACCATCACGTTGGGACGGGTCAGGTCCCAGTGCACCTCGGGATGGTAGAGCACCTCGCTGCCGAGGAAGTTGCGCCTGAGCTGCGAGGCGTTCGCCGCCTCGCGCTGCAGGTCGAGCTCGTCGAAGATGGTCTTTTCATACTCCTGGACCACCTCCACCGGCCGCAAGCGCCGGCCGTCCTTCCAGTAGCGCTCGGCCAGACCGGCGACGATATAGAGCAGGCCGACGTCGCGCCGAATGGTCTTCTCGATTCCCGGCCGCAGGACCTTGACCACGACCTCGCGTCCGTCCTTGAGGCGGGCGGTGTGGACCTGGGCGATGGAGGCGGAGGCGAGCGGGGTCGCGTCGAACTCGTCGAGCACCGCCTCGATGGGTTTCGACCAGGCCTTCTCGATGATCGCGCGCGCCTGGGTCCCTGGGAAGGGCGGTACCCGGTCCTGCAGCTTCGCCAGCTCGTTGGCGAGGTCCTCCGGCAGCAGGTCGCGGCGGGTGGAGAGTATCTGTCCGAACTTGACGAAGATCGGACCCAGGTCCTCCAGGGCGAGACGAATGCGCACGGGATAGGCGGGCAGCTCCCCCCGGAACCAGTACCAGGGCGAGAGGTAAAGCAGGAAGCGCAGGGGGCGGAAAAGGTGGGTGGCGAGAATCACCTCGTCCAGCCCGTGGCGCAGCAGTACCAGGTTGATGTGGACCAGACGCCAGGCCTGGGAGGGGCGGATCATTTCTCGCCGCCGGTCTCTCCGCTCCGGCGGCTCAGTCGTTCGACGCGTGCGGCCAGGCGTTCCACGTCGTCACGCAGGGTATCGGCCTGATCGAGGAATGCCTCGATCTCGTAACGGGAGGGGAGCAATCGGGCCTCCTCCTGCAGGTACTCCTTGAGGTCCAAGGAGAGATTATCCGCCGACTGCCTGCCCCAACGGCCTGCGGCGCGCACGCCCGAGCCGACCTGATGGGCCAAGGTATCGCCGACCAGCCGCGAGAGCTGCTCCTCCCAGTCGACCTGGATCCCGGAGACCAGGTCGCCGAAGGCCTGCGCCAGATGGGTGTCGCCTTCCACCTGTACGTCCCCGGAGAAGAGCGGTTCTTCCTTGTTCGACACCACGCCCATGCGCGCCAGCGCGAGCGGCGTGCCGCGCAGGGTGCAGTCAGGCTCGCCGTCGTACTCGCCGAAGAACTGGATGCCCGTGGGGCCGGGAATCAGATACAGCCGCGTGCCGAAGCCTTCGGTCTCGATCAGGATGACGCGTCCGTGCAGCGCGGCGAGACGAGCGGCGCCTTCCGGGTCCAGCGCGATATAGCGGTTGATCGCCTGCTCCAGCGCCGCGACCGCGACCTCCGGGAGCTCGACGCCCTGGCTCACAGCTTGTAGCCGCGGTGGATGGCGACGATGCCACCGCTCAGGTTGAAGTATTCGCAGCGCTCGAGGCCGGCCTGCTCCATCATGGCGCGCAGGGTCTCCTGATCCGGGTGCATGCGGATGGACTCGGCGAGGTAGCGGTAGCTGTCGGCGTCCCCGGCGACGAGGCGCCCGAGAGCGGGCAGAACGGTGAAGGAGTAGAGGTCGTAGGCCTTCTGCAGCGGACGGCTGGTCGGGTGGGAAAATTCGAGAACCAGCGCGCGGCCGCCGGGCCGCAGCACCCGAAACATTTCCTCCAGGGCGCGCTGCTTGTGGGTGACGTTGCGCAGACCGAAACCGATGGTGACGCAATCGAAGTGATCCTGCGGGAAGGGCAGCGCCTCGGCGTTGATCAAGGCATAGCGCACATTCCCCACCAGCCCGAGGTCGACCAGTCGGTCGCGGCCGCGCGTCAGCATGGCGGAATTGATGTCGGTGAGCACCACCTCGCCGGTGGGTCCCACGATGCCGGCGAAGCGTTCGGCGAGGTCGCCCGTGCCACCGGCCAGGTCGAGGACCCGTTGCCCGCGCCGCACCCCGGCCAGCTCGACCGCCTGGCGCTTCCACAGACGGTGGACGCCGAGGGACATCAGATCGTTCATCAGGTCGTAGCGGTCGGCCACCGAGTCGAACACCGCCCGCACGTGGCCTGCCTTTTCCCCGATCGGAACCTGCTTGTAGCCGAAATGGGTGGTCTTGTCGTCGGACATGGCGGTGCCCCTTGCTGCGCTGTCCGGATTCTACACCAAACCCCCGCGGGTTGAGCCCCGCCGGTTCGGCCAGCCTCGCGCCGCCGCGGTCAGATCACGAGGGCTTCTTGCGCTTGTGCCCGGCCTTCTCCAACTCTTCCAGGTACTCCTTCCACAGGGATTCCTGGTTCGTTCCCAGGCCGTAGAGGTACTCCCAGGAATAGATCCCGGTGTTGTGCTCGTCGTCGAAGTGCAGGCATACGGCATAGTTGCCGACCGGCTCTATCTTGTCGATGTTCACGTCCTCCTTGCCGGTCTGCAGCACGCGCTGACCGGGGCCATGCCCCTGCACCTCGGCGGAGGGCGAGAAGACGCGCAGGAACTCGCACGGCAGGTTGAAGTGCGAGCCGTCGCTGAAGCTGATCTCCAGCACCTTCGACTGGCGGTGGAAGTTGAGCTCGGTGGGTGTGGGCATTGGGTTCACTCCAGGTAGGTCGGGCGCTGCCCGACGTTCGCGTCAGGGTTCACGGCGGCCATGCCCGGCCGCAACGATCAGAGGATGTAACGGGAGAGGTCGTCGTCGGCCGCAAGCTCGGAGAGGTTCTGGTCGACGTAGGCCGCGTTGACCGTGACCTTCACCCGGTCGAGGTCGGAGGCGTTGAATGAAATGTCCTCCAGCAGACGCTCCATGACCGTGTGCAGACGGCGCGCGCCGATGTTCTCGGTGCGCTCGTTTACCTGCCAGGCGATCTCCGCGATGCGCCGGATGCCGTCCTCGGTGAACTCCAGGATCACGCCCTCGGTGCTCAGCAGCGCCTTGTACTGGTCGGTCAGGGAGGCGTCCGGCTCGGTGAGGATGCGCACGAAGTCCTCGGTGGTCAGGGCTTTGAGCTCCACCCGGATCGGCAGGCGTCCCTGCAGCTCGGGGATCAGGTCCGACGGCTTGGCCAGATGAAAGGCCCCGGAGGCGATGAACAGGATGTGGTCGGTGCGAACCATGCCGTGCTTGGTCGAGACCGTGCTGCCCTCCACCAGCGGCAGCAGATCGCGTTGCACGCCCTCGCGGGACACGTCGGCGCCGCTGCCCCCGTGCTCGGAGCGCTTGGTGATCTTGTCCAGTTCGTCGAGGAAGACGATGCCGTTCTGCTCGGCGTTGGCCACCGCGGAGAGCTTGAGTTCCTCCTCGTTGATGCGCTTGGCCGCCTCCTCGTCCCTGAGCACCTTGAACGCGTCGCGGATGCGCAGCTTGCGCCGCTTGGTACGGCCCTGCCCGAGATTCTGGAACAGGCCCTGCAGCTGGCTGGTCATCTCCTCCATGCCGGGCGGGGCCATGATCTCGACCCCGAGGGGCGACGCGCTCACCTGGATCTCGATCTCCCGCTCGTCGAGCTCGCCGGCGCGCAGCTTGTCGCGGAACTTCTCCCGCGTGGCGCCCGAGGCGCCGGCGCCCCGGCTGTCCTCCTCGAAGCTCGCGGGCGGCGGCAGCAGCGCATCCAGGACGCGCTCCTCGGCGGCGGCCTCGGCCTGGGCCGCGTTCTTGGTCATCTCACGCTCCCGCGACATCTTCACCGAGACGTCCACCAGGTCGCGGACGATGGACTCGACGTCCCGCCCGACATAGCCCACCTCGGTGAACTTGGTGGCCTCCACCTTGAGGAAGGGCGCATTGGCGAGCCGCGCCAGTCGGCGCGCGATCTCGGTCTTGCCAACCCCGGTGGGACCGATCATCAGGATGTTCTTGGGGGTGATCTCCGAGCGCATGGGCTCATCGATCCGGGAGCGCCGCCACCGGTTGCGCAGCGCCACTGCCACCGCGCGCTTGGCTTCATCCTGGCCGATGATGTGCTTGTCGAGCTCGGCGACGATGCGTTGGGGGGTGATGTCCGACATGTGGGTCTGGGTCCGGCGTTGAAGCGTCCGCGGAACGCGGGCGGCGGGTTGGGTACAGCCTTAAAAGGTGCGGGATCTCCCCGGATTCTCAAGGGCGGGCGCGGGCTCGGGGTCAACGGTTGCGCCGGAGCCCCCGACCCGCGGCGATCGGCTCGCTACGCGGCCTCGGCCCCCAGTTCCTCCAGGACAAGATTGTGGTTGGTGTAGACGCAGATGTCCGCGGCGATGTTGAGCGCCCGCTCGACGATCTCGCGCGCCGAGAGCTCGGTGTTCTCCAGCAGGGCGCGGGCCGCGGCCTGCGCGAAGGCGCCGCCGGAGCCGATCGCCATCAGGTCGTGCTCCGGCTCGATCACGTCGCCGGTGCCGGAGATGATCAGCGAGGTGGTTGTGTCCGCCACGCACAGCAGGGCCTCCAGCCGCCGCAGCATGCGGTCCGTGCGCCAGTCCTTGGCCAACTCCACCGCCGAGCGGGTGAGGTGGCCCTGGTGCTTCTCGAGCTTTCCCTCGAAGCGCTCGAACAGGGTGAAGGCGTCTGCGGTCGCCCCGGCGAAACCGGCGAGCACCCGCTCCTTGTAGAGCCGGCGCACCTTGCGCGCATTGCCCTTCATCACTGTCTGTCCCAGGGATACCTGGCCGTCGCCGCCGATGACCACGCCGCCATTGCGGCGCACCGAGAGAATGGTAGTGCCGTGAAATGTCTCCATGTCCTCAGCCTGTTTGTACTGCACTGGCAGCGCATTCTACGCCAGGGAGCCGGCCGAGGCGCGGGCTGCCCGCCCGGACTACTCGAGCCGCGGGTCTATGCCGCGCTGAGAGACCCGCTTGCGTGGCATCCCCGCGCGCGGTCCTGATCTCAAGACCGCTTTTTCGCCCGTGGGTGCGCCTTGTCGTAGACCTGGGCCAGGTGCTGGAAGTCGAGGTGAGTGTAGACCTGGGTGGTGGCGATGTCGGAGTGTCCGAGCAACTCCTGCACCGCGCGCAGGTCGCCGGACGACTCCAGCAGGTGGCTGGCGAAGGAGTGCCGCAACAGGTGGGGATGGACGCCGCGGGCGGCGCCCTTGGTCAATGCCCACTGCTTCAGGCGTTGCTGGACCGTGCGGGGGTGGATGCGGCCGCCCCGCTGGCTGACGAACAGGGCACGTTCCTCCGGCCCGGCAAGGCCGCCACGCACCGTGAGCCAGCGAATTACCGCCTCCCTGGCCTTGGTGCCGACCGGAACGCGGCGGGTCTTGGCGCCCTTGCCGGTGACGGTCAGGGTGCCGTCGTCCATGTCGATGTCGCCGACATTCACGGAAACCAGCTCCGCGAGCCGCAATCCCGAGGAGTAGAAGAGCTCGATCATCGCCGCATCGCGCAAGGGCAGGGGCTCGTAGTCTCCGGCATCGAGCAGGGCACAGAGCTCGTCGGCCTCCAGGGTGGCGGGCAGCTTGCGCGCGACCTTTGGCGCTCGCACCCCCTGGGCCGGGTTATGGGTCGCGACCCCTTCGCGCAGGAGATAGCGGAACAAGCTCCGCAGGCTGGAGAGCTCCCGCTGCAGGGTCTTGCCGGAGACACCGCCGCGGTGGCGGACGGCCACGTAACGGCGCACTGTCTCCTGGTCGAGCCGTTCCCAGCCAACGCCGCGCTCATGCGCGAGCCAGTCGCGAATGCGGACCAGGTCGCGCCGGTAGCTGTCGAGCGTCTGGGGGGAGAGCCTGCGCTCATGGGCGAGATGGTGGAGGAATGCCTCCAGCCGATCGCCGCCGGCCGGCTCAGTCATCGATGTGGTTGAGCACCCTGAGCTTCTGGCTCACCACCTCGCCCAGGCGGTCGAGTAGCTCCGTGCCCATGTCGGGGCGGAAGCGCTGCGGGTCGGCGCTGCCGACGGCGAGCACGCCTGACAATGCCTCACCCCGGATCGGAATCAGGGCAGCGGATGCGACCTTCTCGCTCTTGTCGCCGAACAGGGCGCCGCTGCGTTCGGGGTCCAGTGGGCCGCATAGGGAGTGCTCGCGGTGGAGGAAGTCCCGGAAGGCGCTTAGCACGGCGTCGGGCTCTGCGGTGGCTTCGAGCGGGAATAGCTTGAGCGTCACCTCCTCGGCGCTGAACTCCCGGCGCAGGCTGTCGCACAGGGCCGCCTCCACCCGTTCCCGGTCGGGGGCGGCGATCAGCTGCAGGATCAGGCCATGGAGCCGCCCGGAGAGGGTCTCGTAGTCCCGCGCCCGCGCGATCAGGTGGGCGAGACGCTGGCGCTCGGTTTCCAGTTGCCGGCGCAGCACCGATACCTGATGCTCGATCAGGGACACGGCCGCTCCGGCGCCGTGCGGCACGCGCAGCCTCGTTACCAGATCGGTCTGGCGTTGAAAGAAATCCGGGTTGGACAGGAGGAAATCGGCGACCGCCTCATCGCCGAGACGTGCCTCCGTGACCTGGGTGTTCTCCGCCTGCTCGGTGGTCATAGGTCGATTTCCCCCTCGTACACACTGACCGCTGGTCCCTTCATCCAAATGGGTTGGGACTCTTGCTGCCACTCTACCACAAGATCGCCGCCGGGCAGGCTCACCCGCACGCACTCGCCGAGCAGCCGCCAGCGGCGACCTACGGCCACCGCGGCACAGGCCCCGGTGCCGCAGGCGAGGGTCTCACCCGAGCCGCGCTCGTACACCCGCAGCCGAATGTGCGCGGGGTCCAGCACCTGCATGAAGCCCGCGTTCACTCGCCGCGGGAAGCGCCGGTGGCACTCGATCAGTGGACCCAGGCCGGAGACGGGCGCGCTCTTCACGTCATCCACCAGCAGCACGGCATGGGGGTTGCCCATGGAGACGGCGCCGATGTTGAGCGTCTCGCCGTCGAGGTCCAGGGCGTAGTGGTCGGCTTCCGACTCCGCGTCGAAGGGGATGCGGGCGGGCGCGAAGTCGGGTATGCCCATGTTCACGCGCACCTCGCCGTCGCCCTCGACGTAGAGGCGGATGTCCCCGCCCCGGGTGCCGACCGGGATCTCGGTCTTCTCGGTTAGCCCCTGGTCGCGCACGAAACGGGCGAAGCAGCGCGCCCCGTTGCCGCATTGCTCGACCTCCGAGCCGTCGGCGTTGAAGATGCGGTAGTAGAAGTCCGTCTCCGCGCTGCGCGGCGGCTCCACCAGAAGGACCTGGTCGCAGCCGACCCCGAGGCGGCGGTCGGCAAGCGCTCGCAGCTGCGCGGCGTCAATGTCGACCCGCTGGCGTACCGCGTCGAAGACGACGAAGTCGTTGCCGAGGCCGTGCATCTTAGTGAAGCGAAGCCTCATGGGAGCCTGCCGAGCACGGCGAGGTGGCGGTCGCTGACGACCCCGACCTCCAATGTCTCCAGGCCGGAACCGGCGAGCTGCTGCGCCACCTCCCGCGGCTCGAAGGCGGCGAACAGGGAGTTGCGGAAGTCCCGGCGCAGCACCTCCGGGGCGTCGGCGGCGTAGGTCGCCACCAGGGCCTCGGCCCAGCTGGCCGAGGGCGGGCGCATCAGGTCCATCACCAGCACCAACGCGCCGGGCCGGGCGGTCTCGCGCACCGTGCGCCACAGAACCGTGGGGTCGTGCAGGTGATGGAGCAGGCTGTTCGACAGCACCAGGTCGTAGCCGCCGCCGGCGAGCTGCGCCGAGGGCAGCACGTCGTGCACCAGCCGGCAGCGCCGCGCCACCCCCGGCCAGGCCGCGAGCGCATTCCGCGCGTGCTCCAGCATCGCCGCCGAGCCGTCAAGGGCGTCGCAGGAGGCCTCGGGGAACGCCTTGAGGAAGCGCAGAACGATATCCGCCGGGCCGCAGCCCAGATCCAGGGCGCGCGCCCCGGCGAGGTCGCCGGGATTTAGCTCCCGCAGGAGCCTCAGGAACAGCTCGTTGGGCTCGGAGAAATCTGCCTGCGCGTAGGCCAGGGCCTGCTCGGCCTCGTCCATCAGCTCGGGCTCGGGGCGTCGCTTCATGGCAGCACCGACTCCCCGGCATAGAGCTCTTGCACCGACTCCCGGCGCCGCACCAGGTGCATGTCCACCCCGTCCACGATCACCTCCGCGGCGCGCGGGCGGCTGTTGTAGTTTGAGCTCATGGTGAATCCGTAGGCGCCGCTGCCGCGCACCGCCAGCAGGTCGCCGGGCGCCAGGGTGAGGTCGCGATCCTTGCCCAGGAAGTCGCCGGTCTCGCACACCGGCCCGACCAGGTCGTAGCGGGCGCGCACCCCCCTGCTCCCGCGCACGACGGGGATGATCTCCTGGCGCGCCTGGTAGAGCGCGGGCCGGATCAGGTCGTTCATGGCTGCGTCCAGGATGGCGAAGTGATGGTGCTCCGTGGGCTTGAGGTGTTCGACCCGCGTCAACAGGATTCCCGCGTTGCCCGCGATCGCCCTCCCCGGCTCCAGGATGACCTCGAAGTGACGGCCCTCCAGATGGTGCTCCAGCTCCCGCGCGTAGTCGGCGGGCTCGGGCGGCGCCTCGTCGGTGTAGCGGATGCCGAGCCCGCCGCCGAGGTCCAGGTGCTCGATCGGGATGCCGAAGCGCTCCAGACGGTCGGCGAGCTCCAGCACGCGGCCGAGGGCGTCGAGAAAGGGCGAAAGCTCCGTGAGCTGCGACCCGATATGGCAGTCGATCCCGGCCACCCGCAGGTTGGGAAGCTCGGCGGCGCGTTGATAGATGTCGTCGGCGGAGTGGATGTCGATGCCGAATTTGTTCTCCTTGAGCCCGGTGGAGATGTAGGGGTGGGTGCGCGCGTCCACGTCCGGATTCACCCGCACGGAGACTGGCGCGATCCTGCCTAGCTCGCCGGCGATCCGGTCGATGCGCTCGAGCTCCGGCTCGGACTCGACGTTGAAGCAGCGGATGCCCAGTTCCAGCGCCCGGCGGATCTCGTCCGCGCGCTTGCCGACGCCGGAGAAGATCACCTTGCCGGGCTCTCCCCCCGCGGCCAGCACCCGTTCCAGCTCGCCGACGGAGACGATGTCGAAGCCCGACCCAAGCCGCGCCAGCAGGTTCAGCACCCCCAGGTTGGAGTTGGCCTTCACTGCGAAGCAGATCAGATGCGGCCGGCCACGGAAGGCGTCGTCGAACGCCAGCCAGTGGCGCTCCAGCGTAGCCCGCGAGTAAACATAGCAGGGCGTGCCGAAGCGCTCCGCCACCAGCGGCAGGGGGACGTCCTCCGCGTGTAGGGTGTCGTCGCGGTAGCGGAAGTGATCCATGCGGTCAGTCTCCGTCTCCGGTCCCGATCGCATTGGCCTCTGCGATGTCGTCTTCGATCTCGAGCGACTCCCCGGTCTGTACCTCGGGAACGTCCACGCCAGCGGGGACGGGCTTGGCCTGCTTTGCCGCAGGTTCGGGCTTGGGCAGGTAGAGGTCGCCCTTCTGGCCGCAGGCGGCGATCCACTGGCCCGCGGCGAGCGTGGCGACAACGACGAGGAAGAGATAGCGAGCCCAGCAGCGCATATGTTTTGGTTCCTGACCCGGTTGGCCCCGTGAACCGCGAGTATAAGGCACAGGCGTCAGCACCCGCCCGCCCGACGCGATCTGGTCAATGGGCCGAGGCGAGCTTGAGGCCCACGATGCCCACCACGATCAGGCCGACGAAGAAGAAGCGGGTTAGATTTGCCGGCTCGCCAAACAGGAAGATGCCAAGCAAGAAGGTGCCGACGGCGCCGATTCCGGTCCAGACGGCGTAAGCGGTGCCCATCGGGATCGTTCTCTGCGCCATCAACAGCAGGGCGCCGCTGGCGGCCATGCAGACGCCGGCAAACGCGATCCAGCCCCAGCGCGTGCCCGTGTCGGCAATTCCGAGCTTGAGGCCCACCGGCCAGCCCCATTCGAAAACACCGGCAATCAAGAGATAGACCCAGGCCATGCTCACCCCCCAATGCTGTGAAACGGACGCGTCGCATCGGCGCCCGCGATGCCGCCTTCGATTCTACAGGCTGCGCCGGGAACGCTAGTCTAGCCGCGCGGCGCCGCTCTTCCCGCGATGCGGGCCGCGGTCCGATGCGCCCGATTTTACGGACTCGGTGCCGCTCGGTTTGCCGACTCCCTTGATCAGAGATGGTCTTCGCGCGCACCGCCAACACGCGGACCAGGCCTCGCGGGAGAGTTTCGTCGGGATCTCAGCTCTAAGGCGCATACAGGAACCGGGGCACGGCGTACCAGGCCATTGCCCTGCGTTGCTCCTGGATCGTCATGCATGGTGATGTGCCCAAGAGCAGCATCCACCCGGCCAGCATGGCCGGTTTCGAACGAATCCCCGCCTTCTCCCGCTTGATGGGCGAAGAAGATAGCCGGCACTCATACGCGATACTGGAAAGCCTGTATACACATCCCCCGACGCTTGATGCAGAGCGAAGAAGTTCGGGGCCAGCTAGGCTTGGTGGATACTACGGTGCCAATGCCATCGAACCGGGGGACTTTCTTGACCGCCAAGCTGTTCATGAATCCCAAGCCTGTGGTGCTGAGAGCCGACGATACAATCGCCGAGGCTGCCCAGCAGATCCTGAACAAACAGCGCCGCGCCCTCCCTGTGGTGGACGACGACGGCGTCTTTCAGGGGATGCTCACCGCCAATTGCCTGCTGTACCTCTGCCTGCCCTCGGCGGTCACCATGCCAGGCGGCTTGGACAGGGTTCCGTTTGTAAGGAACTCACTGGAACAAGTGGCAGAGCGCTTAAAACGCCACTTGGACGAGCCCGTCACCCGCTGTCTGAAGACAGAGAATGTCGCCGTGGTCCATCCCGAAACGCCAATCGTCGAGACCCTGCTGACTCTCTATCGGGCCAAGGCCAACCTGCCCGTGGTGGACGAGAAGACGCACAAGCTGATCGGGATGATTTCTTACTTCGGCGTAGGCAGGACGATCATGGAGGCGGTGAACGCCAAGTCCGGCCAAGCGTAAGGCCGACACGCGCGCAGTGGGTCGGCGTGGCTGACTGAACCTCTAACAGGCCGGATAGATGCACGCAGTCGATCCTCAACGCCAAGACTCGAGTCACCTAGCAAACGGGGGGAGTCCACATAGGCCTGTTAAGTTGTCTACCGGCAACCCAAAGTTGACCGGCTTGTTTTACGCCGATCTATTCGGTGGTGGTGCACACAGTGGCGCCCTTCTGAAAGCAACGGGAATGTGACGGGCCTCAGACGGTCGCCTAGCAGTCAAACATCCTCAATCGGCAAAAACTGCTAACAACATTGACAGTCAGGCGTAGAGATTAGATATTGGGCAACACATGGACAGACAGTTCCATGTGGGTGCTGGTGGGAATCAAGCACCGACATCGCTGCTGTACTTTCAGCAGCGTGAATTTCAAAAGCGAACTCAAAATGGGTAACGGCAAATGAACAAGACATCTATAACTGCCCTTCTTACCAGCATTGCTTTGGTGTTGTCGCTGGGGCTGGGGCTCTCGGGTTGCAGCACCGAATCGAAGCATGAGCCACCGCCACCGGCGCCGGCTCCGGAACCGATTCCGCCGCGCGGCTGATCAGTTCCCGGTATTGATCGATCTTGCCGTTAACTTGGGGATCGAAAGGCCTAAGTTGACGGCAAGCGTCGAAGGCGGGACGCCGGGTGAAGGGACTCGGCAGTTGCGCTCCACCCCCGGCTCCGCCACTAGTGCAGTTCCTGAAAGACTGGGGTACGGCTCAACAGGAGGGACGTCTGGTAGCCTGAGGACACTCCCTTCGAAGACGGAAGACAGAGGGAAGCTCACCCGAACAAAGAGCCCTTCGGCTTCATTTTGGCAAAACCCTTTGGCACCAGAGTAGTGGCTAATATGCTTCTCCGGTCCGTTGTGACCGGTCTTTTCGGCATGTTCGTCAGTCATACCGACTTGGTTGGTGCCGCCTCGTCACCGGCGAACTACTCCGACGGCGCCCGGGAATCAGTTTCGATTCCACTTCCGCCAGAGTACGTGATCGGCACGGATGGGTCCGTGACGCTGCGAATCTGCTTTAACTGGTCGTGTGCGCGCAGACAGACCATGACCTTCACTCCCGACGACATCGCGCTGCTGAAAAGGCGAATGACGGCATGCCCGGGCACTAGTCTTCACGATCGATTGCAGCACGTGCGTATCGGTATCTGGCAAATGGAATTGCTGGCACAAAAATATCAGCCATTGTTGGCCAATGACCTTCCCATCAACGAATTCGAGGCGGCAATCGAGGGGCGGACGGATTGCGTCGATAACGCCAGCAACAGCACGACTTATCTGCATATTCTCCGGGACATCGGGGAACTGACCGGGTGGACGGTCTCATCGCCCAAGGTGCGCGCTCGTTTCGATCTCACCGCGGTTCACTGGACCGCCGTCATCATCGATACGGAGACCGGACTTCCCTGGAGCGTCGATTCCTGGTATCGCCCGAACGGCCATCTGCCAATGGTCATGCCCCTGCGGAGCTGGATCGACAAGAAGAAGGGGTGGGAACCGCCTTTCGAGCGCATCAATTCCACCCCCCACTCGATCAACGAGCTATGTGACACACAGACGCTTGGCGCCCTGGGGTCAGGGGCGCTTGTCTTTCAGTAACGCAGGGGACACTTGCTCTCCAAGCGCGAATCTTGGTGACCCAATCAATTCGATCCCAGAAGCCGATACGTGCGGGAAGCGCTGATTCATTGCGCTCCCCGTCGGGGCAGGAAGCCCCGGCATTTTCAAGGGCCACGAGCCCTTGAGAATGGAGGGATCCGGAATCGACCTACGATTTTCCGAACTGCTTGGTTTCCGGCAATATGTAAACAATGCCGGCCTGATCGGAGAACTTGGTCGCTATTACGTTTTCGAAGAACGGCACGGGAACATTGATGCAGCCAAACGAAATGCGGTTATCAAGCGGCGTTGCGCTGGCCAGGCGCTCCGCCCGGCGATCCTTGGCTGTGCCCTTGACGACCGCATGCATCGAGAGGGCGCCTTCGTAGTCCAGCCAGAGTGTATCCTCGCCCTTGGGATCGAGGCCCATTACTGTGACGAAACGACCCGCCGGTGTCGTACGCTCCGAGAACGGGATACGAGACATCGGCATTTTTCCGATGCCGGGCATAGTGTGATCGCCCTTCGCCATTCCAAGCAGTACGGGCGCTGCTCCGTAGAACTGTCCGTCCGGGCCGAATACATAGACCTTGGCGTTCACCTTATCGATAATTGCGAACGGCATGTTGAGGTTGTCTCGTGAGCTGACAACCCAATCTGCCATTTCCCTGGTCCTGCGCGATGCGCTCTCCGACCCAAAGTTGTCCCGCCCGGAACGAGATGCACTGGCCTTTCTTGGCTCCGTAACGAACGGGACATCTGCGTCTGCAGAATACGTTGCATTGAACATCGGGTTGGGAAGATCGGCGACGTTTTCCGCCTTGGTTGGCAGGCTCGGGCTGCAACCGGCAGTGAGCAGGCTGAGGCACAGGCACAGGGCCGTGCCGGTCACCTTTGAGCGCAAGGATGCCGCGAGTCGACGGGGGGCGCAAATGCACTCAGCCAAGCGGTGCCCGCTACCTTGGGTGGCGTCGAGGCTCAGGCGCCCCAGTTGCCCGAGCAAGGCGAGCGTGGGGTTGGCGTTGTCCGTCTCGTCGAAGCACGCCTCCGGGGCACGACGATGGAGATCGGGGGTGCCGTTGACATTGAGCCTCGGCTGCCGGGTGTTGTTGCGCACCTCGTAGTCTTTGCCGCGCTTGAGCGAGCCGCAAGCGGTCACCGGGTTGTGCTTGGGGTACAGGGTAGCCATGAAGTAGATCGGATCGAAGGACAAACATTAAAATAGAATAACAAACAAAATCGCCTGTTTCAAAGATATCCCGCCACTTGCGTCCCCCATTTTTTCATCGAATCCCTAAACCGCCGCAAATCGCTTGCGTGACTCGACGTTCGAAAGGTCGCGGTCAATAGTAGGAGGTCGGCTTTAGCTCCCGGATGCCCGCCACGATCAAGCCGACGAACAAGAAGCGGGTCAGATGCGCCCACTCTTCTATACGAGAAGATGCCGAGGAGTAAGGTCCCCATGGTGCCGACGCCGGTCGAGGCGGTACCGACCGGGATGGTTGCCTGCGATACGGCAACATATTGGCCCGGCATCTCTTTCGCGTCGGCGGGCGGTCGCCTTTCGGTGGCGGGTAGCTTCCGATTTTTGCTGGCCCGCGTCGCGGCGCTCCGAGAGTCAAGCGAGTGGGCTATTCGTTGATCGAACGGGACGGGGGCTCGTTTAGCGGTACAGGTCCAGCGGGAAACTCTCGGTGATCAGAATCACGGGTGCCTGGCCGATGATGATGCGGTAGGTTCGAAAGACATGCTCGCAGGTGCTGGCCGGCTCATGCGCGTCAGGGGGCTCGATGCCGACCTCTAGCACCTCGCGGTAGCTTTCGAGCCCGCTGTCGCGGATGAGCACGCCGATACCGATCTCACGGTCGATCAGGCGTTGCCGAAAGGTATCCGGGATCAGCTCCGGGCGGATGACGGAGAATGCGGTGGCGTACACCTGGCCGCTGTCGGTGCCGCGCAGCCGGGCATTGCGGATCAGCACCCGGTCGCCGGCGTCGATCTGGATCCAATCAATTGGCCGCTCTGCAGTCGCGAATTCCTGCTTTTGGGTCTGCACCTCGACCGGTTCCCAGAAGTAGGCCTCCAGGATCTTGGTCACGGTGCCGTCGGTGACCAGGAGGGCGCGCAGGAACGGGGGCAGCGCACCGATCGGCATTTCGCCGCCGTCGTGCCGCGGTATCGCCCCGTTGCGCAGAAAGCCTTCGCAGCGGAAGGGATTCGGGGCCTGAGCGTCACCGCCCTTGTCGTAGTAACGCTTCACCATGTTGTCGAGGTTCCGTGACCAGCAGCTCCGAACCGCGGAGCGGGCAACGCCCCGTCGGTGCGCTTAGCGTACCCGCCGCGGGACGGTTTGATACTGGCGTCCGGCGAGATTGTGTCAGAATTCCGCGCCATGTCATCGAGCGGAAGAAAGAGACGGGGGCGGCTGGACGCGCTGCAGCGCTATGAAAGGGAAAAGCGGCGCAATCCCCTGGCCGAGCCTGGCCCGTTTCCGTTCGTGATGGTGCTCGACCATCTCAAGGCCGGCTTCAACGTGCCCAAGATCTTCCGGAGCGCACAGGCCTTCGGTGCCCGCGCGGTACATCTGATCGGCGTCGGTCCCTTCGACCCGGCTCCCGCCAAGGGTGCCTTCCGCGCAGTGCCGGCTCGCTTTCACGATACCTTTGCTACCTGTCACGGGGCGCTGGAAGCCGACGGATATTGCTGCTTCACGCTGGAGCCAGGCGGTGGTGAATGCCTGTTCGATGCCGAACTACCGCTCAAGTCGGCGTTCATCTTCGGGCACGAGGAGGGTGGCCTGAGCTTCGACCCGAACGCGTACGCTGGCATGGGTCGTCTGACCATTCCCCACTTCGGTCCGGTGCAGAGCCTGAACGTGAGCGTGGCGGCGTCGATCGTCATGTACGAGTACGTCCGCCGCCATCGGGCCGGGGTTGATATGCTGCCGCTTGCGTAGCACTGAACACTGTGGCACCTTTCGATGCGGACGCCTGCCGTGCCGGGACAGCGGCCCCTCACGGGACAGCTGGAGGGACTCGTACAGGGGTCTGGACGCGCGGGGCCGTAGCCGGACCAATAGGGTTCATCGGCGCTCGCCATGTGTTTTCGTCGGTGGTTATTCGGAAAAACCCTGACGATGTGTTATACAAAAAGGGCCGATTGGCATCTTTTTTCATAAGGAGACATTGCAATGATTTCCAAGACCGTCAAGCTCGCTTCCCTGTCCGCAGCCGCCGTCCTGGGCATTAGCCTTCTGGGCGCCTGCACGGATCAGCACGCTCGTGACATGGCCCAGGAGGCCCTGGACAAGGCTAACGCCGCCCAGGCCTGCTGCGATGCGAACACCGCGCGTATGGATCGCGCTTATCAGAAGATCATGTCCAAGTAAAGCCAGTTCCCTGGTTTTTGCCGGCCTCCCACCAAGTGCGGGAGGCCGGTATTCGCAGACACCGCCCTTCGCACCTCCTCCCAATCCACACTCACACCTTCCGCGTTGGCGACCGACGGCGGAATAACCTCCGACAACGGCTTGCCGGCGTCCCCGTCCTTGGCGTGCACTTCCAGGTACAGGTCGTCGCCTAGCCAACCGGTCTTGAACGGCTGACTGACGATGGTTACCGGGGTCTTGACCGATACCTGAGGGAAGAGCTCCTCGATGCTCTCCGGATTCATTCGAATGCAGCCGTGGCTGACTTCCAGCCCTTGTCCCCAGGGCTTGTTGGTGCCGTGGATCAGGTACCCCTCGGCGCTGAGGCGCAGGGCGTACTGACCGAGCGGATTGTCAGGCCCCGCCGGTACCACTGCGGGCAGGATGTCTCCCTGGGCGGCGTGCTCGGCGCGGATCGACGCCGGAGGCGTCCAGGTTGGGTCCTTCACCTTGCGCGCGATGTGGAACTTGCCGAGGGGGGTGCTCCAGCCTTCGCGGCCGATGCCGATGGGGTATGTGGCGACCTCGCCGCTTTCGGGATAATAGTACAGGCGCTTCTCGGCGAGGTTCACCACGATGCCCTCGCGCGGGGCGTCGGGCAGCACGTACATCGTCGGCACCAGCACCTCGGTGTTGTCTCCCGGCAGCCACATGTCCACGTCCTGGTTGGCGTACTTCATGTCGTCGTAGCCAAGGTTGTTGTGCCGGGCCACGTCGAGCAGGGTATCCTCGTGCCGGGTCTTAAAATAGAATGGCTCACCGATGACGCTGTCGCCCGGCCTTTCTAGTCGGAAGGTGGTGGACGACATGGCGGGCAACGCCAGGAGCGCCGCCGGCACGGCAACGGCGAGCCGCGCCAACCAGCCGTGAACCTTACCCCTCTGCATCAATCGCCTTTTCTTCATCGCACTTCGATTCCTCGGATTCTCAATGAGCAAGCCTTCGCCGCTCTCTCATGTTCGTAACATCGGCGTCGCCGCCCACGTGGACGCGGGCAAGACCACCCTGACCGAGCGCATACTCTACTACACGGGCGCCTCGCACAAGATCGGCGAGGTGCACGATGGCGCGGCCCACATGGACTACATGGCCGAGGAGCAGAGCCACGGCATCACAATTACCTCGGCGGTGACCAAGGCTCCCTGGCGCGATCACATACTGCAGATCGTGGACACCCCCGGGCACGTGGACTTCACGATCGAGGTGGAGCGCTCGATGCGCGTCCTCGACGGCTGCATCCTCGTGCTCGACGGCGTGCGCGGTGTCGAGCCGCAAACCGAAACCGTGTGGCGCCAACGCTCGCGGTTCAATCTCCCCGTGCTCTTCTTCATCAACAAGATGGATCGACCGGGGGCCGACTTCGATCATAGCCTCGCGAGCATCCGCAAGCGGCTCGGCGGTGATCCGGTTGCCATCACCATTCCACTGGCCGATCAGCACTCCGTTGTCCATCTGATCGACAAGACCCTGCTGAAGTTCACCGGTGAGCTCGGGCAGGAGGTTATCTCCGAGCCCTGTCCCGAGAGCATCTGGCAGCAGGTGAACGCCTACCGAGAGGGTCTGCTGCTGGCGGCGGCGGAAGCGGACGAGGGTCTCGCGGACCGCGTCCTCTCGGGCGACGAGCCCGATTCGGGAGAATTGTGGGCGGCGCTGCGGCGCGGCACCCTGGCCGGGCGTTTTTTCCCCTGCTTCGGGGGTAGCGCCTTGCGCAACCTCGGCGTGCAGCCGGTGCTCGACGCGGCGGTAGAGCTTCTGCCTGCGCCACTGGACCGACCGCCCTCCTCCGCGTTGCGGCCGGACGGCACGCTGGAGACGGTGGCGATGGACGGTAAGGGGCCGCTCGCCGCCCTGGTCTTCAAGGTCCAGATGTGGGAAGGCCGGCGCCACGTCTTCACCCGGGTCTATCAGAACCGCCTGCGGCCCGGCGATACGGTGGAGTTTCTGACCACCGAGGGTCGCACGGTAAAGGAGCACGTGGCACGGATTTTCGACGTGGACGCGGGACGCAAGACCAAGCTCGACGTTGCCGAGCCGGGTCAGATCGTGCTGCTCGCCGGCCTGCGTTACGCCACCACGGGAGACACCCTGTGCCAGCCGGGCCATGTGCTGAGCCTCGAGCGCATCGACACCCGCGATCCGGTGTTGAGCCTTGCAATCGAGCCCGCCGCCAAGGCCGATGAGGAGAAGCTGCTGGAGGCGCTCGACAAGGCCCTGCAGGAGGACCCGACTCTGCGTTTGGAGGAGGACCGGGAGACGGGACAGCGCCTGCTGCGCGGCATGGGCGAGCTGCATCTGCAGATCGTGCTCGAGCGCCTGGAGCGGGAGTTCGGCCTCAAGGTGCGCACAGGGCGCCCGGCGGTGGCGGTGCGGGAGACCGTCCGCGCCGCGGCCGTCGGCGACGCCCTCTATGCACCGCCTCCGGTGCCGGATCAGCGGATTCCGGAACGCACTGCCCGTGTGGTGGTCAAAATTTTCCCACGCGATCGCGGCGCCGGTATTCTGGTCCGCAACGCCGCCTCCGTGCTTCCGGAGGGGGCTGTTATGAACCCCGAGCAGATCCGGGCGGTGGATGTTGGCGTGCGTCTTGCCCTCGCGGCCGGTCCCTTGCAGGGCGCCGCCGTGCAAGACGTGGAGGTGGCGGTCTCGCAGGTTGAGCTGTTCGGCCAGGCGTCCACAACCGAGGCCCTGAGCGCTGCCGCATCCAGGGCGGTGCACAAGGCGGTTGAGACGGCCGAGCCGGCGCTCCTGCGGCCGTTGATGGCGGTGGAGGTGGTGGTTCCCGAGTCCAATCTTGGCGCGGTGCTGGGGGATCTGCAGTCCCGCCACGCGGTGATTCGCGACACTCGGACGGAAGGCGAGACTGTCACCATCGACTGCGAGGTGGCCCTTGAGCGCCTGCTGGGATACACGACGGATCTGCGCAGCCAGACCCAGGGCCGGGGCCAGTTCAGCATGCAGTTCGACCGCTTCGACCTGACCTAGGACGTCACCCCACGCCACGCGCGGCTGTGCTGCACCCGCGTTGGCGGTACACTAACGGGAACGATTCCCATTCGGCTTTTCGTCGGAACTCTTCATGGCACGCGCGCAGCCGTCCCTCGTTCCGCTCAAGGATCTGGCTCTCGGTATTCCCGCGCGGGTCGCCGAAATCCGCGGGGGACGCCAGCTCGTGCGCCGGCTCATGGCGCTGGGCGTGCGCGTCGGCAGCGAGATCCGGGTCCTGCAGCATCGCGGCAGCGGGCTTGTGGTCTCCCTCGGCGACACCCGCGTCGCGCTCGGCGGCGGCGTCGTCGACAAACTGTCGGTGGAACCCCTGACGCGGCATGCCGTGCCTGATGCGTCTTCGGCGTAACCTACTCACTGCCCCGTGCCCCGCCCTCGAACCTAGTCAGTGGCATCGATATGGCCTGTTGCGAGAATGACGGTCAAGTGATCTCGGAGAAACCCCCCGGCGCCTTGACTATTGCCCTGGCGGGGAACCCCAACTGCGGCAAGTCGGCACTGTTCAACGCCTTCACCGGCATTCGGCAGAAGACGGGCAACTGGCCGGGGGTCACGGTGGAGCGCAAGGAAGGCCGTCTGGAGCTCGACCGGCGCGAGATTCGGGTCATCGACCTGCCGGGCATCTACTCTCTCGACGCCGGCTCCCTGGACGAGCGGGTGACGCGCGACTATCTGCTGTCCCGCGACGCGGACCTGATCGTCAACGTGGTGGACGCGTCCAATCTGGAGCGCAACCTTTATCTCACGGTGCAGTTGCTGGAGATGGGAGTGCCCCTGATCCTGGCGCTGAACATGATGGACGTGGCGCGCAAGCGCGGCATCGAGCTCGATCCCGGTCTGCTCTCGCGCGAGATAGGCTGTCCCGCGGTGCCGGTGGTGGCGGTGACGCAGGAGGGGCTCACCGAGCTCAAGGCGCGCATGCTGTCGGTCGCCGACGGCAAGCAGGGGGGAGGTTTTTCCCTCGCCCAAGAGGAGTGCGTGGAGCAGGCGGTGGCGGATATCGCGCCGCGCTTCGAGGCCGATGCCGCCAAGGCCAACACCCGCTGGCTGGCGCTCAAGCTGTTAGAGGGCGACCCCGCCGCGGACGGCATCGCGGACGCGGAGACCCGGAAGCTCGCCGCACACTGGCGCACGGTGATCGAAGACCGCTCGGGGGAGGAGGCCGATATCCACATCGCCGATACCCGCTTCGGTCACGCCCACGCGCTGGCGCAACGGGTCGCCAGGCACCGCGGCCGGGTCGGCAAGACCCTCACCGATCGCATTGACCGGGTGGTGTTGAGCCGCATCTGGGGCATTCCGCTCTTTCTCGCGGTCATGTACCTGATGTTCGTCTTCACCATCAACCTGGGCGGGGCCTTCATCGACTTCTTCGACGGCGTTGCCGGCGCCCTGTTCGTGGACGGGCTGGGGGCCTGGCTAGCGGGGCTGGGTGCCCCGGGTTGGCTGAGCCTGATCCTTGCCGGAGGAGTCGGCGGCGGGCTGCAGGTGGTGGCTACCTTCGTCCCCATCATCGCCAGTCTCTATCTCTTCCTGTCCGTGGTGGAAGACACCGGATACATGGCCCGCGCCGCCTTCGTCATGGACCGGTTCATGCGTTCCATCGGTCTGCCCGGCAAGGCTTTCGTGCCGCTGATCGTGGGCTTCGGGTGCAACGTACCGGCGGTGATGGCCACGCGCACGCTGGAGAACGAGCGCGAGCGCAAGCTCACCATCCTGATGAACCCCTTCA
>CAYNBI010000040.1:0-31663 GCA_964395315.1 uncultured Chromatiaceae bacterium | reverse complement strand
TGGTCGGGGCGAGAGGATTTGAACCTCCGACCACCTGAACCCCATTCAGGTGCGCTACCAGGCTGCGCTACGCCCCGGGAAGCGTCAAAGGGTATTCTTGGCGGACTGGGTTGTCAAACTAGCCGTTGACGGTGTCCACTCAGCGTTTGAGCAGATGTAGGATCTCCTCAAGCTCCAGCCGCATCTGGTGGATGATCTGGTGGCTTTGGGAAAGGTCTTGCTTGGCTGTCTCGCCGGACAGTTGCTGCCTGGCGCCGCCAATGGTGAAACCTTGCTCGTACAGCAGACTGCGGATTTGTCTCACCATCAGCACATCATGACGCTGATAGTAACGCCGGTTTCCCCTTCGCTTTACGGGCTTGAGTTGAGGAAACTCCTGTTCCCAGTATCGGAGCACGTGGGGCTTGACCCCGCACAATTCGCTGACCTCACCGATGGTGAAGTAGCGCTTGCCGGGGATCGGCGGCAGCTCAGCGGCGTTATTGCTCGCTTCCAGCATAGGCTTCCACCCGCGATTTTAGTTTTTGTCCTGGACGGAAAGTTACGACGCGACGGGCGGTTATCGGGATTTCTTCACCTGTTTTCGGATTTCTTCCCGGGCGCTGCTTCTTCTCCCTCAGATCAAAATTCCCGAAACCGGACAGCTTGACCTGCTCGCCTTTCTCAAGGGCCGATCGTATTTCCTCGAAGAACATCTCGACCATGTCCTTGGCCTCGCGCTTGTTGAGACCCAACTCTTCGAAAAGGTTCTCGGCCATGTCGGCCTTGGTCAGTGCCATTTGGATCAATCCCTCAGTCTCGCGCCAAGCTCTGTCGCCAGCCGATCCAGAACGCGCGTGATGGTCTGCTCGACTTCCCGATCTGTAAGTGTCTGAGAAGATGCTTGCAAAATCAATCCTAAAGCTAGACTTTTTAGCCTTGAATCTATCTTATCGCCGCGATACACGTCGAATAGCACCAGTTCACGCAGCAGTTCGGATGCCGCAGCGGCCACACATTCGCGGACCTGTCGGTAGGAGACATCTACGCCAACCAGGATGGCGAGATCGCGCCGAATGGACGGGAACTTGGAAACAGGCGCGAAGGCGGGAAGCACACCAGACTCGAGCTCGCCCAACTGCAGCTCGAACAGAAAGGCATTGCCACCGATGTCGAAATCAGAGGCGATCGCCGGGTGCAGCATGCCCAGCAAACCGACGCTGCGTCCGTCATGAAAGATGCCCGCCGTCTGCCCCGGGTGCAGGGCGGGGTGCTCTGCTGGGGCGAATTCGAAGGATGCCGCGCAGCCGGTGAGACGCAGTACCGTCTCGACGTCGGCCTTGGCGTCGAAGAAGTCCGCCGCACGCGCGGGCTGATGCCACTGCTCCGGCTCCGACGAGCCCACCACGAGGCCGGCGAGCATCGGATCCTGGTTCAGGCCCTGGTCCCCGTTCACAAAGCGAAGCCCGCTCTCGAAGATGCGCACCCGATCTTGCTGCCGAGCCTGATTCTGGCGCGCCGCCGCAAGCAACCCCGGCCAAAGGCTGGTGCGCATAACGGACATATCGGAGGAAAGCGGATTGGCCAAAGCCAACACGGGGTGCCGCGGCTCGATCCTCTGCTGCACCTCCGGACTGACGAAGCTGTAGGTGATGACCTCCTGAAATCCCCGGTTCACCAGGGCCAGCTTGGCCCGCTCGAGGTCGAAGGCCGCCTCCGGTGGGGCTTTGGTCGCGGCCGCGGAGCAAGCGTGCGAGATGGGAATATTCAGGTAGCCGTGAATTCGTCCCACCTCCGCGATGAGGTCGACCTCCTCGACCGCGTCGAAACGCCCACTCGGCGGCAGAACCTTCCAACCCTCAGGATCTGCGGTGACCTCCATTCCAAGCCGCATCAGGATATCCTCCACGGTGGCGTCGGGAAGATCCACGCCCAGCACCCTGCGCAACCGCTCTCGACGCAGCGCGATCAGCGATCGTCGCGGCAGGTGCTCCGCCGCCGTCACCTCGACGACCGGGCCGGGCCGGCCGCCCGCGATTGCCAACAGAAGGCGTGTCGCGCGCTCCACCGCGGCCGTTTGCAGCTCCGGGTCCACGCCGCGCTCGAAGCGATGGGAGGAATCGGTATGCAGGCCATAGCTGCGCGCCCTGCCGCTTATTGCGGCGGGTGCGAAGAAGGCGCTCTCGAGCAGGACATCGCGGGTTTGTGCCTCGACGGCCGTTTCGGCGCCGCCCATGATTCCGGCCAAGGCGACCGCTCGCTGACGGTCGGCGATGACGAGGGTATCGTCCCGCAGCTCGATCTCCTCCCCGTTCAGCAATGCGAGCCGCTCGCCGGTACGGGCCATACGCACCCGAATCTCTCCCTCCACCCGACCGAGATCGAACCCGTGCATCGGCTGTCCGAGCTCGAGGAGCACATAGTTGGTGACGTCCACGACCGGTGCGATCGCGCGCAGGCCGCTCCGCCGCAGACGCTCCCTCATCCACAGGGGCGTCTCCGCGCTCGGATCAATGCCCCGAACGACACGGCAGACGTAGCGAGGACAGGCCTCCGGCGCCTCCAAGTGAACCGGAAAGCTTTCCTCGCCTTCGGGTGGCACAGGGGTGACGTCCGACTGCGAGACCACGCAGCGGTTGATGACGCCGACCTCCCTGGCCACACCGGCGACGCTGAGGCAGTCACTGCGGTCGGGCGTGAGGTCGAGCTCGATACAGGAATCGTCGAGGTCCAGGTAGTACCGGATGTCCTTCCCGGTTGGCGCGTCCGCGGGAAGCGGCATGATTCCAGCGGACGACTCCGCGAGACCGAGCTCAGCGGCGGAGCAGATCATGCCCTGAGACTCGACGCCCCGCAGCTTGGCGCGCTTGATCCTGAAATCCCCGGGAAGCCTGGCGCCCACGGTGGCGACCGGCACCCGCATCCCCGGGGCGACGTTGGAGGCGCCGCAGACGATTTGCAGCGGATCTCCCGCGCCCAGATCGACTCTGCACACGCGCAGCTTCTCCGCGTCCGGGTGCGGATCCACGGTCAGGACTTCACCGACCACGACTCCGGCGAAGTCCGGTGCTGCCGGCTCCACCGCGTCCACCTCGAGGCCCGCCATGCTTAATTGATCTGCGAGCGTGGCGGTATCCACCGGTGGATTCACCCACTCGCGCAACCAAGACTCACTGAATCGCATTGTCCGAAATCCTGTCTGCAACGCCCGACCACGTGCCGGACGGGACCCACTCCGCTGTCGCTCTTCCTCGGATGAACGCCCCAGCCAAAGCAGATAAATCTATTTTTTCTAGATTATTAAGAGAACTGACGAAGAAACCTCAAGTCATTCTCGAAATAAAGGCGGATGTCATTGATGCCGTAACGAAGCATCGCTAGGCGCTCGACCCCCATGCCGAACGCGTATCCGAGGTAGCGCTCCGGGTCGATTCCCACGTGACGGAACACCTCTGGATAGACCATGCCGCAACCGAGCACCTCCAGCCAGCCGCTCTGCTTGCACACGCGGCAGCCTGTCCCATTGCACATCACGCACTGGATGTCGACCTCCGCCGACGGCTCCGTGAAGGGGAAGTAGGACGGGCGAAAACGCAGCTTGAGGTCGCGTTCGAAGAAGTTGGTCAGGAAATCGTAGAGCACCCCTTTGAGGTCCGCGAAGCTCACCTGCGCGTCGACCACCAACCCCTCGACCTGATGGAACATCGGCGTGTGCGTCAGGTCCGAGTCACAGCGATAGACCCGCCCCGGCGCGATGATCCGCAACGGCGGAGCCTGGTGTTCCATCACCCGGATCTGCACCGGCGAGGTATGGGTTCGCAGCAGCAGGTGCTGATCGAAGTAGAAGGTGTCATGCATCGCGCGCGCCGGGTGATGGGCAGGGATGTTGAGGGCCTCGAAGTTGTGATAGTCGTCCTCAACCTCCGGTCCTTCGGCAACGCTGAACCCGGCGTTGGCGAATAGACGCTCGATGCGCAGCAGGGTGCGGGTGATCGGATGCAGCCCACCCGGTGCCTGACCGCGACCGGGCAGGGTGACATCGACCCGCTCGGCGGCGAGCCGCGCCGTCAGTGCGACCTGCTCCAGTGCCGATCTGCGCTCCTCGATCGCAGCCTGCACAGCGGCCTTGGCCCGATTGATAGCCTGCCCGGCCTGGGGCCTTTGCTCCGCGGACAGGCTGCCGAGCTGCTTGAGACGGGCGGTGAGCCGTCCGCTCTTGCCGAGGTAGCGCACGCGCACCTGGTCGAGCGCGGAAAGGTCGGATGCCCGCTGGATTTCGTCGAGCGCCTCGTCACGGAGGGGGTCGATACCGAGTCCGGTGTCTTCGGTCATGATGTTGCCTTGTGCGCCCTGATGGGAGATCGGCTCGTCTGGATCTGGCAGAACAGGCGGAGTCAATGCCGCGAGACCGGGCGCGAAGCGCCTCGCCGCGGGGTAAACGCCTCCGCCCGAGGTGCACCGCGCCCCGCTCGCGCTTGTCTCGCAACGCAAAGAAAAGGGGAAAGACCCTAGCCTTTCCCCTCGTGCGCGCCCGGGCCGAGGATCGGCCTCGGGGTCAGGCGGCGAGCGCGGCTTTCGCCTGCTCGGCGAGGGCCGCGAAACCGTCCTTGTCGTGGAAGGCGATATCCGCGAGCACCTTGCGATCGACCTCGACCCCGGCCTGCTTGAGGCCGTTGATCAGGCGGCTGTATGACAGGCCGTTCTCGTGCGCCGCCGCGTTGATGCGCACGATCCAAAGCGCGCGGAACTGGCGCTTCTTCTGGCGACGATCGCGGTAAGCATACTGGCCGGCCTTGATGACCGCCTGCTTGGCAACACGGAATACCTTGCTGCGGGCACCATAATAGCCTTTGGCCTCATTCAGCACCTTCTTGTGGCGGGCGCGTGCTGTAACGCCCCGTTTTACGCGTGGCATGGAACTTTGCTCCGGTCTCGTTCAGATTCTATATTCGGGTCACTCGTGGACCATCGATCCTGATCGCCCCTGGGCGCTAGCAGTAGGGGATCATCCGCTGCGCGGCTCTCGTGTCGGCCTTATGCAGATAGGCGGGATCGCGCAGATGACGCTTCCGCTTGGTCGCCTTCTTGGTCAGGATGTGGCGCCGATGGGACGCGTTCCGCTTGAACGTGCCGGACGCGGTGCGCTTGAAACGCTTCGCCGCACCGCGATTGGTCTTGATCTTGGGCATCTCGTACTCCGCTATTGACAGTTTCGGCGACTGCAGCCGCCGCTATTTTTTCTTGGGACCCAGCACCATCACCATTTGCCGCCCTTCCATCTGCGGCTGTTGCTCCACGGTACTGATCTCGGCAAGGTCCTGTTCCACGCGCCGAAGCACGTCCAAACCCAGTTCCCGGTGGGCATGCTCGCGACCGCGGAACCGCATGGTGACCTTGGCCTTGTCCCCGTCGTTTAGGAAACGCGTCAGGTTGCGTAGTTTCACCTGATAGTCTCCCTCGTCCGTTCCCGGACGGAACTTGACCTCCTTGACCTGAACCTGCTTCTGCTTCTTCTTCGCCTCGGCCTGCTTCTTTTTTTGATCGAAGCGGAACTTTCCGTAGTCCATGAGCCGGCAGACCGGGGGGTCCGCATTGGGCACGATCTCCACCAAATCCAACCCTTCCTGGTCCGCCCGGCCTTGGGCATCCATCAAGGCGACGATACCAACCTGGTTGCCTTCCGCGTCTATTAGTCGCACGTCCGGTACGTTGATTTCTTGATTTACGCGGTTTCTCTTTGGCGCAGCGATAGCAGGTTCCTCCAGTTACAAAAACAAAAACGACCGGCGACGCAGAAGCTTGGGTTCAGCGCCGATCCGGACGTCAATGGGTTCGATTCGAGACCTCGCCGCGCAGGCGGGCGATGAAGTCCTCGATACCGAGGGTGCCGATGTCCTGGCCCTTGCGATCTCGAACGGCGAGGGTTCGCGTCTCGACCTCGCGGTCGCCGACCACCAGCAGGTAGGGCACCCTCTGCAACGTGTGCTCGCGGATTTTAAAGCCGATCTTCTCGTTTCTCAAGTCCGATTCCGCCCGGAAGCCCTTGTCACGCAACGCCTTAACCACCTCCCGGACATACTCTGCCTGGCGGTCGGTGATGTTGAGCACCACCGCCTGCACCGGAGCGAGCCATACCGGCAAGGCGCCGGCATAGTGCTCGATGAGAATGCCGATGAATCGCTCCAGCGAGCCGAGGATGGCGCGGTGCAGCATGACCGGCACCTTGCGGCTGTTGTCCTCGGCGATGTAGTGGGCGCCGAGGCGCTCCGGCATCGAGAAATCGAGCTGAATGGTGCCGAGCTGCCAGACCCGGTTCAGGCAGTCGCGCAGCGAGAACTCGATCTTGGGGCCGTAGAAGGCGCCCTCCCCCGGCTGCAGACCCCATTCCAACCCCTTCTGGTTCAGCGCGTCCTCCAGCGATCTCTCGGCCTTATCCCAGGTCTCGTCCGAGCCCACCCGCTTCTCCGGCCGGGTGGAGAACTTGACCAGGACCTCGTCGAAGCCAAAGTCCCGGTAGATCTCGAACAACAGGTCGATGAAGGCAGACACCTCGGACAGAATCTGGTCCTCGGTGCAGAAGATGTGCGCGTCATCCTGGACGAAGTTGCGCACCCGCATCAGACCATGCAGCGTGCCCGAGGGCTCGTTGCGATGACAGGAGCCAAACTCCGCCAGCCGCAACGGCAGGTCGCGGTAGCTCTTGAGCCCGTGGTTGTAGATCTGGATGTGGGCCGGACAGTTCATCGGCTTGATGGCGAAAACCCGGTCCTCGGACTCGGTGACGAACATGTCGGCACGGAACTTCTCCCAGTGACCGGACTTCTCCCACAGGCTGCGATCGATCACCTGCGGCGTGTGCACCTCCTGGTAGCCCCTGGCGCGCAGCTTTTCGCGAATGTAGTGCTCCAGGATCAGGTAGACCGTCCACCCCTTGTCGTGCCAGAACACCATGCCCGGCGCCTCGTCCTGGGTGTGGAACAGGTCCAGCGCCTTGCCGAGCTTGCGGTGATCGCGCTTCTCCGCCTCCGCCAGGCGGTGCAGATAGCCCTTCAGCTCCTTCTTGTCACGCCAGGCGGTGCCATATATGCGCTGCAGCATGGGATTACGGGAGTCGCCGCGCCAGTACGCGCCCGCTACCTTCATGAGCTTGAAGCCGTTGCCGAGCTTGCCGGTGCTCGGCAGGTGGGGACCACGGCAGACGTCGAACCAGTCCCCCTGGCGGTACACCGAGACCTCCTCCCCCGGCGGGATGATGTCCTCGATGATCTCGACCTTGTACCGCTCGCCGATCTCGCCGAAGACCCGTATGGCCTCTTCGCGCTCCCACACCTCGCGCTGAATCGGCAGATCGCGCTTGACGATCTCGTGCATCCGCGCCTCGATCTTGTCCAGGTCTTCCGGGGTGAAGGGCTCTTCGCGGGCGAAGTCGTAGTAGAAGCCGTCCTCGATGGCCGGGCCGATGGTCACTTGCGTACCGGGATAGAGCTCCTGCACCGCCTGAGCCATCACGTGGGCGGCATCGTGACGCAGCAGCTCCAGCGCGGCCTCGTCGCGCGGGGTGACGATCGCGAGCTCGACATCGCGATCGATCTCGTAGGCCGCGTCCACCAGCCGGCCGTCGACACGGCCGGCGAGCGTAGCCCGCGCCAGGCCGGAACCGATGGACTGCGCGACGTCCAGAACGCTCACGGGACCATCGAACTGCTTGATCGAACCGTCAGGAAGGGTGATCTGGGGCATGGGTACGGCCTTTGGATTCAGTGGTGATCGATACGAGGGATCACTTGAGGGGGGAGAGCTGCCAACGTCCGGCAACCAGCCGCCGGCGGAAGGAACCTGCCAACGGCTGGCGCCGAAAACCTGACAGCCAGCGATGTGGTAGGCGCGATTGGACTCGAACCAACGACCCCCACCATGTCAAGGTGGTGCTCTAACCAGCTGAGCTACGCGCCTGCGGAGCCGAGGATATTACATGCAACCGATCGGGCGGCGCAAGCCGAGGTCAGGTCCCCGTATCGACACTATACTTAGCGGGCCAGCAAAGGCGCATCTCGAACGAACTACAGCCAAGCAATGACCACCATCCGCCAAGACGACTTCATCCAGAGCATCGCCGACGCCCTTCAGTACATCTCCTATTACCACCCGCCGGACTATGTCCGCGCCCTCGCCGCGGCATACGAGACCGAGGAATCCCCGGCGGCGAAGGACGCCATGGCCCAGATCCTGGTGAACTCGCGCATGTGCGCCGAGGGCCACCGGCCCATCTGCCAGGATACCGGCCTGGTCGTGGTATTTCTCAGAGTCGGCATGGACGTCCGCTGGGACGCGCACATGAGCTTGCAGGAGATGGTGGACGAAGGCGTGCGCCGGGCCTACACGCACCCGGACAACGTCCTGCGCGCGTCCATGGTCTCGCCGCCGATTGGCGACCGAAAGAACACCGGCGACAACACGCCGGCGATCGTGCACGTCGAGCTGGTGCCCGGTCACAGCGTCGAGGTCAGGCTGGCCGCCAAGGGCGGGGGGTCGGAGAACAAGTCCCGCTTCGCCATCCTCAACCCGAGCGATAACCTGGTGGACTGGGTCATCCGCACGGTCCCCACCCTCGGCGCCGGCTGGTGCCCGCCGGGAATGCTCGGCGTCGGCATCGGCGGCTCGGCCGAGAAGGCCATGCTGATGGCCAAGGAGGCCTTGCTGGAGCACATCGACATCCACGAGCTGAAGGCCCGCGGCCCGTCTGACCCCATCGAGGCGCTGCGTCTGGAGCTGTTCGACAAGGTTAACGCGCTCGGCATCGGCGCCCAGGGGCTAGGCGGCCTGACCACCGTGCTGGACGTGAAGATCAAGACCTTTCCCACACACGCCGCTTCACTTCCCGTCGCCATCATCCCGAACTGCGCGGCAACCAGGCACCTGGATTTCACGCTCGACGGCAGCGGACCCGCCGCACTCGCGCCGCCGAGCCTCGAGGACTGGCCGGCGATCACCTGGGAGGCCGGAGCGGACGCCCATCGAGTGGACCTCGACCGGGTCACCCGAGAGGAGATTTCACGGTGGCGGCCCGGCGATCGGCTGCTGCTTTCGGGCAGGCTGCTCACGGGTCGTGACGCAGCCCACAAGCGCATCGTGGACCTATTGAACGAGGGGAAGCCGCTGCCACAAGGCGTCGACCTCGCCAACCGCTTCATCTATTACGTTGGTCCGGTGGACCCCGTCCGCGACGAGGTGGTCGGCCCGGCCGGTCCGACCACGGCCACCCGCATGGACAAATTCACCGAGCAAGTGCTCGCCGAGACCGGACTGATCGGCATGGTGGGCAAGGCCGAACGCGGACCGGCGGGCATCGAGGCCATCAAGAAGCACGGCGCCGTCTACCTCATGGCGGTCGGCGGCGCCGCTTACCTTGTCGCCAGGGCAATCAAGGCGTCCCGGGTCGTCGCCTTCGAGGACCTGGGCATGGAGGCGATCCGCGAGTTCGAGGTGCAGGACATGCCCGTCACCGTGGCGGTGGACGCGCGGGGCGAGTCCGTTCACAAGACGGGACCCGCTGAATGGCGCGCCCGGATCGGAAAAATCCCGGTCGCCGTCGAATAGAAGAAGCCTGGCATGCACGGTTCCTCAGCGCACCCGCGCTTCACCTAACCACACACTCGGAATGACCAACATGACCACCTACAGGGCCTTCCGCATTCACGATGACGACCAGGGCTACCACGCCGGACTGGAGGAGTTGCCCCGACCCGAGCCCGAGGAGGGAGAGGTTCTGATACGCGTCAGCCACTCCAGCGTGAACTACAAGGATGCGTTGGCCGGCACCGGCAAGGGCAAGATCCTGCGCTCCTTCCCGCTGGTCGGCGGGATCGACGCCGCCGGCACGGTCGAGCGCTCGCGCGATGGGCGCTTCGGGGAGGGCGATCACGTGATCGCCACCGGCTGGGGCCTCAGCTTCGACCACGACGGCGGCTACGCCGAGTATCTCTGCGTCCCGGGCGACTGGCTGGTGCCCTGCCCCGCCGACCTCGACGCGCGCTCGGCCATGATCCTGGGGACCGCCGGCTTCACCGCGGCGCTCGCCGTCCAGCGCATGCAGGTGAACGGTCAACGCCCCGACATGGGGCCGATCCTGGTGACCGGCGCCACTGGCGGGGTGGGCTCAATCGCCGTCAACATGCTCCATCACCTTGGCTATGAGGTGGCCGCGGTTTCCGGCAAACCCGCGCTGCACGACTGGCTGCGCTCCCTCGGCGCGAGCCGCATCCTGGGCCGGGACGAGCTGCCCGGTGAAAAGCGCCCGCTGGAGAAGGCGGTCTGGGGAGGAGCGGTGGACAACGTGGGCGGCGACATGTTGGCCCAGATCACCCGCACCGTGGCGCCGTGGGGCAACATCGCGAGCATCGGGCTTGCGGGCGGACACGAGCTGCACACCACGGTCATGCCCTTCATCCTGCGCGGCGTGAGCCTGCTCGGCTGCAACTCGGTCGATGTCCCCGTTCCCCTGCGCGCGCAACTCTGGGACCACCTCGCCGGCGACTGGCGGCCTCCGCACCTGGATCGGATCCTCGCCACGACCGAGACACTCGATACCCTTCCGGAGGTTTTCGAGCGCCTGCTGGCCGGCCAGGTTCATGGTCGGGCACTGGTGGAGGTTGGCGTCTGAGCCAGCGGTTCGCGGGGAACAGCGGCGGCGCCGCGATCGGGTTGCCGTAGGCGGGATTACCGCGTTCCGTCCTTGCTCGATCTCGAACGGACTGGCAGGAGCTGTAGCATGTCGCGCATCACGAGCTCGCTGACGCACGCCGGCAAGGGGTTCGC
Organism: uncultured Chromatiaceae bacterium; assembly: GCA_964395315.1. Classification (GTDB taxonomy): domain Bacteria; phylum Pseudomonadota; class Gammaproteobacteria; order Chromatiales; family Chromatiaceae; genus CAVORB01. The sequence continues at coordinate 20,869 of CAYNBI010000040.1, read as the reverse complement.
GGGCTGGCTCGCCAAGTACCTGTTCTGGGTTGCCCTCAGCGCGGGCGTGACCCTGGGCGGCGGGCTGATCCTGATGCTGTTCAAGGACTGGACGATCAAGTCCCTGTTCACCTCTATGATGGCCTGGCCGGCACTCGGTCTCGCGATGCTGGTGGCCGTGCCGATGGCCTTCCTGCCCCTCGGCCGGATCTACCTGGGCACCGCCATCGGCGGCGGTCTGTTGTACAACCTCATCCTGCTGATCGCATAAGCGCGGACCCGGAACCACGCGCCCCCTTGCCGGGTGCTCCCCTCTGCGATCGGGTCAGTCGGCCCCGGCACGGTGCGACCCGATCTTGTCTCCGAGCCCTTTATCCCCCAGAATTTCGGTCAAGAATTTCGATCAGCCCGAAATCCTGCTGCCAGCTGAAAATCACCAAAGGAGAATCCACCATGCACGCCACGAAGCGACTGCTCGCGTTCTTGATCCTGACCCTGCCGTTCGCCGCCCAGGCGGCGGTCAAGACCGAAACCGTCGAGTACAAGGACGGAGACACCAGTCTCACCGGCTACCTGGCATACGACGACGCCGTGGACGGCAAGCGCCCCGGCATCATCGTCGTGCACGAATGGTGGGGGCTGAATGACTATGCCCGCGAGCGCGCCGAGATGCTCGCGGAGCTCGGCTATGTCGCCTTCGCCGTCGACATGTACGGCGACAACAAGGTCACCGAGCACGCCAACGAGGCCAAGGGTTGGATGACCCAGATCACGGAGAACATCGACGCCTGGCAGAAGCGCGCCCTGCTCGGGCTGGACATCCTGAAGAAGCACGAACTGGTGGATCCGAGCTACACCGCCGCCATCGGCTACTGCTTCGGCGGCGCAACGGTAATGCAGATGGCGTACGCCGGCGCGGACCTGGACGGCGTGGTGAGCTTCCACGGCTCCCTGCCCCCGGCCAGCGAGGAGCAGCAGAAGAAAATCAACACCAGGATCCTGGTCGCTCACGGCAATGCGGACTCATTCATACCGGCAGACCGCGTGGCCGCCTTCAAGGACGGCCTGGAGAAATCCGGCGCCGACTGGCAGATGGTGACCTACGGCGGTGCCCGTCACGGTTTCACCAACCCGGATGCCGCCAAGTACGGCCTCGACGGGGTTGCGTACAATGAAACCGCCGACCGGCGATCCTGGGCCCTGATGCAGTCCTTCTTCGACGAAATCTTCACCGATTAGGCGAACGCCGTGGGGCGGCGGCGTCCCGCCCCCCGCGGCGAGCGGGCCGGCCTTCCGACTCGTCCCCTTCGCCCGCGGAGGGGGAACACCCCCGGCTCTGCAGCGAGGTTTCCGCACCCGAATGCCGACCACCGCCGTCTGCTGGTTCCGCCGTGACCTTCGCCTCACGGACAACCCGGCCCTCGCCCATGCCCTCGAGGTTGCCGAGCGCGTCGTGCCCCTCTACATCCACTCGCCGGACGAGGACGCCCCCTGGGTCCCGGGTGCGGCGTCGCGGTGGTGGCTGCATCACAGCCTGAGCGCTCTGTCGGAGGCGCTTCGCGGGCGCGGGTCCAGGCTGATCCTGACCGCCGGTGACAGCCTGACGGCGCTGAGACGGGTTGCCAAGACGTGCGGAGCCACACACGTCTTCTGGAACCGGCTGTACGAGCCGGCGACCACTGCCCGGGACGCTCGCATCAAGCAGCAGCTGCGGGCAGACGGCCTGCGCTGCGAGAGCTTCAACGCCTCGCTCTTGTTCGAGCCATGGGAGGTCGCCACCGGCAACCGCGGGCCCTACCGGGTGTTCAGCGCCTTCTGGCGCAGCGCCGCCCAGGGCCTGCGCGCGACCGCCCCCCTCCCCGCCCCCGGCGCGCTGGCCCCGCCGCCCGCGGAGATCGATCAACTGCGCATCGGGGACCTGGACCTCTTACCCCGCATTCCCTGGGACGCGGGCCTGGCCGAGAGCTGGACCCCGGGCGAAATCGCGGCCCTGGCCCGCGCCGAAGGTTTTCTCGACGACCAGGTGGCGGACTACGCCGCGCGCCGGGACCTGCCCGCGGAACCAGGCACCTCCCGCCTGTCGCCCCATCTGCATTTCGGCGAGATCGGCCCGCGCCAGCTGGTACGGCTCGCCGAGCAGCGCACCGGCGCCCTGCTGGAAGGTCCCGCCGAGACCTTCCTGCGCGAGCTCGGCTGGCGGGAGTTCGCCCATCACCTGCTCTACCATTTTCCGGAAACCGCAGACGAGCCCTTGGATCCGCGGTTCGCGGACTTCCCTTGGCGAACAGAGCGTGCCGGCGAGCTCCTCCATACCTGGCAGCAGGGCCGGACCGGAATTCCACTGGTCGACGCCGGCATGCGCGAGCTCTGGCACACCGGCTGGATGCACAACCGGGTGCGCATGGTGGTCGCCTCGCTCCTCAGCAAGAACCTGCTCCTGCCGTGGCAGGACGGCGCCCGCTGGTTCTGGGACACGCTGGTCGACGCCGACCTTGCCGCAAACACCCTGGGCTGGCAGTGGACCGCGGGCTGCGGCGCCGATGCGGCGCCTTACTTCCGGGTCTTCAATCCGGTCCGGCAGGGAGAGCGTTTCGACGGACGAGGTGACTACGTCCGGCGCTGGTGCCCGGAGCTGTCGCGCCTGCCCGCGAGGCACATTCACCAGCCCTGGATCGCCCCGAAGGCCGTGCTGGACGCCGCCGGCGTCGAGCTGGGCCGGGACTACCCGCGGCCGGTCGTCGATCTCGCCGCCTCTCGCCGCGAGGCCCTCGCCGCATGGGAGGCGATCAAGGACCGCTGAGCAGGGAGCGCGCCGCGGCCACCGCGGCCTGCCCCAACGACAGACCGCCGTCGTTGGCGGGCACCCGCCGGTGACTCAGCACCTCGAGCCCCCGCTCCCGAAGTCGCGCCGCCAATGCCTCGAACAGGGTGCGATTCTGCAGCACGCCGCCCGACAGGGCCGCGGTCTGAAGGTCCTCGGCATCGGCGAGCCGAGCCGCCAACTCGGCGACCGCATCGGCAAACCCCTGGTGAAAGCGGGCCGCGATCACGTCTGGCCCCACGCCCGTGGCGAGATCATCTAGCAGTTCCCGCCAAAGCGGCGCGGGGTCCAGCACCGCGAGCGCGCCCTCCCCGCGAATCGCGAAATCGTATCCGTCCGGCGGCGGCCAGGCTCGGCGGGCCAGCACCTCCAGCTCGATCGCGGCCTGGCCCTCGTACCCGATCTGTTCACGGCACAGCCCGAGGGCACCGGCTACGGCGTCGAACAGCCGTCCCGCGGAGCTGGTCAGCGGGGCGTTGATACCTCCGTCCATCATACGGTCCAGCACCGCCAGGGGGCGCTGTCCGAGCCAGCCCACGAGCTCCAGCTGTGGGTAGGCCTCTAGCACCCGGTCCCAGCCCAGATGGGTGCGCAGATGGGCATAGGTTCCGCGCCAGGGCTCCAGAATCGCCTTCACGCCACCGGGCATCGGAGTGCGCGCCAGACAACCCATGCGACGATACGCCCCGTAACCCGCGACCAGGAGCTCGCCGCCCCAGATGGTGCCATCCGGCCCGTAGCCCAGGCCATCCAAGGCAATGCCCAGTACCTCGCCGTCCTGGAGGGGCCGGCCGTTGTCGGCCAGCACCGCGGCGACATGGGCGTGGTGATGCTGGACGCCCTCGAGCACCAGGCCATCGCGACCCGCCCACTCGCTGCCAAGCTGCGTGGAACGGTAGCCCGGGTGCAGGTCCACCGCGAGCACCGCGGGATGATGGCGGAACAGGTCCCGGTAGAGGTCGATGGTGCGCTGATAGGCACGGGCGGTGCGCGCGTCCTCCAGGTCGCCCAGGTGCTGTGACATAACCGCCTGGCCGCCGCGCAGCAGGCAGACCGTGTTCTTGAGCTCGCCGCCGAGTGCCAGGATCGGCGGCGCGGCCGCGAACCCGTCCGGCATCGACAACGGCGCCGGCGCGTAGCCGCGCGCCCGGCGCAGCAGCCGCCGTCGGCCGTCCATGACCCGCACCACCGAGTCGTCCACCCGGTTGACGATGTCCCGGTCGTTGAGCAGCAGATAATCCGCCAGTCCGCCCAGGCGCTCGGCCGCATCCCGATTGTCGATGCACTGTGGCTCCTCGGCCAGGTTGCCGCTGGTCATCACCAGCGGCCGATCCCAGCTCCCGAGCAGCAGGTGGTGCAAGGGGCTGTAGGGCAGCATGAAGCCAAGGGTGTCCTGGCCCGGCGCCACCTGCGGGGCAACCCGCGCACGCGCGGCGGTCCGCAGCAGCACGATCGGGGCCTCGGGCCCGGCGAGCAGCGCGGCCTCTTCATCGTCGACCAGGCAAAAGCGGCGGATGACATCGAGATCCCGGGCCATCAGTGCGAACGGCTTGGCATAGCGGCGCTTGCGCCGGCGCAGCTCGGCGACGGCGACCGCGTTCTCCGCATCGCAGGCGAGGTGAAAGCCGCCGATGCCCTTGAGGGCGACTATGCCCCCGCGCTCGAGCAGCAGGCTCGCAGCCGCCACGGGATCCTCCGCGCCCAGCGTGTCCGGCTCAACGACGCCGCCGCTCGCGTCCTCGAGCCAGACGCGCGGTCCGCAGGCGGGACAGGCGTTGGGCTGGGCATGGAAGCGCCGATTGGCCGGGTCGTCGTACTCCGCCCGGCAATCGGCGCACATGCTGAACGGGGCCATACTGGTGTTGGCCCGGTCGTAAGGGATGCCCTCGACGATCGTCAGTCGAGGTCCGCAGTGGGTGCAGTTGATGAAGGGGTAGCGGTAGCGACGGTCCGCCGGATCGAGCAGCTCGGCCCGGCAGGCGGGACAGGTGGCCGCGTCGGGCACGACACCGGTGCGCACCGCACCCTCGCCGCTGGCGGCAATGCGGAAATCGGCGGGCGGCTCACCGCCCACCAGCGAGCGTTCGAGCGTGTCGATGCGGGCGAGAGGCGGACACTGTGCGCGGAGCTCGGCGCAGAACCGGTCGAGTGCCGCGGGCGCAGCCCAGGCCCGCACCAGCACCCCTTCCCCGTCGTTGCGGACGTCCCCGCGCAGGCCGCAGTCGCGGGCGATTCGCCACACGGTGGGCCGAAAACCCACACCCTGCACCAGACCACGGACCCGGATCGACTCGCCCCGGAGGCTCATTCCGCGTTCCCGAGCAACCGCTGTATGGCCAGGCCCGCCAGGGTCAAGCCGAACAGGGCGGGAAGATAGCTCAGGGTGCCGTTGACCGCGCGCGGACGGCCCCTGCCCGTCGGCTCGGGTGGCAGCGGCGGGCTCGAAGCCTCGTCGGACCAGACCGCGAGCACCCCGCGCCCGATCCCGCGCCGGCGCAATCGCTGGCGCACCTCCCGCGCCAGGGGACAGACCTGGGAATCCATCAGGTCGCCGACGCGGATGCGCGAGGGGTCGATGCGCCCGCCGGCGCCCATGCTCGAAACAATGGGGACGCCCATGAGGCAGGCGGACTCGATCAGGGCGAGCTTGCTGTTGAGGCTGTCGATGGCGTCCAGCACGTAGTGGAACCCGGGGGCAAGCAGCTCCGGCATCTCGTCGCTGTGCAGAAACCGGTCGAATAGGACCAGCTCGCAAGCCGGGTTGATGTCACGCACCCGCTCGGCCATCACCTCGATCTTCTTGCGGCCGACGGTGGAGCGCAGCGCGACCAGCTGTCGGTTGATGTTGGACGGGGCGACCTGGTCGCAATCCGCCAGGGTCAGATGGCCGATACCCGCGCGGGCGAGGGCCTCGGCGGCGAAGGAGCCGACCCCGCCGAGCCCGGCGAGCAGGATGCGGGCATTGCGCAGACGCGCCACCCCCGCCTCGCCAACGAGGATGCGGGTGCGCTCCCAGATGGGATTGTCCGCGTCCGGCCCGGATTCGAGTTCGTCGTTCATCTTGCCGGGTGCTTCACTCCAGACCCAGCAGCGCCCGCGCGTTTCGGCTGGTCGCGGTCGCCAGGTCCCCGGGATCCTCCGCGCGCACCGCGGCCAGGGCCGCGAGCACCTCCGGCAGATAGGCCGGGCTGTTGCGCTGGCCGCGGTGAGTCGCGACCGTCATATCCGGGGCGTCGGTCTCGAGCACGATGGCGTCGATCGGCAACGCGCGCGCGAGGGCGCGGATCTTGGTGGAGCGATCGAAGGTGAGCATGCCGCCGAAACCGAGCTTGAAGCCCAGATCGACGTAGGCATACGCCTGCTGCAGGCTGCCGCTGAAGGCATGGGCAATGCCGCCTGGTACCCGGATGCGCCTGAGCGCCGCCAGCACCCGATCGTGGGACTTGCGAGCATGAATCAACACCGGCAGCCGGGCGGCCGCGGCGATCGAGAGCTGGTCCTCGAACAACGCCTGCTGGCGTTCAGGGTCGAGGTCGCGGAGAGAGAAGTCGAGTCCGATCTCACCCACCGCCACCGGGCGCGCCCCCGCGATCAGGCGCTCAAGCTCGGCGAGGTGCGCGGGGAGATGCCGTTCGAGGTAGACCGGGTGCAGCCCCAGCGCCGGATGGAGGTCCCGCTCCGAGCCGCACAGGTCGAGCAGCCCACGCCAACCGGCGGCCTCGATCGCGGGGATCACCATGGCAGCGACCCCCGCCGCGCGGGCGGCGGCGATGACCTGAGCCCGATCGGGATCGAACGCCTGCACGTCCAGGTGGCAGTGGGTGTCGATCAGCTCCATCTCGTTACTCGCCGCGTCTTAACTGACCGAGGATGACGCCAGCCGCACCCCACCTAGCCCTCCTTGAGCCGAACGTACAGGGCCTTGTTCTGGTGCTTCACCTCGATCCACGCGATGGCCTTCACCAGGTCGCTGAGCTTCGGGAAACCGTAGGCACGGCTGTCGAACCCCGGGTCCCGCTTGGATAGGTACTGTCCTACGGCGCCCAGTCCCGCCCAACCGGTGTCGTCGGAGGTGGCGACGACGGTCTCTCTCAGGAGATCGTTGAGCCGCTTGTCTTCCTTGGGCTTCTTGGTTCCCGCTGCCGTTCCCCCGGCCCCGACCAGAAGCTCGGTGTCGATGAACTTGTCGCACGCCTTGACGAAAGCATCCGGGGTCTTCTTCATCTCGCCGAACCCGTACACCGTCAGCCCGGATTCGCGCAGGCGCGAGGCGAGACGCGTGAAATCACTGTCGCTGGAGACGATGCAGAAGCCGTCGAAGTTCCCCGTGTACAGCAGGTCCATGGCGTCGATCATCATGGCGCCGTCGGTCGCGTTCTTGCCCGTCGTGTAACGGAACTGCTGCATCGGCTGGATGGAGTACCGGAGAAGCGTCGCCTTCCAGCCGCCCAGATTCGGCAGCGTCCAGTCGCCGTAGATTCGCTTCACGCTCGCCGTACCGTATTTGTCCACCTCCGCCAGCAGGCCGTCCACGATGGCGGGGCGGGCGTTGTCGGCGTCGATGAGCACCGCAAGCTTCTTGTCTCGCAACTCTGTCATTGGGAGTCCTGCCGAAGGGTCGTTTGGTGCGTGCCTACCACATCAAGTCGTCCGGGATCTGGTATTCCGCGTACTCGTCGGACTCGGATGGCTCTGCCTCCCTCCGGTCACGGTTGAGCACCAGCACCAGCTCCGGGCCGCGCGCCAGGACCCGGTCGGCGATCTCCGCGGGGATCAGCTCGTAGCCCTTGTCCTGGCGGACCAGGGCGATCTTGCCGGTCGCCAACCCCGCCTGCTGCTCGGCGGTCACGTAGATGCGCTTGAGGCTCCCCCCGTCCTGGAAGTTGTAGGCCACCGCGCCGTCGCGGCGCGGGAGCCGATGGGCGTGGATCAGCTGACGCAACTCGTTCTCGACCGCCCTGCGCCGCGCCTCCTCCTCTCGTTTGAGATTCAGCTCGCGGTCGCGACGCGCCTTCTCCGCCGCCGCCTGCTGCGCCCGCCGCCGGTTCTCGTCTTCGGTCCTGCCCCCGGGGCCCGCCTGGTTGATCTGTTTGCGCTTGGCGGTTCTCGTCTGCTTGACTTCCTGCTTGCTGACCAACCCCGCCTTCAACAGCTGTTCCTGGAGTGAGTTACCCACGGTCGCGTTCCCCCGTTCGCCAATCCGGAGCCCCGGCCACGCGGGGCGTACCATGCGAGAATCTCTCAGGACCGGCCCCTCGCGCAACCCGCTCGTGGCGGTTGTCGGGTTACGGGGAACTGGTATCGGGAAAGCCCAGAGCCAGGTAGAATTTCGGTTTTGCCGCCATCTGCCGAGGAACCCCTTCATGACCCGACTGGCCTGGATATTCAGCCTGCTCCTCATTTCCGTGGCCGCGCACGCCGCGGAACCGGCCACGATTGCGTATGTCGACGTGGACAAGGTCCTCACCGAGAGTGACATGGGGCGCAAGGCGAGGGAAACCTTGGAGCAGAAGTTCGCCGAACCGCAGAAGACGCTGGCGGCCGAGGAGCAGGGAATCGTGAAGCTGCAGCAGAGCCTGGCCCGCGACCAGGCGCTGATGAGCCAGGAGGAACTGGACAAGCGCAAGACCGAGATCCAGCAGCGCGTCCTAGAGCTGCAGAAGAAGGCCGCAGAGATGCAGCAGGAGCTGAACAAGGAACAGAACGCGCTGGGCGGGGAGATCCTCAAGCTCGCCCAGGACCTCGTCGCCGAGATCGCCCGTGAGCAGAAGCTCTCCGCCGTCTACGAGCGCACCCGCAGCGGACTGCTCTACATCGACGACGACCTCAATCTCACCGACGAGGTCATCAAGCGCCTGAACGCCAAGACCGGCGCGAAGAAATAACTGCTCGCTCCGTGCCTGGGGAGCCCGCCGGACCGGGCGATTGGCCACCCGGCCTCGGCGGTTTGGAAGCCATGGGGTAGAATCCGAACTTGGCGGCCATACCTTCGTGCAGCCGCCCCCGCACGCGGCCGCGTAGGCTCGACATCACCACCTACGGCGGCGTCATTCCGCCGGCAAACCATTCAGACTGAGGACAGACACCGATGCTTGGAGAACCCCACGACCTGCTCCACGAGTTCCCGGATCTGGAGTCGCGAATCGCGGCCCTGCGCAGCACCGATGAGGAGTTCGCGCGGCTGATGACCGAGTACGACACACTCGACGCCCAGGTGCGCCGGCTCGAAGAGCTCGGAACTCCGGTTGCCGACGAAACCATGGAGGACCTGAAGAAGGAGCGCCTCCTGCTCAAGGACCGCCTGTACGAGATCCTCAGGTCCTGATCGCCAAGGCCACTCCCGGCGGTTCCTTGAACATGCCCGGATGAAGGACAAGCTCGGCCATGACGAGAAGGCGGCGCTGACCCGCTCGGTGCTGGAGGTGCTGGATGCCTGGGAGGTCACGCGAGAAGATCAATGTCGCCTCTTGGGCATGACCGCCTCCGATGCCGGACGGCGCTGGCGCCGCTACCGCCTGGGGACGCCCCTTCCGGACGACCCCGAGATCTGGATCCGCGTCGCCGGGCTTCTGCGGCTCGCCAACGCACTCCGCCAGCTCTTTCCCCACAGCGCGCCCTCGGCCAACCTCTGGGTGACCACCCCGCGCGCCAAGTTCGGCAACAAGACACCCCTCGAGTTGATGCTGGACGGCGGTACCGCGGCCATATCGCGGGTCGAGCGATCGCTCGATAACCTGGATCTGTTCTGACCGCCCAGAAGCCCATGCTTGGATATCGGATCGTTCCCGTCACGCCCTTGCAGCAGAACTGTACGCTGCTGTGGTGTGAGCTCACGCGTCAGGCCGCCATCATCGACCCGGGCGGGGACGTGGACCTCATACTCGCGGCGCTGGATCAGACTGGGGCGCAGCCGACCAGGATTCTGCTCACCCACGGGCATGTGGATCACGTGGGAGGAACGGCGGAGCTGTCCCGGCGTCTCGACCTGCCCATCGAAGGCCCGCACCGGGACGACGACTTCCTGATCAGGGGTATCCCGGTCCAGTGCGACCTGTTCGGTCTGCCCCGGGTCGAGTCCTTCGCTACGGACCGCTGGCTCGAGCACGGCGATCGGCTGACCCTGGGAGAGACCGAGATCGAGGTGATCCACTGCCCGGGGCACACGCCGGGGCATATCGTTTTCTTCTCACGCGCCGACCGTCTGGCCCAGGTGGGTGACGTCCTGTTCCAGGGATCTATCGGCCGCACCGACTTTCCACGAGGCAATCACCGGCATCTGCTCGACTCCATCCGCCATCGCCTCTTCCCGCTCGGGGACGACGTGCGGTTCATCCCGGGGCACGGCCCCATGTCCAGCTTCGGGGCCGAGCGGCGCAGCAACCCCTTCGTCCGCGAATTTCCGCTCTGAGTCTCCCCCGGCCAACGGGCCATCGCCCTTTGCTTGCGGAATCAGCACCTTCCGAACCGGCGGGAAACCCTCCCGGATTCTGTGCTTAAATAGGGAAAAAGCAGGGTGCTTGAGATGAGCAAAGCTGGTTCGGACTCATCGCCGTCGACGCACTCGCGCAGCGGGCGCACTTACTGGATCCGGCGAGGCCTTTCTCCTTCCGCCAGGAAAGAACGGGCACCTGCATCCCAGCCGAAAGCGGGCAAGCGTTTCGTCGAGCCCTATCGCCTCAGCAATGCGCAGCGCGCGATCATTCTCGGACCACTGGAAAAACAGGCAATCGGAGACGCGGAGAGCCGCAGCCTCTTCGTCGCCGCGATGGAATACGACTTGGCGGGATGCCAAGGGCTCGCCGCGCCGCCTGACGAGGCACCACACTCGGAACCGCAACCCGACCCGAGCGATGAAGCTCTTGCGGCGCTGGCCGGGACCGCGAGATCGCTTGCGGACCAGCTGGCGAGACTCGACGCGCCGACAGCGCAACGACTGCTGCGCGGTCTTGGCGTTACCGACCGCTTCAAACGCACCTACGGCGAGGGCCACCTGAGCTGCCTTCGCAGCGAGCTGTTGCGGATCGGATCGGCTTCTGAAGCGGACGCGCCCGGGCGCGAGGTCGCGTCCGAGGGCGCGCGAGAGGTGAATGAGGCCATCCGCAGTTTTGTAGCGAGGGCCGCCAGCGCCTTTGGCGAGTGCTTCGAGCTGGCGGCATCGAGCGAGCCGGGATCTCCTTTCGCCCAGGCGCTGGAGGCCATCTCGGCGGCGACGGGTATCCGCTTTCCGACCGACCGGCAAACCTTGGCGGACATCCTGCACCAAGGCTAGCCAGACCGCGCCAGGGCGGTGGAGCTGCGCAGGGACACGGCTGTTCACGCCCCCGCAAACGACATGGACGCGCACCCCTCGCGCTTGGTTACAATTCTCAACTGTCCCATATCCCGGCGCCCCGTCCCGCGGGCGAGCGTCGACGAAGGCCGCCGCGCGGCGGCTCGCAACTGCCTCACGACCAGGAGGTCCAGGAAGAACCTATGATCTTGAAGCGACTCTTCGGCTCCAAGCCCAAACCCGATCGAATCCCCGCGGACCAGGACTCCCTGGTCCGCATCGTCCGCGGCGACCAGGACACGGCCCTGCGGCGCGAAGCGTGCCGCCGCATTACGCGACTGCCGGAGCTGCGAGAGCTCGCCGCCTCGGACATCGACGCCGGCGTGCGCGAAATCGCGATGGCCCACTATCGCAACCTGCTGTGCGGTCTCGACGAGACGGCACCCTCCCCGGCCGACCGGCTCGCCGAGATCGCGGCCCTGGACGACCAGCGCGTCATCGAGCAGGTCGCGGCCAGCGCGCGGGAAGCGGAGATACGGCTGGCGGCGATCGGGCGTCTGGAGAGCCCCGCCGCGATCGCTGCCAGCGCCCTCGAGGACGCCTTGGCCGCCAACCGCATTGCTGCGGCCGAACGCCTGGAGGACAGGGTGTCCCTGGAGCAGCTGGCGAAGGCGGCGGGCAAGCGCGACAAGAATGTGTACCGCATCGCCCGGCGCAAACTGAAGGACATCGCCGAGCGCGAGGCCCTTCCCGAGCGCGTCCGCACCCAATGCGCCGACCTGTGCGAGAAGCTGGAGCGCCTTGGCCGATTCGACAGCTGGACGCAGGACCGCGGGATGCTGGACCTCCTGGACCGGCAGTGGGCCGAGCTCGAACCCCAGGCCGACGACGGCTGGAAGGAACGCTACCGGGCGCTGCGCACGGGGTTCCTCGCGGCCTACGAGGACTACCGCCAGGCGCACCAGGCACAGATCGCGGCCGAGGAGGCACGCGAGCAGTTGCGCGAGGACCGCAAGGGCCTTCTTGAAGCGCTCGGTGCCTGCGCCGAGCTGACGGACGAGGCGGAGATGGAGGCCGAGTCCCGGCGCATCTCCGAGGGCTGGGAGACGCTGGCACGGCTGCCCGACAGGGAGCAGGCCGCCCTCGATCGATCGTACTCGGAGCTTGCGGCGCGGGTGGCTCAACAGCGCGAGGAACTGAGCGCGAGACGCCGACGCAAAACCCGGCTGCGCAAGCTGGTTGCCGCCGCCCGGAAGGCCCTGGAGCAGACGAAACCGCTCGAGAAACGGCGCATCCGCACCCTGATAGACGATGCCGCTTCCTTGTTGGACACACCCGGGGCGGACAAGGAAACCGCGCAGCAATTCTCCGACCTGCGCGACAAGCTCGAGACACGCCTGCACCGGCAGCGCGAGCACGCCGAGCAACGCCTCGCCGAGCTGCCCGAGAAGCTCGACGAGCTCGCCGCCGCCCTCGAGGCCGGGGAGCTCAAACATGCCGATCCGCTGTTTCAAAGCGCCCAGGCGGCACTGGATCTGATCCGCGCGAGCGGGCTGTCGCGCAAGGCCTGCGATGATGCATCGGAGCGCCTGCGCGTGCTCGCTCCCCGCCTGCGCGAGCTGCAGCAGTGGCGCAAATGGGGCAGCGATCAGCATCGCCAGGGGCTGTGCCAAACGATGGAAGAGCTGGGACGGAGCGACATTCCCCTGGAGGCGATGGCCTTGCGCCTGCACGACCTGCAGATGGAATGGAAGGGTCTCGATAAGGTCGGCTCGCCCGTTAACCAGCACCTCTGGGACCGGTTTCACGCCCTCTCGGAGCAGGTGTACGCGCGCTGCAAGCCTCACCTGGACGCGCAGGCCGCGGAGCGCGATGCCAACCGCGAACAACGGGAAAAGCTCTGCCAACAGTTCGAGGCCTTCCTCGAACAGGTCGACTGGGAGCGCATCGACTGGAAGAAGGCGATGCGCGCGGAGCGGGAGATGCGCCAGACATGGGCAGCATGCGGGGCGGTGGAAGGCCGCCACCGCAAGGCCCTGGAGAAGCGCTTTCACACGGCCATCAAACGCCTCGATCAGCACTTGTCGGCCGAGCGGGCTCGCAACCAGGCGCACAAGCAAGACCTGATTGCCCGCGTCGAGGCCCTGGTGGAGGAGCCGGATCTGGAAGGCGCCATGGAAGAGACAAAGCGCCTGCAGCGGCAATGGCACACCACGGTTCCCGCGCGCCAGAAGGAGGAGAACAAGCTGTGGCAGCGATTCCGCGCCGCCTGCGACGCCATTTTCGCCCGGCGCCGGGAACGCCAGGAAGCGCATCAGGCGGAGCTCGAACAGAACCTGCAACAGCGCCGAGCCATCTGTGACGAGGCCGATCATCTGGCCACGGCCGCGGCCGAGCCGGAGGAGATCGAGCGGGTCCTGCGGGACCTGGAGGCTCGCTGGCGGGACGCGGAGGGACTCCCGCTGCCCCGCCAACCCGCAGGGGAGCTGGCCCGGCGCTGGCGCGAGGCGCAGGAGCGGGCGCGCGGCCGCCGACGGGAGCTCCTGGCGTCACGACACCGCGATGCCCTGGATCTCCTCGCGCGCCAGGCGGCGCTGTGCGATCGGCTGGAGCTTGGCCTTGCGGGGCAAGCGGCGGGCAAGATCGGGGCGGCTGCCGCCCATGAGCAATGGGCAGCCATGCCCAAGCAACGCGATCCGGACCTGCAGACCAGCATCGCGCGCCGTTTCCTCGCCGCGGTGGAAGCGCTGCAGAGCGGGGACGGCGCGCCTCTCCATCAGCCCGAGCGACTCGCCGCGAACGGCGCCAGGCGCGCGGAGATTTGTCTGCGCCTCGAGATCCTGGCGCAGATCGACTCGCCGCCCGAGCACACTCAGGAGCGCCTCGCCTTCCAGGTCGATCGTCTGAAGGAACGCATGCGGGAAGGCGAGAAGGACCCGCTGGAGGGGACCACCGGCCTGCTCGAGGAGTGGTATCTGTGCGGACCCGCCCCGGTTTCCGAGGCGCCCAACTTGGAGCAGCGTTTCCAGCGAGCGCGGGCCGCCCTGGAATCCGGTGGCCTGGAGCACTCGGCAGCATGACATCCGCCGCAATCTTCGCGCATCCCGAAGCCGCCGAGGAGGCCTTTTACGGGGCCTTTGCGGCCCTCGATCTAGCTGGCATGGGCGCCGTCTGGACCCAAAACCAGCGACCCTTTTGCGTGCATCCGGGGGGTGGTCTCCTCGAGGGCCGCCGAGCCGTCCTGGAGAGCTGGAGGGAGATCTTCTCCGGCTCGGAGCCGCCCATCATCGAACACCGACTCCTCGGCAGCTTCCAATCGGAAGGACTGGCGATACACCTGGTCGAGGAGACGATCCAACCCCGCGGCTCCGGCGGCAGCGCGAACCGGGTGCTGGCGACCAACGTCTACGTGCGCGAGGCCGACTGCTGGCGCATGGCGGAGCACCACGCATCTCTGCCCCTGATGGCGCGGCGAGACACCGGGCGGGAGGATGGTATGCTGCATTGACGTGAGAGACAGGCCCCCGCGCCCCACGCGAGGAAACGCGGCGCCTGATGTGCGCCGCAGCCGGGAAAATACCCCTCTCCAGCGCGCGCCTCAGTACGCGTTCTTGTGGATGAAGCCGCGAACAAAGGTCAGGAGAACGATCTGCATATCGAGCCAGATCGACCAGTTGCGGATGTATTCGAGATCGAAGTCCACGCGCCTGCCCATCTTGTCCAACGAATCCGTCTCACCACGCCAGCCGTTGATCTGGGCCCAGCCGGTGATCCCGGGCTTGACCTTGTGGCGCAGCATGTAGCCGCCGATCAGGCTGCGGTAGTGCTCGTTGTGAGATACGGCATGCGGCCGCGGCCCGACGATGGACATGGATCCCAGAAACACGTTGATGAGCTGCGGCAGCTCGTCCAGCGAGGTCCGGCGCAGGAATGCACCGAACCGCGTCACCCGCGCGTCCTCCTTCTGCGCCTGCGTGACGGTGTCGCCATCCTCGCAGACCGTCATGCTCCGGAACTTCCAGACCATGATCTCCCGGCCATCCAGCCCGTAACGGCGCTGCTTGAAGAACACCGGTCCGGGGCTCGATCGCTTGACGCCGATGGCGATCGCGGTCATCGGGACCGCCAGCAGGAGCAGGGCCACGCCGCTGATCGCGATGTCCTCGATCCGCTTGATCCATCCGCCCAGACCGAGGAAGGGGCTCTCGTACACGCTCACCGCATTGATCCCGGCGAGATCCACGCGCCTGCGCTGCAGGACATCGACGCGCCAGAGGTCGGGCAGAATCTGCCGCGAGCTCTGCTCGCCGACAGCGGACCGCGAACGCCGGTCCTGCACCAGGTAGACAGAGGCGGTGCTGTCGCTGAGCTTGCGCACCAACTCCTGCGCTTGCCGCTCGGCTTGTCCGGGCGGGAACGCGATGTAGACGACGTCGAGGTCGCCCGCCCGCGCGCGATCGATCAAAGCGTCGAGCGATCCCTGCGACGTCGAGGAACCCGCATCGCGCCCGGCATCGTCGAACAGGCCCACCACCCGGAAACCCATCCAGGGATTGCGCGCGACCGTGCGCGCGACATGCCGCGCCAGATCGCCGCTGCCGGCGATCGCCAGCGTGCGCGTGTTGAATCCGTGCGCCCGCGCCCAGCGCAAAGAGATGCGCACGCCGATTCGCCATAGGCCAAGCAGCACGGGTGCCCCCAGAAACCACATCAGCATCGTGTCGGGCGGATAGCGCACCGCGTCCTGCTGAGCGTAGACCGCGACCAGCGAAATGCCCGCGACACCCAGCCAGGCCTCCACCGCATACCAGACCTCGGTCTTCACCGATCCGGTGCGCCAGGGACGATAGACGTTCTTGGCCTCGGCAAGGACGTAAAAGAGGAGCGCCCCCAGCGCGGCAGCGAACGACATGGACGGGGACCAGTCCGCGCCCGTGAGCTTGCATGACAACCACAGGGCGGACATCACGATCACTGCGTCCGCGATCCTCTGAATCAGCGAGAGCGAGCCCTTGTGGTCCCGCAACCGACCGCCCGCCGGCTCACGGTCGAGAAGTGACCCCAGAATATTGTCAGTCCACATCATCTTTAATCTCTGCAATAAGACCTCAGGGCTCGGAACCAGGGCCGCCTTGATGAGATGCCCCTCATCGGCTGCCCACCACACCCCGGTCGGTTGTCCGCGGCACCCTCCCGCCGCTATTCGCGCACCGAGCAAGCATCGCGATCGCCCTCGGACATTTCCCAGAGGTCGATCGCAGGCCTCAGGCCGTAGAAGAAACTGCAACTCCGCAGGCCGCTGCCGCTTGGCAGGTACGCCGAGCACATTATCTCGTCAAAGCTCTCCAGCAATACCCGCAGACCATCCGGCGTGAACCGCCAGTACTCCGTGCTTGTCTGCTGTTCCCCGGGGAGATAGGGCCCGCAGAGCGGAACCTCGACCCAGATTTGTCCAGCCTGCTTGAGCACCCTCCTCGCCTCCGCAATCAGACTCGCGGGTTGAGATACGCGCCCCAGTCCTGTACAGAATACCGCGTCGAAATACTCGTCCTCCACATCGATCGACACCGTGCCGGCAAGCTTTGTCTCCTCTTCGATTCGGCTCAGCTTGACGTCGAACCAGTTTGATCCGAGATCGCGTCTTGCGTCGGAGCCGAAACCCAAACGCAGACACTTCCGTCCGGCGCTGGCGGCAAGGAAATGCTTGAACAGGCTCTGGAACTCGTCTGACAAGTCGGGGGATTGCGCCTTGGCCTTCCTGTAATCGCGAAGGTCTTGGAGAACCTGCAGTGCCTCGGTTACCAGACCGCCACGCACACCCGATCGGAGGTCGTTGATCGACGAGACTCCACGTCTTTCTCCTGCTACGCCCCGGTGCACATCGGATTGCTCCGAAGCTGCCCGCAGCCTTTCGAGGGCTGAGCGAGAATCCGACGCGGTGTCCTCTGAACCGTCCCGGCCTTGCACCATCTGAAAACTCTGAATCACAACTGAACCCTGCTCTTGTGCTATGGTCAGCGTTTGCGCCGTCCTGGCCGCGTTGAACTGACGTCGCCGCCCCGGTGTACGGGGCACAACGATGGGGCGATATTTTCCGTGATTCCCGACGGGGCCGCGCCCCACAGGGGGATAAGCATGAACCGTACCAATTGCAGGGCGGCCATTGGCACAACCCGCGCATTCTCTGGAGCGGTCGGATAAATGTTCAGTTGCTTCAGGTAGCTTACAGAAAGCTACTCTGATGGCGGTTGATGTTCCGTGTCTAGGAGAGCCTGATCATCAGTTGTCCAGTGTTTGAACAAGGCCGCGAAAGCATGGGAATCGCCGACCAAAGATCGCGCGAACCGCGTCGACGCAGCGGCATCCGCAAGCGCGCAACGGGGCGGCAGGCTTGGACATCGGGGACCCGCGGGGAGACGTCAAGACAATTTGCCCAGGATCGAATATCCCGTCAAATGCCGCCGTTCAAGTTTGATTCGGAACACCAATCTCGTTGGTGCATCGCAAGAGGCCCGGACCGATGACGTCGGAGTCACGACCACTCCTATATCTTAAACCGCCGACGGCCGAGGACCCGCTGCCTCCCAGCATCCTGAGCCGAGGGTGGGACGTCCACGTCGTCACGCACCCGGACGCCGCATTGGAGCTCATGGAAGAGCAGGAATTCCGGGTCGGGCTGGTCCTGTGGGATGCGTCGGACGCGGAGAGGTTCGCCACCCATCGTCAGGTGGAGTTTCTCCTCAACGAGAACAGCCACATCAACTGGGTTGCATTGCTCACCGACGTAACCAGCTCCCTGCGCCAGATCTCGCGCATCATCACGACCCACTTCTACGACTTCCACACCCTGCCGCTCGACCCGGAGCGGCTCTTGTTCACCCTCGGCCATGCGTACGGCATGGCGGAGATCGCCTGCTCGCTCATTGAGCCGCACACGGATCGGCCCGTGCGGTTCGAGATGGTCGGACAGAGCCCCTCGATGCTGAGCTTGTTCCAGACGATCGAAAAGGTCGGGACGATCGATCTCAACGTCATGATTCGCGGTGAGAGCGGCACCGGAAAAGAGCTCGCCGCCCGTGCCATTCACAAGCTCTCGACGCGCGCGGAAGGTCCGTTTGTCGCCGTGAACTGCGGGGCCTTGCCGAAGGACTTGATCCAGGCGGAGCTGTTCGGGCACGAAAAGGGTTCGTTCACCGGAGCGGACCGCCAACGCGTGGGCCGCATCGAGGCGGCACAAAATGGGACCCTCTTCCTCGACGAGATCGGCGACCTCCCACTCGATCTGCAAGTCAATCTGCTGCGTTTCCTGCAAGAGAAGACCATCAACCGGATCGGCAGCTCCACCCAGATTCCGGTCAACGTGCGCGTGATCGCGGCGACCCACGTCAATCTGGAGAAGGCGGTCGATGACGGGCGCTTCCGCGAAGACCTCTATTACCGGCTCAACGTGCTGCACCTGGAGATGACGCCGCTGCGGGACCGCGGGGACGACATCGAGCTGCTCGCGAACCATTTCTTCTGGGAGTTCGCCAAACGTGTGAGGCCGAACCTAAAGGGTTTCAGCCACAAGGCAATGGACGCCGTCAAGTCCTACCCCTGGCCCGGGAACGTCCGCGAAATGGTCAACCGCATCCAGCGGGCGGTGGTCATGTGCGAAGGCAGACTGATCAGACCGCGGGACCTGGGTCTCGACCGGGATTCCCCGAGCGGCGTGCTCATGACCCTGGCGGAAGCGCGCGCGAAGGCGGAGAAAGAGGCGATCGAGTCGACCCTGAGCGCCGTTCGCAACAACGTGTCCAAGGCAGCGCGTATGCTCGACATCTCGCGCGTCACGCTGTATCGCTTGATGGAGCAGCACTCGATCGACTGGCAGAGGTCCAAGAACTCTTAGATGCCGATGATTGGCCATCCTGGCCCAGATCGGCATGCGCCCAGCAAGCGTGGTTCCCGGATGGCTTCTTTTTCAGTCGCTTACGGGTTTGAACATGGCGTCACATTCCTGTGCCGCAGTAGGTGCTTGTCAAATCATGCCGTGAAACCGAGAGGCCCCACGACACTACCGGCCGGCCTTCTCCCCAGTCCCCGCGGCAACCGGGCTGGCGCTTGATGCGGGAACCTGCCAGTCGGTCACGGCAACAAGGTCGCCGGATTCGTCGGCCTTGAACTGGACGATGTAGGCGCTCCTCGAGATGAATCGCTGGCCCGGCGCTAGGCTCACGCGCGGGTATACCGACGTGTAGTTGGCGCGGTCGATCATGTGCTCGATCCGTTCCAGCATATACTCTCGGACGAAGAACCCCCGCATCGCCTTCAATGCGCCCAAGGCCATCTTCAGCGTGAAATAGGCGTTCGCCTGCACGATCCGCGCATCGGGGGCGTAGATACGATTCGCCTTGAGCCAGCCGGTGGAGCGCGCCAATAGCCGCGGCAACTTGCTCGGAAGCTCGTACGGGTGAACGAGGTAAACCCGCTCGCGCTCGGACTGGGGGATCCCGGCGGAATCGACCCCGAAAAGGCTCGTCGACAGGTAGATCCGTCCCATCCCAGGTTCGGCATCGAGCGCCCAGAGTCCCGTCAGATCGGGCTTCTCCAGCCAGAGGACGGCGGTTCCCCCGCCGATTTGATCCAAAAGCGACCGCCACGCGTCCCCGCGCAGTTCCTCGGAATCGGTGACCCGGATGTCCATCACCCGACCGCCCCGCTGCTCCAGCTCGCTTCGCAGCTTGTGCGCCGCGGCCTCCCCTCGCGGGTCACCCGAGCGGTAGACCTGCACGACCCGCCCAGCGGTCAGTCCCTCGTCCGAGAGATGCCGCGCCACCGCGTCTGCCTCCAGGGCCATGCCCTCGGAAAAATAGACCGGATAGAAGCTCTCCGCGTCGCTCACGGGCATATCCGTGGTCGGGAAAAGGCAGGGGACACCGTTTTGTTCGCAGAACTCGTGTAGGGGCTGCCAGTCACCGGGTACAACGCCGTTCAATACCGCAAAAACCGGCTGCTTGTCGTATTGCGCCTGAAGCTGGGCGGGCCAGGAATCCGGCGATCCCTTCAGCTCCCACACGTGAAGCACCCACTTGCGATAGGGAGCGAACAGCCATTCCTTGTGCCACGGCGCATGTTTCGCACGGAAACCCTCGTGGCGTGTCTCGGCGTTCTTCTGCCGCAGAAACACCTCGAACACATCCAGCAGCGCCTTGCGCACCGCCGGATCGACGGCATCCGAGACGACCGTGGCGAAGTGAATCTCACTCTCAGTCACGCCGGGGGCACCGTCGGTTTTCAGCGACTTCAAGTAAGAAATCAGGCTGTCGAGATCCTCGTCGGACAGCGCATAGCGAGGCATGAAGGCGCTGAGCACCTCACCACCGGCGCCAACCCCACCGCGAATCGCGACCTTCAAGGTCTCGTCGGTGTAGGCAGGCCTTTGGATCGGCGCCAAAGGCGGCTTGCTCGTCGGCAACCTGAGGGGCTGATAAAGGATGTCCCCCACCACCGCGGGCACGACCTCCTGGCCCTCCAAGGACCCGAGACCGCTTCGCCGGTGGCAAGCGCCGCAGACGATCTGCTTCCCCGACAGGCTGACATCACCCTGGACCGTCCCGGAAATCAGCTCACCCGAGGGCAAGACCCCTTCGCGGTAGATGCGGCGGCCTGCCTCCACCTGCGCGGGGTTGGCCGCGACATCGCTTTCCGAGGCGACTGCATCGCCGACCACGGGCGGGAGCAGGAGCGCCGTCAAGAGAAGCTTTACGGAACCCCGCGCGCACACTCGCCATTTCCATCCGGAACCCATGCGAGCCGAT
>CAYNBI010000039.1:9527-32081 GCA_964395315.1 uncultured Chromatiaceae bacterium | reverse complement strand
TGGGACGCCTTCGGCCTGCCGGCGGAGAACGCCGCCATCAAGCACGGGATCCCGCCGTCCCAGTGGACGGAGTCGAACATCGCGTACATGAAGGGCCAGCTCAAGCGCCTGGGCTTCGGCTACGACTGGGATCGGGAGCTCGCCACCTGCGACCCGGCCTACTACCGCTGGGAGCAGTGGCTGTTCACGCGCCTGATGGAGAAGGGGCTGGCCTACCGCGCCAAGGCGACGGTGAACTGGGATCCGGTCGACCACACGGTGCTGGCCAATGAGCAGGTGATCGATGGCCGGGGTTGGCGCTCGGGCGCGCCGGTCGAGAAGCGCGAAATCGAGCAGTGGTTCGTCCGCATCACGGACTACGCCCAAGAGCTGCTTGACGCGCTCGACACCCTCGATGGCTGGCCCGAGCAGGTGCGCACCATGCAGCGCAACTGGATCGGGCGCTCCGAGGGCGTCTACATGGAGTTCGGGATCGAGGGCTCCGACGCGACTCTTGGCGTCTACACCACGCGTCCGGACACGGTCATGGGCGTGACCTACGTGGCGGTGGCGGCCGAGCATCCGCTGGCGCGGCGCGCCGCCGAGTCCGATCCGCAGCTGGCAGCCTTCGTCGAGGAGTGCCGCCAGGGCGGCATCTCGGAGGCCGAGATCGAGACCATGGAGAAGAAGGGCCACGCCCTCGGCATCAACGCGGTCCACCCGATCACCGGCGAGCCCGTGCCAGTGTTCGCCGCCAACTTCGTGCTCATGGGCTACGGCACGGGTGCCGTGATGGCGGTACCCGCCCACGACGAGCGCGACTGGGAGTTCGCCGAGCGCTACGGGATTCCGAAACGGCAGGTGATCCATGCCGCGGACGGAAGCCCGTCTGACATCGGGGCGGCCGCCTATGTGGAGAAGGGCGTGCTGCGCGACTCGGGCCCATTCGACGGTATGACCTCGGAGCAGGCCTTCGACGCCATCGCCGACTGGTTGTCGCAGCGCGGGCGTGGCGGGAAGCGGGTGAACTTCCGCCTGCGCGACTGGGGCGTGTCGCGCCAGCGATACTGGGGCTGCCCAGTTCCCGTGATCGACACGCCCGACGGCGGCGTGCGCGCGGAGACGGATCTGCCCGTACGCCTGCCGGTGGATGTCGTCGTCGACGGCACGGGCTCGCCGCTCAAGCACATGCCCGAGTTCTCCGAGCTTGGGAACGGCGAGACCCGCGAGACCGACACCTTCGACACCTTCTTCGAGTCCTCCTGGTATTACGCCCGCTACTGCTCCAGCGACTGTGATACTGCGATGCTGGATCAGCGCGCCCGTTACTGGCTGCCGGTGGATCAGTACGTGGGCGGGATCGAGCATGCGGTGCTGCACCTGCTCTATGCCCGCTTCTTCCACAAGCTGATGCGTGACGAGGGGCTGGTCGACTGCGACGAGCCATTCAAGCGCCTGCTCACCCAGGGAATGGTGGTGGCGGAGACTTACTTCCGCGAGGACGCAGATGGGCGCAAGCACTGGTTCAACCCGGCGGATGTGGAGGTAACCCGCGACGAGAAGGGCCGGCTGGTGTCTGCGGTGCTCAGGGAGGACGGGCGACCGGTCATTTACGGCGGCATCGAGAAGATGTCCAAGTCCAAGAACAACGGCGTCGATCCCCAGATCCTGACGGATCGCTATGGCGCGGACACGGTGCGCCTTTACACCATGTTTACGTCGCCGCCGGATCAGTCGCTGGAGTGGAACGACGAGGGTGTGGAGGGGGCCTCGCGCTTCATCAGGCGCTTGTGGTCCCTGGCGAATGGCACGGCGGGTCTCGCGTCCGATGCGGGCGACGCCTTGCTGGGTGAGGTTGAGCAGTCCGCGCGCCGGGAGATTCACTCGGCCCTCAGGAAGGCCCTGTTCGACTATGAGCGCCAGCAGTTCAACACGGTGGTCTCGGGATGCATGACCATGGTCAACGTGCTCTACCGCGTCGACGGCACCGCGCCGCCAGGCAAGGCGGTATTGCGCGAGGGCCTCGAGATCGTCCTGCGGCTGCTGGCGCCGATCGCGCCCCACGTGACCCACCACCTGTGGCGCGAGCTCGGCTTCGGCGAGGACATTCTTGGAGCGGGCTGGCCGGTCGTGGACGACGAAGCCCTGCGGCAGGAGAGCATCGAGTACGTCGTTCAGGTCAACGGAAAGGTAAGAGGGAAGGTTTCCGTGGCGGCGGACGCAGACAGGCGCGCCATCGAGGAAGCAGCCCTCGCCAATGAAAACGTTCAGCGCTTCGTCGGCGAGGCGCAGGTACGCAAGGTCATCGTGGTGCCTGGCAAGCTGGTCAATGTCGTCGTTAAATAGGTCTGCGGCCATCCGCCGGCCGCACATCGCGCCTCAACATTTGGGAGTGAGATCCTTGTCCGGCTTCAAGCTTACACGCGGCGTCCCGGTGGCGGCCGTTCTGCTGTTGATGCTCAGCGCCTGCGGCTTCAAGCTGCGAGGGGCGGTGGAGATTCCCCCCGAGCTCAACCCGATGTACATCGAGACAACCGGGGAGGGAAGCGTGCGCGCCGCGATGTTGCAGCGCCTGGAGTTCTCCGAGGTGCGTCTGGCCTCGAGCCCGAAGGAGGCGCGCATCATCGTCCGCATCATGAACGAGAGCCGAACTTCTCGCGTTGCGGCCGTAGATCGCAGCGGCAAGGTGGTTGCCAGCGAGCTGCATTTGCGTGTGCGCTTCGATGCCATCGGGCCGGATGGTGGTTCGCTCGTGTCGCCGGAGATCCTAGATCTGGTGCGGACCTACGAAAACCCCGACGTTGAGGTACTGGGCAAGCAGCTGGAGGCGGATCTCATTTACGAGGATCTGGCCCAGGACGCGGCCGACCGCATCCTCGGGCGGTTGCGGGCCAAGCTCTTGTAGCATGAGGCCTGCGGGGCTGTCCCCGAGACACAAACGATGCGGGTCCAATTCCACCAGCTTCCGTCCCGACTGAAGGGGCCGTTGGCAGCCGTCTACATGCTATGCGGGGACGAGCCGCTGCAACTCGGTGAGGCCGCCGCCGCCGTGCGGCTCGCCGCCGCCGAGCAGGGTTTCTCGGAGCGCGAGCTGCTGGAGCAGCATTCCGCTTTCGACTGGGGGCGACTCGATGCCGCGTCGCGGGAGTTGTCCCTTTTTGCGAACCGCAAGCTCATCGAGCTTCGTCTCGGCGGCGCCCGTGTCGGCCGCGAGGGCTCCGATGCGCTGCGCGCCTATTGCGAGCGCCCGCCGCCGGACAACCTCTTGCTGATCCTGGCGCCCGAGCTCGAGTATCGAGAGCTCAAGGCGCGCTGGGTGCAGGATGTCGAGCGGGTTGGCGTGGTGGTTCAGGTGCGGAAGCTGGTTGGCCAGCGTCTCGTCGCCTGGATCGAGCAACGCCTGCGCGAGCGTGGCCTGCAGCCGGCCCCAGGCGTGGCCGTGGTGCTGGCGGAGCGTGTCGAGGGCAACCTGCTCGCGGCATCACAGGAGATCGAGAAGCTGTGGCTCATCCAGGGCGACGGGCCACTGGGACGCGAGGAGCTCACGCGGGCGATTTCCGACAGTGCCCGTTTCGACCTGTTCGACCTGCCCGACGCCGCGCTGGCCGGTGACCGCACCCGGGTCAACCGGATAATCAGCGGGTTGGCCGCCGAGGGCACCCCGGCGCCGCTGGTTCTATGGGTCCTGACGCGGGAGCTGCGCATGCTTGCGGCCGCCGCATTCGGCGCCCGGCGTGGCGCCGCGGGGCTTTCCGCGGTCCTGAATGCGCACAAGGTATGGGAGTCGCGCCGCGGCGCAGTGGAGGCGACCATGCGACGGCTGTCTCTGCCGGAGTTGCGCCGGCTGCTGGAGTGCTGCGCGCAGGTGGACCGACAGATCAAGGGCCTGGACCGGGGCGATCCCTGGCTGGGGCTATCCCTGATCGGCGATGGGCTGGCTGCGGACGGGGCGGCCCGCCTCGCCGGGTAGCGCGACAAATCTGCTAAACTTTCGGCCCCGGCCCGTGGCGATCGCCTCGTGCCATTCCGGATTTGGAGCCTATGTACGAGCCACAGATCAACGACGTCGAAGCCTACATGCGACAGGTCGGTGAGCGCGCCCGCAAGGCCTCTCGCCGCTTGGCCCGTGCCGAAACGGCGATCAAGAATCATGCCTTGCTGGCCGTAGCTGCCGACATCGACCAGCGCCGTTCCGCGCTGATGGAGGCGAACCGTCTCGACCTTGAAGCGGGGGCGGCCAAGGGCCTGGACGCCGCTCTGCTCGACCGCCTGGAGCTGACCGCGGGGCGCATCGACGCCATGATCGAGGGTCTGCGCCAGATCGCGGCCCTCGCGGATCCGGTAGGGGCGATCACCGACCTCAAGTACCGTCCCTCCGGCATTCAGGTGGGACGCATGCGTGTGCCGCTCGGCGTGGTGGGCATCATCTACGAATCCCGCCCGAACGTGACCGCGGATGCGGCCGCGCTATGTCTGAAGTCCGGCAACGCCACGGTTCTGCGGGGAGGCTCCGAGGCCTTTCATTCCAATCAGGCCATCTCCGGATGCATTCACCGGGGCCTGGAGTCTGCGGGATTGCCGGCAGACGCGGTCCAGGTGGTGGCAACCAGGGATCGCGCGGCCGTCGGTGCCATGATCGCCATGCCCGAGTTCGTGGATGTCATCATCCCCCGCGGCGGCAAGGGTCTGATCGAACGCATCAGCCGCGAAGCGCGAGTGCCGGTGATCAAGCACCTGGACGGCATCTGTCACGTCTACATCGACGACAAGGCTGATCTGGACAAGGCTTTTGCGGTGGCGATGAACGCCAAGACCCAGCGTTATGGGACCTGCAACACCATGGAGTCCCTGCTGGTGGCGGAGGGCGTCGCCGACGCCGTTCTACCGCGACTGGGCGCGGCATTGCTCGAGAAGGGCGTGGAGCTCAGGGGTTGCCCGAGGACGCTGGAGATCGTAAGCGGTGCGATCCCCGCCAGTGATGAGGATTGGGACACGGAGTACCTGGCGCCGATCCTCTCGGTGCGCGTCGTCGCCGACATGGATGGGGCCATGGATCACATCGCTCGCCACGGCTCGCAGCATACGGATGCCATCATTACCGAGGACTACACCCGTGCGCGGCGTTTCCTGCGCGAGGTGGACTCGAGCTCGGTCATGGTCAACGCCTCCACGCGCTTTGCCGATGGCTTCGAATACGGGTTGGGGGCAGAGATCGGAATCAGCACGGACAAGTTTCACGCCCGCGGTCCGGTCGGCCTCGAGGGGCTGACCTCGGTCAAGTTCGTGGTGCTCGGCAACGGCGAGGTCCGGACGTAGGGGACACGCTGACGCTTTTCTGCTAGCTTTCCGCACATGAGCTGCGTTCAGCGATGCGCCGTGATCACGGGCCCAAGACGAGTCTCGGGCTGGACCGGAGCGCGGCTCCGCGGTTTCCCCAACTCCTCTCGCGCGCATTTCGACGGAGACCCTGCGGTGGGGCATGGCCGACTGCTTTGATCGCGAGGTAGTGGCCTCGGGTGCCGACGCCTCATGATTGGCGTGCTGGGGGGCACCTTCGATCCGGTCCACTTCGGCCACCTGCGACCGGCGCTGGAAATGCAACAGGCCCTCGGGCTCGCCGAGGTTCGCTTCGTTCCCCTCAACGTGGCGGTTCACCGGCGCCAGCCGGAGGCGTCGGGTGCGCAGCGCCTGGCCATGGTGCGTGCCGCGGTCGGCGGCGAGCCGCAGTTCCGGGTGGACGCCCGTGAGCTGCAGCGCACGGGCAGGTCCTATTCCTACGAAACCCTGCGTTCGCTGCGCAGCGAGCTGGGCGATCGCCAACCGATCTGCCTGCTCACGGGATCGGATGCGTTCCGGGACTTTCTGTCCTGGCATCGGCCCGACGACATCCTAGAGCTGGCTCACCTGGTCGTAATGCAGCGTCCGGGTGCGGACGCCGGACTGGATGCGCGACTGCGGGACTGGATGGCGCCGCGTCTTCTCCCGGGTCCGGAGGGTTTGGATCAGCGCCCCGGCGGCCACATTCTGCTGAATCGGGTCACGCAGCTGGATATCTCGTCGACCGCCATTCGCCGGATCATCCGCGCGGGTCGCAGTCCCCGGTATCTGCTGCCGGATGCGGTGCTTGAAATCATCGAGCGGGAAGACCTCTACCGTGGTCGGATACCGGATTGAGTTGTCTTTTTCCACCCTCCCCCTTAGCGGGGACGGCGCTGTGGATTTCGCCTCGAGGCGGCGCCGATATTGTCAGGAGAACGCATGCAGATCGAGCAACTGAAGCAGCTGGTCCTCGATACCCTCGCCGATCTCAAGGCGCGTGATGTCACCGTCATGGACGTGCGCGGAAAGACGGTGGTAACCGATTTCATGATCGTGGCTTCGGGTACCTCGGACCGCCACGTCAAGGCCATCGCCGAGGCCGTCGCCTTCCGCGCCAAGGAAGGGGGAGAACCGCCACTGGGCAGCGAGGGGGTGGCCGAGGGCGAGTGGGCGCTGGTCGATCTCAACGGCGTGGTCGTCCACGTCATGCTTCCCAAGGTGCGGGACTTCTACAATCTGGAACGCCTGTGGTCCGCGCCGACGCCGGTGGAGCGCACCGCGGCTGCCCGTCATTCCTAGCGCGCGGGACTGACGGGTCCACGCTGCGTCTGGTCACTGCGGCACAGGGATGTGTCCTGGTTCTGGCCGGGTTGGCCAAAAATCGGCCTCGTGTTAGAACGATCTGACGCACCATGGATCGCTTCGACCGCATCTTTGACCTTAACCGTATTCTCCAGAGTGCCCGGCAGCCGGTCTCCCGTCGCCGCCTGGAGGAGGAGTTGGAGTGCTCGCGCGCCACGGTCAAGCGCATCATCGAGGACATGCGCCTGTACCTCAACGCACCAATCGTCTACGACCGCGAGCGCAACGGCTATCGTTACGACCAGGACGAGGGGGCGATGTACGAGCTTCCGGGCCTCTGGTTCAACGCCTCCGAGTTGCATGCCCTCCTGTCGGTGCAACAATTGCTGGCAGACGTTCAGCCTGGCCTCCTGGACCTCCACCTCAAACCGCTCCAGAAGCGCATCGACGCGCTGCTCGAGATCCAGCACGCGGGGTCCGAGGGGCTCGCCGGACGCATTCGCATCCTGCAGATGGGCTCCCGCGATGTCGGGCCCTGCTTCCA
Organism: uncultured Chromatiaceae bacterium; assembly: GCA_964395315.1. Classification (GTDB taxonomy): domain Bacteria; phylum Pseudomonadota; class Gammaproteobacteria; order Chromatiales; family Chromatiaceae; genus CAVORB01. Next base: position 24,937 of record CAYNBI010000039.1, on the reverse strand, counting down.
AGTCGTGGCGGGCACCCTCGCCCAGCGCAAGCGGCTCCTGTTGCGGTACTTCAATCGCGGCAACGGGGAGACCAGCGAGCGGGAGGTGTCCCCGCAACGGCTCAATTATTACCGCGACAACTGGTACCTGGACGCATGGTGTCATCTGCGCGGGGACCTTCGCACCTTCGCGCTGGACGCGGTCGCCGAGGCGCGGGCGATGGATGCACTGGCGCAGGAGGTGCCGGCGACAGCGCTCGATGATCATTTTGCCGCCTCGTACGGTATTTTCGCCGGTGCCCCTCGGCACTCGGCGGTGCTGCGTTTCGATCCGCGACGCGCGCGCTGGGTGGCGAAGGAGCGGTGGCACCGAGATCAAGAAGGCCGCTTCCTCGATAACGGCAGCTACGAGTTGAGGGTGCCCTACAGCAACGCCCTGGAATTGATCATGGACGTGCTCAGATACGGCCCCGATGTGGAGGTTCTTGAGCCGCTTGAGTTGCGGGAAGCGGTTGCGGGACGGCTGCGGGCGGCGCTGGATTTGTACCGGGATGGCGCTGGAAGCTGAGCCGGGGGTCTGCGTCCACGGTGCCCCGGCCGGTTTTGGGATCGCCTCCGGATGTTAGCATCGCGTCCCATGGACCCAGCTCGCCCCCTCGTCTCCATTGTCGCCGCAATGGCCGAGAACCGGGTCATCGGCCACCAGAACCGGTTGCCCTGGCACTTGCCGGCGGATCTCGCCCACTTCAAACGGCTGACCCTGGACAAGCCGATCGTCATGGGCCGCCGCACCTGGGAATCGCTGCCCGGCCTGTTGCCGCGGCGCACCCATATCGTGGTTACGCGCGATCCGGATTATCGGGCGCCCGGCTGTCTGGTGGTCGCTTCCCCCGAGGCGGCCCTTGCCGCGGTCGACGCGCCCGAGTTCATGGTCGTGGGTGGCGCGCGTCTCTACGCGACGATGCTGCCCTCGGCGTCGCGCATGTATCTGACCCTGGTCGCCGCGAGGGTGGAGGGGGACGCCTTTTTTCCTCCCTGGCACCACGCCTGCTGGCGGGAGACCTTGCGTGAAGCGCGCCCGCGGGACGAGCGCAATCGCTACGGCCTGGCGTTCGTGACCCTGGAACGGATCCGCCCGGACGATCCCTCGCTCGAAGCGGATTAGCCCTAGACCGGGGCTACCCTGGGCGCTCGAATGCGCCAGCGCAGTCCAGGGACAGCGGTTGCAAGGGCTTACTCTTGCGTACCCGCACGGCCGTCAGGCTCCCTCCCCAGATGCAGCCCGTGTCCAACCCCCAGACGTTGTGCGCCGAGACGTAGCCGAGCGTCGACCAGTGTCCGAATATGAATCGGACGTTCCGGGTCGCGCGGCCGGGGACGGCGAACCAGGGCATCAGCTGTTCGGGGTGAGAGCCGGGTATGCTCTTCTCCTTCAAGGCGAGGTTCCCGTCGGCGTCGCAGTACCTCAGGCGTGTCAGGCAATTGGTGATGAAGCGCAGCCGATCCGCGCCGGTTAGCGAATCGGACCAGCGGGCCGGCTCGTTGCCGTACATGTCGTGCAGGAAGCTCCGGTAGTCTGGGCCCCTGAGCACCTGCTCTACCTCGGCGGCGCAGGTGATGGCCTGGAGCAGGTCCCACTGTGGCGGCACCCCGGCGTGGATGAGTGCGAAGTCCTTGCTGGGATCGTAATGCAGCAGTGGGCGGTGGCGCAGCCAGTGGAGCAGGTCGTCGCGGTCGGGTGCGGACAGCACCTCGTGCAGGTTGCTCTTGCTGGCGTTGCGTGGGTTCCCCGCAGCGAGGGCGAGCAGGTGCAGGTCGTGGTTGCCCAGGACAACGACGGCACGGTCGTCCAGGCTTCTGACGAAGCGCAGCACCTGTATCGAGCTCGGCCCCCGGTTTACGAGGTCACCGACAAACCAAAGGGTGTCCTTTGCGGGATCGAACGCAAGGCGATCGAGCAGGCGGCGCAGCTCTTCGTAGCAGCCTTGGATGTCCCCAATTGCGTAAGTCGCCATCTTCGACGGGTGCTCGTGTCTGATGAAGGGACTCGCATGGCCCCTTGGCAGCCCTGCAAGGAATCAGTGCAGGCTCGTGGGCGTTGCGAGCGAAAATGCGGGAATCGCCGCCTCGAAGCGCGTGCCGTCATCCGCCTCCATCTCGTAGCTGCCCTCCATGCTGCCGACCGGTGTCTGGATCACGGTGCCGCTTGTGTAGCGGTAGCTTTCCCCGGGTCTCAGGTATGGCTGCTCGCCGACGACGCCCTTCCCGCGGACCTCCTGGATCTTGCCGTGGGCATCTGAAACGATCCAGCGGCGGTTCAGCAGCTTGGCCGGCAGGAGCCCGGTGTTCTGGATCGTCACCGTGTAGGAGAAGGCGTACCGATCCGCGCCCGGTTGGGATTGTTCGGGCAGGTGCTCACTGACCACGCTGACATCGATGTGGTAGCGAGAGTCGTCGGTGGCATGCATGGCGTCGGCATCCTCGAGTTTGCTGGTTGGCCGGACCCGGACAGCCGGTCGCTGGTCCGGGCTCGCGCGGGCGGAGCGCATGGCCCGTGCGGCGAGTTCGAAAGAAAATAATGTGGTGAAATCGAAATTACAACGCGCAATGCTGCCCGGGGCCCGCTGCGGTCCGACGCCAAATCGGACAAGACACGCGCAGGGTAAATGGGGATAATTGCGCCTGAGCGTGGGACGGGCCTGGCGAGGATCGAGTTCGCTAAAAGCCCCGGTTCTTCTTCCTTGTTTTATCAGAGTGTTGTACACTCTTTCTCGAAAACGACTATAAACCATCTACCTCGCCGGTACGTCTAATGAACTCTAAGCACTGCCGTCGTAAGCCAGATTTCTTTTCGGTGCTGCTGATCGTGGTCGCGTTGGGGATGTCCGTTACGCTGGCCTACCAGATCAACGTCTACTACGGCGGAAATCAAGTGCCCATTGCCAAGCAGACGCCCCCCGGAGGCTTCGGCGGTTAGCGCTCGGCGCTCATCGCTTCCGTGTTTCGCCGTAACCGCTTCGGGTAGATACCTCGAACCATAGACGTCGGTCGTCGAGCGTTGCTTGCTTACCGACGGCGAGCGGGGCAGCGCCCATACCGGGGTCGCCCGCTAGGCTCCTCCCACCTGACTTGAACAGGTCCAGTCAAAGCCTTCTCGGTTCGAGGATGGCCTTCGTGTCTCCGCAGCGGGTACCATCCCTTTCATCAGGTCGCCGCCTGACGGCGCGATTTGCGCCGTTTTGAGAGACGGGCCAGGAGAACGAGTCCATGAACGACAAGCTGCGGGTCGCCGTTGTCGGCGTCGGCTATCTGGGCCGGTTTCACGCCCTGATCTATTCCCGCATGCCCGGCGTTGACTTGGTGGGAGTGGTGGATACCGACGCGGAGCGTGCCCGTTCCGTCGCGGCGGAGGCGAATTGCCTGTCCTACACGGATGCTGACGAGCTTCTCGACCGAGTGGACGCCGTGAGTATCGTGGTTCCCACGACTTACCACCTGTCCGAGGCGGCGCCTTTTCTCGAGCGCGGCATCCACATGTTGATGGAGAAGCCCATTGCCGCCACCAGGGAGGAAGGCGAGGCGCTGGTGGGGTTGGCGGAGCGCTCCGGTGCCGTGCTGCAGATCGGTCACCTCGAGCGCTTCAATGCCGGAATCATGGCGTTGGCAGAGCGCATCGATCAGCCGAGGTACGTCGAGGCTCAACGCATGGGCGGGTTCGTCGAACGCGCTACCGATGTCGATGTCGTGTCTGATCTCATGATCCACGACATCGACATCATCCTCTCCCTAATGGGTTCCGAGCTGCGCAGCATTTCCGCCGTGGGGACCCCGGTATTGACCGAGCACGTAGACATCGCCAGTGCGCGGTTGGAGTTTGCCAACGGTGCCGTGGCCAACGTGGTCGCGAGCCGGGTCTCCGACAAGAAGACAAGGCGCATCCGCGTCTTTCAAGAACGGATGTATCTGTCGCTCGATTTCGTCGAACAGACGATCGACATCGCCTATAGAAACCTGGTCCCGGGGGCCGAGCGCCCCGAGATCGTGCGCGAGCGCATCCAGGTGGACCCGGTAAAGCCATTGGATCGGGAGCTCGAGGACTTTGTCGAGTGTGTGCGCACGGGTCGCCGGCCGGTGGTTGACGGCAGGGTGGGGCTTGAGGCCCTCAAGGTCGCTATCGAGGTGCAGTCGCGCATCCACTTCTGAGCACGGAGGGCTGGGGGGACGCGCCTCGCCGTGTTGCGAGGAACCGAGACCCGCGCGATACCCGCATGCGGCTCAACTATTTCGCCTACGGATCCAATCTGCACCCGGTGCGCTTGCGCCTGCGCACGCCGAGGGCTCGCCCGCTTGGAAGAGCGCGCCTGCGCGGCCATGGCATTCGGTTCCACAAGCTGGGTAGAGACGGCTCCGCCAAGTGCGATGCCTGGCCCAGCGGCAGCCGTGAGGACCAGGTCCTGGGCGTCGTCTATCGCATGGCGCGGCGCGACCTTCGCGCCTTGGATCGGGCCGAGGACCTGGGTCGCGGCTACGAGCGGGTGCGCCTGACGGTGGACGTCGCGGGGCGGCGACGAGCCGTGTTCACTTACCGGGCACTCCCCGCTGCGGTCGCCGAAGGGCTGAGTCCCTTCGACTGGTACCGAAAATACGTGGTCCGCGGGGCAAGGCACCATGGGCTTCCCGGGAGGTATATCCGCTGTCTCGAGGAAGTGGTGGCTGTGGTCGATTCCAACCAGCGCCGCAGAAGGTGGAATCTCAGCGTCGCGCGCCGCGGTGCGTCGCCATATCGACGGCGGTAGTGATCGCTGCCAACAGGCTGCCGACATCGACCCTGCCGGTGCCGGCCAGATCCAGTGCTGTGCCGTGATCGACCGAGGTACGGATGATGGGCAGCCCCAGGGTGATGTTCACGGCGCGCCCGAACCCCAGCTGCTTGAGGACGGGCAGGCCCTGGTCGTGGTACATGGCGAGCACGGCGTCCGCCTCGGCAATCCGCGCCGGAACGAAGGCCGTGTCAGCGGGCAGCGGTCCGATCAGGTCCATTCCCTGCTGCCGCAACCGGTGCAGCAGCGGCTCGATGATCTCGCGCTCCTCGCTCCCCAGGTGTCCACCCTCGCCCGCGTGCGGATTCAGCCCGCACACCAGGATGCGCGGTCTAGGGACCGCGAACCTTTCCCGCAAGTCCGATTCGAGTATCCGAAGTACCCGCTCAAGGCCGTCTGTGGTGATCTGCGCGCTGACCTGGGACAGGGGTAAGTGGGTCGTGGCCAGGGCGACGCGCAATCCCGGTGCCGCCAGCATCATGACCGGAAAGGCCCCGCAACGCGCGGCGAGGAATTCGGTGTGCCCGCTGAAAGGTAGACCGGCGTCGTTGATGATGCCCTTGTGCACGGGACCCGTGACCAGGGCATCGAATTGCCCGTGCAGGCATCCGTCACACGCGATGCCGAGGGTGTCCAGGACGTAGGCGGCATTTTGCGGGTCGAGGCGCCCCGCCTCCGCGGGCCGGCGCAGCGGAACCGGCAGTATCTTCAGGCTGCCGGCTCGGTGAGCGCTGACCGGAGCGCGGGGCTCGTACTCCGCAAGCGCGATCGCCACGCCGAGCCGTTCCGCTCGGGCGGACAACAGCGCCGGATCGGCAACCACCACCAACTCGGCGGGAAAGTCCTGCCCGGCGGCGAGGAGGCAGATGTCGGGACCGATGCCGGCCGGTTCGCCGGGGGTGATGGCGATACGCGGGATGGGTACGGCCCGCATCCGGCGGCTACTCTTGCTCCGGCTCGTCTTCGTCCAGGCGCATCTCGACGTAGGCCTCGTCGCGCAGACGCCGAAGCCAGAGGTCCACCGCCTCGTCGGCCTTGCGTTCCTTGATCGCCTCGCGGGCCTTGAGCCGCATGAGCTCCGCCGTGGTGTCCTGGCGCTTGCGCTCCACGACTTGCACGATGTGCCAGCCGAAGGGACTTTTAAACGGTTGGCTGATTTGGCCTGGCTCCAGGGCGTTCATAGCCTGCTCGAACTCGGGGACTGTGTCCCCCGGATTGGCCCAGCCGAGATCACCACCACGCAAGGCGGTGCCGGTGTCGTCGGAGTGGGAGCGGGCGAGGGTGGCGAAATCGTCGCCACCGACGATCCGCATGCGCAGCTGCGAGAGCCGGATGCGGGCGTCGTCGTCGGAGACCAGCTCGTTGGTCCGGATCAGGATGTGGCGGGCGTTGGTCTGGGTGATGATCTCGGGTCCGCTGCCCTTGACGTCAGTGAGCTTGACGATGTGAAAGCCGCTCGGGCTGCGCAGCGGATCGCTGACTTCACCCTTGGCCATCGTCTGCGCCAGGTCCTGAACCAGCGACGGCACCTCCCCCATGCTGAACCAGCCGAGGTCGCCGCCTTCGAGGGCCTGCCTGCCATCGGAGAATTGCACGGCGATCTGGGCGAAATCGGCGCCGCCGCGCAGGCGCTTGACGAGATCCGTCGCCTCGCGCTGAGCCTTGTCCACGTCGGCCTGGGGCGCCCCCTCCGGAACCGCGATGAGTATGTGCGACAGGCGGACCTCGGTGCGCTCGATCAGACTCGATGATTCCCGTTCAAGAAAACGGTCGATCTCCTGGTCGGTGACCTCGATACCTTTCATCACCTCCTGGTTCTGTAGGCGCGCGGTGAGGATCTGCATGCGCGTGTCCTCGCGGAAGTCCTCGAACCGGATTCCGCTGGCCTCCAGGGTGCGCTGGAGCTCTTCCAGCGACATCCCGTTGCGGGCGGCGATGTTGCCCACGGCCTCCATGAGTGTCGCCTCGTCGACGCTTATCCCGAGCTTCTTCGCCTCCTGCAGCTGCAGGCGCTTGAGGATCATGCGCTCCAGTACCTGATTCTGGAGGACGGAACGGGGCGGGGGGGTAGTGCCGCGTTCGGCCAGCTGGGGTATGACCAGATCGATCTCGTGCTCGAGCTCACTGCGTACGATGACGTCTTCGTTGACCACGGCGACGATCGAATCGAGCGGCTCGATTGCCGCGACCATGCCGCTCGGGGCGAGCAGCCATAGCATCAGGGGGATCAGCGCCGCGGCGCCGCGCTGTAGGCGAGGCTGCCTCCTATTCGGCATGGTAGCCATAGATTCCGCGCTCCAAGAGCTTGTCTACTTGGTTTCCGATCGATCCGAGGCCGGCCAGCTCCACTTGCAACATGACCGTGGTGTTGCCATCGGAATCGGGCTTGTTCTTGACGTGGCGACCTACAAGCCTCAATCGCCAGCAGCACTTCCCGTACTCGATGCCCGCAAACGCCTCGGTGGTCTGGCTGTAGAGCAGCGAGTAGAACCAGCGTCCGACCAGCTCGATCTGCGGGTTAACGGGCCAGCGGAACGAGAGATCGGTGTCTTCGTAGCGGGTCGCTTCGGTGCTGCCCTTGTCGAACCGGTAGGTCAGGTTGAGCAGGCGGTTCTCCGGCGTTTCGTAGTGCAGGCCCAGTGTCCGCTTTTCCCATTGCTCCCCTACCTCCTGCGGATCCCACTGAAAGCTGGCTCGTCCGCTCAAATTCGGCAACAAGCGGGCTGCGAACTCTCCCGCGTAGGCGGACGTGCTTTGGTCCTCCGGCGGACCGACGATCTGGACCTCACGGTCTTCGAAGTAAAGGATCTGCCCAAAACTGGCGCGGAACAGCTCGTTTCCCGAGTCGGTGGCGAGGGTACGCGAAGTCAGGCCCAGTGTCAGCTGATTGGCGTCGCCGATGCGATCGCGTCCGGTGAAGCGATTTGGCCGGAACAGGCTGCTGAAGCTGAAGGTCAATTCCGCGCTGTCGAAGACCGGGTTGTTGCTCTGATCCTCGAAGGGCGTGTAGAGGTAGAAGATCCTCGGCTCCAGTGTTTGCAGCGACTCGTGCCCCAGCCAGTCGACCGTGCGCTCGAAGACCAGCTTGGCATCCGTATTGAAGCTCGGAATGGTGTAAGAGGGATTGTCGGGTGACCCCGCGTCCTGGTCATTGAGCTCATATGTCGCGTGGTAGAGGTTGACGCGTGGAATAACGTACCCATACGGGCGGCGGAGCGGCAGGCTCACGTAGGGCTGCAACGCGAGTCGGTGACCGTCGACCTTGATTTCATGGTCAAAGTAGTTGTATTCGCCGTCGATCCCTACTTGAAAGTGTCCGAGCTTCCGTGGCGACGTCGTCAGCAAGACCTGAGGTAGCCGCTCGTAAGGTCGGTCCCGCGGGGGGAGGGTCTGATCGACGGTCTGGAAGCCTTGCAGCCTCCCGAGCAGGCGCCAGCCGTCGCCGCTGTAGACGAGGTCGCCGCGGCGCTCCAGGTTGCGCGTGCTCGTGACCTCGATCGAGTTACCGAAGTCTTCCAGGTACTCGTCGTCTGAGACCAGGTTGAAATTGACGTTGGACGACCAGCGTTCGTTGAAACGGCCCCGCTGCTTGATGCGAAACGCACCTCGCGTGCCTTCGTACTCTCTGTCGTCCGGGATGATTTCCCCGTAAAGCTCCCCGTACTGGCGCTGGGTGAGGAAACGAAACTCTCCTCCCAGCATCGGACCGCGCTTGCTCATGATGCGCGGGAACAGGGTGGCGTCCATTTGCGGCGCGATGTTCCAGTAGTAAGGAACCGTCAAGTCGAAACCCGTCTCGTCAGAGCTGCCGATGGAAGGTACCAGGAAGCCGCTCTTGCGCCGGTCGTCGATGGGGAAGGACAGGTAAGGTGAGTACAGGACCGGCGTGTTGCCCACCCGCAGCGTGGCCTGTCGCGCAACGCCGATTCCCTCGCCCTGGTCGAGCTCGAGGCTCTCGGCCTTGAGGGACCAGTCGTCCTGCCCCGGAGGACAGGCCGAATAGGTGATGTTCTGGTAGCGCGTCAGCCCTTTGCCGACCAGCTCGGCCTGATCCGCGGTGCCCCTGGCGTTGGCGGCCCCGGTTAGGCGGTAATTGGGATTCGAAATGCGGCCCTGGTTGGTCTCCAGGTTCATTTCCGCCCGGGTGCCGATCACCCGTAGGCCGGGCGTGGAGAAGAAGGCATCGCCGCTCGCGATGACCTCGTCCGTGTCCAGGTTGTAGCTGATCTCCGATCCCCTTATCCCGCGGCTTCCCTGATCGAGCACCACGTCTCCCTTCATGGTTAGCTGGCCGGTGCTTTGTTCGTAGGTAAAGTCGTCAGCGCTGATCGCAACCGGTTCGTCCGCCTCCGGCTGCGGGGGCAGGCCGGCCGGACCGAGCCGGGACGGGCGGGGGCCGCAGTATTCCCAGGAAAGCCCCTCGTGCAGGCGGCCGGGGTTGGAGATCATCGCTGCGGCATCGCTGCCTGTTTTCGGCGCAGAGGAGGAGATCCCCTTGCTCTTGGGCATCGCGGGGTCAGCGGGCTTGGGCCTCTCCCGCGCGGCGGACGAGGGCGGCGATGGCGTCGCCGCAACCTCCCGATCCGTTTTCACGCTCTTAGATGCTGGTGCGCTCGGAGCCGCCCCCTTGGGCGACGCCGTCGATTTTTCGCTTGTCGCGGTTGAGGGGCCTTGTACGCGCCGCGGGGGGCGCGATGGCGGCGGTGCCGCTGTCCTCACAGGCGGCGCGGACGATGCCGCGCCACCCGGGCTCTTGGCCTGCGACGGCGCAGCCGGCGTACTCTTGGCCGGCGAGCCCGGGCGGCGGGCGGTAACAGAGGATTCGTAAACTCTGGATCCGGCGGGCTTCTTGGTTGCGCCGCTCGCTGTCTGCCGTGCGGGTTCGCTTGTGGTCCCGGCCGCCTTTCCGGGAGGTGCTTTCTCAACCGGGGCGGGGACCGGCGCCTTGTTGGATGTCGCGGCTGCCCCGGATCCGTCGCATACCCATCCACCACCCGCGTCGGCACTGCAGGACCAACCCCCGCCGTCCGCGCCCCGCGCGGCATTGCTCAGCAGAAGCAGGCAGCAGATGCAGTATGGTATTTTGCGAGGAATCAAAGGCACCTTACTCGAAGCTCGCGCTCGCTTGGATCAGGTCCGCCGTAGCCGGGCCGAGCCCGGTCCGCGGGCGAAGGGCACTATTCTAGCGATTTCACGCCGGTTTCGGCACCGAAAGACGATCCGGCGTTGCAGCAGAGGCGCCGGGCCGCGGTCTGGTCGGATCAGGCTCGGTTCCCGCGGTTGGCAACCTGACCGGCCGGGCGTCCGGAAACATTGACCCATGCGCTGGTTTCGCTAACCTCCGTCACCTCTTGCGATCTACCTCGGCGACAATCAGAGGTCCCTCATCATGCCGCAGCGACGGGCACTCCTTGGAGACTGGCTTGCTAGCTTGTTCGACGGACGTGAATTCGCGCTCACGCCGGCGTCTAGCGATGCCAGTTTCCGCCGCTACTGGCGCCTGCGCCGCGGGCAGGATACCTACATCATCATGGATGCGCCGCCCGGATTGGAGGACACGGCGCGCTTCGTACGCATCGCCGAAATGCTGCGCGCCGTCGGTCTTCACGCGCCGGAGGTCTATGCGCAGGAGCCGCAGCACGGGTTCCTGCTGCTGCAGGACCTGGGTACACGGCTCTATCTCGATGAGTTAGAGGAGCCGAACGCCGATCGCCTCTATGGCGACGCCTTGGGTGCGCTGGCGGTGATCCAGTCCTGCGTTCCGTGCGACGGGCTTCCGGTTTACGACGAGCCGCTCCTGCGGCGCGAGCTGGGGCTGTTCCGTGACTGGCTGCTATTCGCGCATCTGGGGCTGAGCCTGTCGGCGGCGGAGGAGCGCGCGCTCGATCGAGCCTTCGCGATGCTGGTGGCAAGCGCCCTGGAGCAGCCTCAGGTGTGCGTCCATCGCGACTTCCATTCACGCAATCTGATGGTCACCCCGCCTCCCTCCCCCGGGATCCTGGACTTCCAGGATGCGGTCGCCGGCCCCGTGACCTACGATCTGGTCTCCCTGCTGCGGGACTGCTATATCGCCTGGCCCGCGGACCGTGTGGTGGATTGGGCCTGGGGCTATTTTCATCTGGCGTGCCAGACCGGCATCCTGCGCCCAGAGCACGAGGGTCGATTCCAGCGCTGGTTCGATCTCATGGGCGTCCAGCGTCATCTCAAGGCCAGCGGGATCTTCGCGCGCCTCTCGGTGCGTGACGGGAAACCCGGTTACCTGGCGGATATCCCGCGGACGCTTGGCTATGTGGTGCGGGTCGCCTCGGAATATCCGGAGCTCGCCGATGTCGCGGGGCTGATTGAAGACCGGGTGTTGCCGGTCGCGAAGGGTTAGGTCAACAGGACGCCACCGTCCGGAGAAATGCGCGGCTCTTGATGCGCCCGACAGGTGCCCTTCTTCGGACCTACGTCGCGCGCCGTTCGGCAAGCCCCATTCGTGCCCATGCCGCCGATGCGGCGACGTAGAGGGCGATCCCAAGCGCATTTGCCGCCACATCCAGCGCCGAGGCGTCCCGGTAGGGCAGGAAGTGCTGAACGGCTTCGATGAACAGGCCGTAGGCGAGGACCGACGCCCATCGCATCCAGGCGCGATCGCGGCCTGGATAGGCGCCGTCGGCCAGCCAGGCGATGACGGCGAAGGCGACGACATGGTTGGTTTTGTCGGAGGCCGCCAGGAGCGGCTGATCGACAGGGGCAAACGCGAGCACCGACACGAGGACCAGGCATGCGCCGAGTCCGAGACGATACAGGCTCCGTGCTGGCGGAAAATGCATCGTTCGGGTTGCGTCAGCCGCGCTCGCGGGCGACGGCGCGGTGTCCGATATCCCGCCGAAAATAGGCATCCCGCCAGGTGATCTGGTTCACGCCGGCGTAGGCCCTGGCTTGGGCCTCCTGCACGGATTCCCCCAAAGCGGTAACGCACAGGACGCGCCCGCCGTTGGTCACTACCCGGCCGCCATCCAATCTGGTGCCGGCGTGGAACACCTTGCAATCCGGGAGGGCGGCCGCGGCCTCGAGTCCGTCGATCGGGTCTCCCTTGCGGTAGCCCTCGGGATAGCCGCCGGCGGCCATGACCACACCGAGCGCGGCGCGCGGGTCCCAGACGATCCGCTCGTCGTCGAGCCGGCCCTCCAGGGCTGCGACGCACAGGGCGACCAAGTCGGACCTCAGGCGCATCAGGATCGGCTGGGTCTCGGGGGCGGCGGAGCGGTAGATGTATTCCAGCACCTTGGGCGTCCCGTCCGCGTCGATCATGAGTCCGGCGTAGAGGAAGCCGGTGTAGGGCAGTCCCTCCATGGCGAGACCCGCCACCGTCGGCTCGATGACGTCCTCCATGATCCTGGCGTGGATCTCCGCGGTGACCACGGGCGCCGGCGAGTAGGCTCCCATGCCGCCGGTGTTCGGGCCGCGGTCCCCATCGTCACGGGCCTTGTGGTCCTGGGAGGTCGCCATCGGCAGTATCTGTCCGCCGCCGACCACGGCGATGAAGCTTGCCTCCTCTCCGGTCAGGAACTCCTCGATCACGACCCGACTGCCGGCGTCTCCGAAGCGCCCGCCGCTCAGCATCTCGCGCACCGCTTGCTCCGCGGTGGCGATGTCTTCAGCGAGGATCACGCCCTTTCCGGCTGCCAGGCCATCCGCCTTGACCACGATGGGAGCGCCAACCTCGCGCAGGTAAGCGAGCGCCGGTTCCAGCTCCGAGAAGGTGCCGTAGGCCGCGGTGGGTATGCGATGCCGAGCCAGAAAGTCCTTGGTGAAGGCCTTCGATCCTTCCAGCTGCGCGGCCCCGCTCGTGGGGCCGAAACAGCGCAGCCCCGCCGCCTCGAACGCGTCCACAACGCCAGTCACCAGCGGCGCCTCCGGCCCTACGATGGTGAAGTCGATTCCGTTCTCCCGTGCGGCGCTGACCAAGGCCTCGATGTTTTCGGCGGAGATGTCGAGATTCTCTACCCCGGGCTCGGTCGCCGTGCCGCCGTTACCGGGGGCCACGTAGACCTTGTCCGTCAGGGGGGATTGGACCGCTTTCCAGGCCAGCGCATGTTCGCGCCCGCCGCCGCCGATGATCAAAATCTTCATCACTGGGTACCCAAGCTGAAGGTGCCGGCCATGGATCGAAGGCCTCCGCGTCACGCGAAGGATATGACACCGCGGCGGCTCGATGCGATGAAACGGACGATTTCCCGGGTTTCGGGTGCCGGGAATTCCCGCTCCGCCCGCGCCAAGGCATCGGCGAGTCGGAGCCCGGAGCGGAAGATGAGGCGATAGACCGCCTTAATGGTGTTGCGTTGCCCCTGGTCGAACCCGTTGCGCCGCAGCCCCACGACGTTGAGTCCGATCAGTCGCGCCCGGTGCCCGTCCGCGATCGTGTAAGGCGGCACGTCCTGGGACACGCCGGAGACCCCGGCGACCATGGCGTAGGCACCGACGCGGGCGAACTGGTGGATTGCCACCTGGCCCGAGAGGAAGATGTGATGCTCGAGTTCGACATGGCCGGCGAGCGTGGCCGCGTTGGCGAAGATGTTGTGATCGCCGACGTTGCAGTCGTGCCCGACATGGGCATAGGACATGAAATAGTTGTGGTTGCCGATGCGCGTGCCCGTCTCGGACTTCACGCCGCGGCTGATGTTGACCCCCTCCTTGAAGTGATTGTTCTCGCCAATGACCAGGGGTCGGCTCTTGTCCGGTGTGTAAGTCAGGTCCTGGGGCTCGGCGCCGAGGGTAGCCCCGTGACAGACGCGGTTGCCTCGCCCCAGGCGGGCGGACCCGTAGATGCGCACGCAGCTCTCGATCACGCAGTCCGGGCCGATGACCGCACCAGCCTCGACGAGGGAGAAGGGACCGATCTCGGTCGAGGGGTCCACCTCGGCGCCAGCCTCGACGATTGCGGTTGGGTGAACCCTCACGATCCGATACCAGACCGGTCTGCCCGAGACCGATAGCCCTTACCCACTCGATGCGACGCAGCGGACGGAATCAGTGCCGGAAGTGACGCATGCCGGTGAAGACCATCGCCATGCCGTGCTCATCGGCGGCTGAGATGGTCTCCTCGTCCCGCATCGACCCGCCAGGCTGGATCACCGCCGTGATCCCCGCGGCGGCGGCCTGGTCGATTCCGTCGCGGAAGGGGAAGAAGGCGTCGGAGGCCATGACCGAGCCCGCGACCGCGAGGCCCGCCTGCTCGGCCTTGATGGAGGCGATGCGGGCGGAGTTCACCCGACTCATCTGCCCGGCGCCAACGCCGATGGTCATGAGGTCGCGGCCGAACACGATGGCGTTGGACTTGACGAACTTGGCCACGCGCCAGGTGAACAGCAGGTCCTCCATCTCCTTCTCGGTCGGTTTCCGCTTTGTCACGGTCTCCAGCTCGTGGACCAGGTGCAGGTCCGCGTCCTGGACCAGAAGTCCGCCGTTGACCCGCTTGAAGTCGGTGCGGTGGATGTCCTCGCTGGTCCATTCGCCGCATTGGAGCAGTCGCACGTTCTTCTTGGCGCCAACCGCCGCCGCGGCCCCGGGGTTCACGCTGGGTGCGATGATGACCTCGACGAACTGTCGCTCGACGATGACGCGCGCGGTCTCCTCGTCGAGCGCGACGTTGACGGCAATGATGCCGCCGAAGGCGGATTCCGGGTCGGTGGCATACGCGCGTTCGTAGGCGTCGCGCAGGCTCGAGCCGAGGGCCACCCCACAGGGGTTGGCGTGCTTGACGATGACGCAGGCCGGCCCGTCCGCGAATTGTTTCACGCACTCCAGTGCCGCATCGGTATCGGCAATGTTGTTGTAGGACAGCTCCTTGCCCTGCAGCTGGCTGGCCGTGGCTACGCTGACCTCGGAGAGGTTCCTCTCCACGAAAAAGGCGGCCTTCTGGTGCGGGTTCTCGCCGTAGCGCATGGCTTGCTTGCGCACGAATTGCATGCTCAGCGTGCGCGGGAAGACCTCCGTCGCACCCTCACCCACCCTCCGGCCGAGGTAGTTGGCGATGGCCCCGTCGTAGTGGGCCGTGTGCTCGAACGCCTTCACCGCGAGATCGAAGCGCGTGGCGTCGCTCACGCCGCCACGCCCCGCCTCCATCTCCGCGAGCACCCGCGGGTAGTCCGACGCATCGACCACGACGGTGACGTCGGCATGATTCTTGGCGGCGGCCCGCAGCAGGGTCGGGCCGCCGATGTCGATGTTCTCGATTGCGGTCGGGAGGTCGCAGCTCGGGTTGGCCACCGTGCGCTCGAAGGGGTACAGGTTGACCACCACCAGATCGATAGGCCGGATGCCGTTCTCGCGCATCACCACCTCGTCGACGCCACGGCGACCGAGGATGCCGCCGTGAATGCGCGGGTGCAGCGTCTTCACGCGCCCGGCCATCATCTCCGGAAAGCCGGTGTAGTCGGATACCTCGATCACCGGTACGTCGTTGTCGGTCAGCAGGGTCGCAGTGCCGCCGGTGGAGAGTATCTC
Source organism: uncultured Chromatiaceae bacterium (assembly GCA_964395315.1). GTDB lineage: Bacteria > Pseudomonadota > Gammaproteobacteria > Chromatiales > Chromatiaceae > CAVORB01. The sequence goes on along the minus strand of CAYNBI010000039.1, from coordinate 9,647 downwards.
GACGCCCTTCGCCGCCAGGTCGCGGGCGAAGTCGACGACGCCGGTCTTGTCGGAAACGCTGATCAGTGCGCGACGTATGGGGTGCATCTCGATTCCGTCACTCGGTGTGGGTCTGGCGGG
>CAYNBI010000039.1:0-9427 GCA_964395315.1 uncultured Chromatiaceae bacterium | reverse complement strand
GTCTGCCCGTCCGGTGTCCGGTCAGGTCTTATCGATGCCGTGCTGCGCGATCTTCTTGCGCAAGGTGCTGCGGCTCATGCCGAGAAGGCGCGCCGCCTGGGTCTGATTGCCCTGGGTGTACTCGAGCACGGTCTGGAGCAGGGGGCGCTCGACCTCGCCGATGACCATCTGGTGCAGGTCGTTGACCTCGTAGCCGTCGAGGTTGCGCAAATAGTAACGCATCGCATTGCGCACGCACTCGCTCAGGGGCTCGGTGCGATCGGTACGGAGTACCGTCAATCCGTCCCAGGCCTCCTCCCGTTCCAGCATCGCAGCGCCCGTCATCATGCCGTATCGTCCTCCGTTATCGGTGGCCCGTCGAGGAAGCCCTCGATCAGGTCTTGTTGTTCTCTAGGGGTCGCGGCCTTGTTGAAGCCCTCTGTGAACCCCGCGGCCCCCTTCCTGCCCCGGCAATACCAGGCGACGTGCTTACGAGCGACGAGAACTCCGCGGTCGCTGCCATAGAAGCCGTAGAGCTCCTGCAAGTGACCGATCAGCGTTTCTTTGATCGAAGCCGAAGATGGGCCCTGAGGCCGTGTGCCGCAATCCAGGTAGTCGGAGATCTCCTGGAAAATCCACGGGCGGCCCTGAGCCGCACGCCCGATCATGATAGCATCCGCGCCCGTGTAGTCCAGTACCCAACGCGCCTTCTCTGGGGTGCCTATATCGCCGTTGGCGACGACCGCGATCGGCACCCGTCTCTTGATCGCGCGCACGCTGTCGTATTCCGCTTCACCGGAGAAGCCGCAGGCTCGCGTGCGTCCATGCACGGAGATCGCCGCAATCCCGCTTTCGTGTGCGATGCGGGCAATGGTCACGGCGTTGCGTTCGGCGGGCGACCAGCCGGTGCGGATCTTGAGGGTGACGGGCGCCGATACCGCCCCGACGACGGCCTCCAGGATTCGCGCCACCCGAGGCTCGTCCCGCAGCAGGGCGGATCCGGCGGCCACTTTACAGACCTTTTTTGCCGGACAACCCATGTTGATGTCGATGATTTGCGCGCCCAAGTCCAGGTTGGCTTTTGCGGCCTCGGCCATCGCGGCGGGTTCGGTGCCGAGTATCTGCACCGCGATCGGGCCTGGCTCACCCGTGTGGTCGAGGCGCCTGATGGTCTTTCGCGTCGCCCGCAGCGCGGCATTGGCGGCGACCATCTCGGAAACTGCGAGCCCGGCCCCCAGACGGCGGCACAGCTGGCGGAAAGGGCGGTCGGTCACCCCCGCCATCGGGGCGAGGATCAGGTTGTTCTCGAGCTTGATGTCGCCGATTCGCATCAAAGTAGGCGCAGACGGAAGCCCGACGGCGCTGCTTCCGGCATGGCGAGGTCGAGCCCAAGATTGACCGCGGCGCCGGCGTCAAGCCTGTCCGCGTGCGGCCCGGCGAGATACTGGTAGGGTGCGAATCGCCGCGCCGCGGCGAGGCTGCCCGTCTGGTCGTAAAGCTCGAGCTGCAGCGTCGGCAGGGCCTGGGCGATGGTGGCGTGGTTGATCAGGGTCATGCCGAGTCGCAGGATCCGCGGGTTCTGCGGATGCTCGCCGAGGTAGGGCTGAAGGATCTCGATGGTCCCGGCCAGTCGCGGCAGGGGGATCCGGCAGCCGAGACGGGCGCAGACATGCTCGGCGATGCCGTGCAGTCTGGGCTGCGCAAGCCAGTGGCCGCGCTCCCACCACGCCGCCTGCGCGACCAGGGCGACCACCAGCATCAGGACGCCGGTCAGCCAGAGTCCGGTTGCCCGGCGCCCCGGGCGGGGCGTGCGGTCGAGGTTGAGCAAGGGCGCGGGTGCGCTTGCGGCCGGCTTGCGCCTGCGCACGCTCGCCCGGCCGCGGTCGACTCCACTGGCTCCGGGAACGACCTCGTCCAGAAGGCCCGCCAGGGCGTTGAAGCGCCGCCCGCACTGAGGGCAGTTGGTCTTGCCGTGCCGCTCCTTGAGTTGCTGCGCGTAAATGGGGAAGAGCCGGCCGCAGTGACGGCAGCGCGTGGTCAGCGGCATGGCTCGGATGCCTCCCGGGTCGAGCTGTCAGACGGATTGCGGCGTCCGGCCAGAAGGACCCAGTCGTCCCGGCACACGGGCTCGTCCAGGGCGAACGCGTCCCGGTAGGCACCGGCGACCTCACCGGCCTGCTCACGCAGGATTCCCGAGAGCACCAGCCGGCCGGCCGGCCGAACCAGCCGCGACAGGCGGGGTGCGAGCTGGATCAGGGGGCCGGCGAGTATGTTGGCGAGCAGGACATCGACCCCCGTTTCGGGTAGGTCGCTCGGCGGGCAGGCCAGCAGGCGTCCATCGACCCCATTCTCACGCGCGTTCTGCTCGGTAGCCTCCAGCGCCTGGGGGTCATGATCCACCGCAATCGCCCGAGCCGCGCCGAGCCGCAGCGCGGCGATGGCCAGGATGCCCGAGCCGCAGCCGTAATCGAGCACGGCCGCCTTGGTGAGATCGGTGGCATCCAGCCATTCCAGACAGAGCGCGGTGGTCGGGTGATGTCCGGTGCCGAAGGCCAGTCCGGGGTCGAGCTCGATCACCACGGCTCCCTCAGCCTCGGGGACCTGCCCCCGGGGGCAGATCCAGAGCCTGTCTCCGTATCGCGCGGGGGCGAACTCGTCCAGCCACACCCGCTCCCACGCTCGATCCGCGAGCCGTTCGAACCTGGGGAGGGATGCCAGCCAGGGTGCGAGGGTCGTGGCGAGCTCGTGTGCGCGCTGCAGGGAATTGCCGTCGTCGGTGAAAAGGGCCGTGACCTCGACCTGGCTCCAGAGCGGCGTGGCCCCGGGGGAAGGCTCAAGCTGCGGGTCGTCCCCCGCGTCGCTCAGGGTCACCGCCAGGGCGCCCGCGCTCCCCAGCGCCGCCTCCAGCAGGGGCGCGTGCTCTGGGTCGGTGGTGTAAATGGCCTGCAGCCAAGGCATGGCTACATTCCCAGCTTTTTCTCCAGGTAGTGGATGTTGGCACCACCGGCCTGGAAGGCGGCATCCTTGAGAATCTGGCGTTGCAGCGGGATGTTGGTGTGGATGCCGTCGATGACCGTCTCGCGCAGCGCGCTGCACATGCGCGCGAGTGCCGAGTCGCGGTCCTCGCCGTGGGCGATCAGCTTACCGATCATCGAGTCGTAATAGGGTGGGACCAGGTAGCCGCTGTAGATATGGGTTTCCATGCGAATCCCAGGTCCCCCGGGCGCGTGGAATTCCTTGATCCGGCCGGGGCTGGGGATGAAGGTCTCCGGGTGCTCGGCGTTGAGGCGGCACTCGACGGCGTGTCCCCGCAGCTCGATGTCGCCCTGCGAATAGCGCAGCCTGTCCCCGGAGGCGATGCGGATCTGTTCTTTGACGATGTCCACGCCGGTGATCATCTCGGTGACCGGGTGCTCCACCTGGATGCGGGTGTTCATCTCGATGAAGTAGAACTCCCCGTTCTCGAACAGGAACTCGAAGGTTCCGGCACCCCGGTAGCCGATGCGGCGGCAGGCCTCGGCGCAGCGCTCGCCGATGCGGTTGCGCTGCTCCTCCGTGATGCCGGGAGCCGGGGCCTCCTCGATCACCTTCTGGTGGCGCCGCTGCATGGAACAGTCCCGCTCGCCCAGGTGGATCGCGTTGCCGTACTGGTCTGCCAGGATTTGGAACTCGATGTGGCGGGGGTTCTCCAGGTACTTCTCCATGTAGACGCTGTCGTTGCCGAAAGCGGCGGCCGCCTCCGCCTTGGTAAGAGAGACCGCGTTGAGCAGGGTGGCCTCGGCATGCACCACCCGCATGCCGCGTCCCCCGCCGCCGCCGGCCGCCTTGATGATGACCGGATAGCCGATCTCGCGCGCCAGCTCCAGGGTGCGTTTCTTGCTTTCGTCCAGAGGGCCGTTCGAGCCTGGAACACAGGGGACGCCGGCCTCCTTCATGGCGCGGATGGCCGACACCTTGTCCCCCATGAGCCGGATGGTGTCCGGCCTCGGGCCGATGAAGATGAAACCGCTGCGCTCGACGCGCTCGGCAAAGTCCGCGTTCTCCGACAGGAAGCCGTACCCCGGATGTATGGCCACCGTGTCCGTGACCTCCGCCGCGCTGATGATGGCGGGGATTTGAAGATAGCTGTCGCGCGATTGCGCCGGACCGATGCACACCGACTCGTCGGCGAGCAGGACGTGCTTCAGATCGCGGTCGGCCTCCGAATGCACGGCGACTGTCTTGATGCCGAGCTCGCGGCAGGCGCGCTGGATGCGCAGCGCGATCTCTCCCCGGTTGGCGATGAGGATCTTTTCGATCATGGCAGAAGGACCTGGGTGGGCGTGGTGGCTCCGTTGCGAGCGCCGCGGCGACGGCGGGAATCGCAGCGTCCTATTCGATCACGAACAGGGGCTGGTTGTATTCCACCGGTTGCCCGTTCTCCACCAGTATCCGCTTGACGGTTCCCGCTTTCTCCGATTCGATCTGGTTGAGGATCTTCATGGCCTCTATGATGCAAAGCGTGTCTCCCACCTTGACCCCGTGGCCCTCCTCGACGAACGATTTACTGCCGGGCGAGGGCGCGCGGTAAAAGGTCCCCACCATGGGCGAGCGCACCAGATTCGCCTCGGGCTCGTCGTCGACTCCGGAGGCATCGGCGGCGGCATGGCTTGCCGCGATCGCCGCGGGTTGGGCTGCGGACCCAGGGGTCATCGCCGCAGGCATGACGAAGGGCTGGGGCGCCGGGCCATTGCGGCTGATGCGCACCGACTCCTCGCCCTCGTGAATCTCGATCTCTGCGATGTCGGACTGCTCCAGCAGCTCGATGAGTTTCTTTACTTTGCGGATATCCATGTTCGATTGTCGTTAAGGTTTGTTGGGCTGTCCCTCGAGGCGCGCGGTGGCGGCGCTCAGGGCGAGCTCATAGCCCATGGCGCCGAGGCCACTGATGACGCCTACCGCGATGTCCGAAAAATAGGAATGGGCTCGGAACGGCTCGCGGGCATGGACGTTTGAGAGATGAACCTCGATGAACGGGATGGCAACCCCCAGCAGCGCGTCGCGCAGCCCGACGCTGGTGTGGGTGAACGCGGCGGGGTTGATGATGATGAACTCGGTGCCTTCGGCACCGGCGCGCTGGACCTTGTCGATCAGCTCGTGCTCGGCGTTGCTCTGCATGAATTCGAGGCTGTGCCCCTTGGCTTCTGCCTGCGCGGACAGCCGGTTCCGAATAGATTCCAGCGTGTCGCGGCCATAGAGCCCGGGCTCGCGTGTGCCGAGCAGGTTCAGATTCGGGCCGTTCAACACGAGAATGGATGCCATCAGTCGAAATCTGGTCAGGGCGGAGACGCCGGGAAGGCTTGCGCCGGGGCGCGGGGAAACTACCGCTGAATTGTCCAGATAACGGGAGATGCTGTCTAGTTATGCTTGCGTTGACCGCGAATTTGCGGTCGTTCTGGATGGGGCTTAACGTGAAAGCAGCGGCGCGATCTTTTTGTCAAGCGCGGCGCTGGTTATCTCGCCGGCCTGCGCGTGGACCCGTTTCCCAGCCCGGTCGAAGATCACCGTGAAAGGCAGCCCCTGCAGCCGATTGCCCAGGCGGCGAGACATCTCGATGGCATTCGTGTCTCCCAGCAGAATCGGGTAATTGACCGGATGCTCCGCGAGAAAGGTCTTGACGTCTTCCGCCTCGTCGATCGCGATCCCGACCGTCTGCAGGCCGCTCGCGGCATAGCGCTCCTGCGCCTCTGCGAACAAGGGCATCTCGCGCAGGCAAGGTGGACACCAGGTGGCCCAGAAGTTGAGGACCACGACCTTACCCGTCCAGGCGCCACTGGACGCGTCCTGTCCAGAGACGTCGGGAAGGCTGAAATCCGGAAGGCGGTCGAGTCGATCGTCGGCGGGTCCGCTGAGTCTGATCGGCAGCCGAAGCTCCGAGCCGTCGCCCAGCCACTGTTGCCCGAAGATCGCGAGGCCCACGCTGATGACCCCGGCGAGCACCGTGACCAGGACGACCTTGCCGGTGGTCATTGCACCGTCCTGCGCAGGTGCTCCGCGAACTCGCCCGCCGGCTTGAAGCCGACGAGCCGATAACCCCGGAGCTCGTTGCCCGCCTGGTCGAAGAACAGCATGGCTGGTGGTCCCGGGATGCCGAAACGGCCTTGCATCAGGGCCTGGTCCTGCTCGTCATTGGCGGTGACGTCCGCCTGCAGCAACACGAAGCGCCCCATCTCCTTGATGACCTCGGGGTCGGAGAAGGTGTAGCGCTCCATCTCCTTGCAGGACACGCACCAGTCGGCGTAGAAGTCCAGCATCACCGGCTTGCCGGCCGCGCCGGCGGACGCGAGCTCGCGGTCCAGGTCCTCCACCGTCTTGACACGCTTGAAGGCGACGTGCTGTTCGGCGGCTCCGCCGCCGCCCACCGCCAATCCGCGCAGGGGTTGTACCGTATCCTTGCCGCCAGCCGCGGCGCCGACCAGCATCAATGTGCCATACACCATCAGCACCGCCCCCAGGCCTTTCCACAGCTTCCTCCAGCCGCTTGCCTCCGGGGGCAAGGCCTGCAGCGCACCCATGTACACGGCCGAGCAGATCATCAGCATGCCCCAGAGAACCATGGCGAACGCGGCGGGAATGATGCGCTCGAGCAGTACGATGGCCACCGCCAGGAGGGCGACGCCAAATACTGCCTTCACCGCGTCCATCCAGGCGCCCGCCCGCGGCAGTAGCTTGCCCGCCGAGGTGCCGATCGCGATCAGCGGCGCGCCCATGCCCAGGCTGAGGGCGAACAGGGACGCGCCGCCGAGGAGCCAGTCGCCGGTCTGCCCGATGAAGATCAAGGCACCCGCCAGGGGTGGCGCCACGCACGGCCCGACGATGAGCGCGGAGAGCAGTCCCATAATGGCCACCCCTGCGAGGGTGCCGCCCTGCTGACGATTGCTGATCTCGGCGAGCTTGGACTGGAGGCTCGAGGGCAGCTGGAGCTCGTAGAAGCCGAACATGGAGAACGCGAGCGCCACGAACACCAGCGCGAAGACGCTCAGGATCCAGGGATTCTGGAAGGCTGCCTGGAGATTCGCGCCGAAGAGCCCGGCCAGCACCCCGGCGACCGTGTAGGTTAGGGCCATCGCGAGGACATAGACCAGCGACAGCACGAACGCCCTACGGGTCGTGATGTCCGGCCCTTGTCCGGCGATGATGCCGGACAAGATCGGGATCATGGGGAACACGCAGGGTGTGAATGCGAGCAGCAGGCCGAAGCCGAAGAAGAGGCCGATCACGGCCCAGAGGTTACCGTCGGCGAGGGCCGCGGCGATCTGGTCCGTCTCGGACACGGGCTCCTGCGACGGCGGGTCCACTGCGTTCGTCGGACCGCCGGTCGTCGCATCGACGCCGCTATCGGCGGCGAGGGCTACCGCGCTGACGGCCGGGGCCGCCGGCAGGTCCAGCTTCACCCGTTGGGTCTGCGGCGGATAGCAGATGCCGCGCTCGGCGCACCCCTGGTATTTGGCGACCAGGGTGACGGAGGTCGGCTCGGTGCTGGCTCGCAGAAGGGGCAGCGTCAGGTCGATGCGGTTGTGATAGACCGCGATATCACCGATGGTGCCGTCTGGCCGCACCGTGTCCTGCTTGATCTCGGCCTCGGGAAGCTGGAAGGCACCGAGGGCGACGTTCTCCGCGTCTTCCAGCGCGACGGCAATCTTCTCCTCGTAGAGATAGGTGCCGTCGGCGATGTCCCAGGTGAGTTGCAGACGGTCCGGCGCGGCCACCTCGGCGGTGAGCCGGAATGCGTCCTCCGGCTGCAGCACGTCGTCGTCCATGGCGCCCAGGCCGAGGGACTGACTGAGGTCGGCCAAGGCGCCCAGGGCGGGCTGCTCGGCGCTGGTGTCGGGTTCCGGAAGGGACTCCGGCTTTGGATCAGGCTTCGCTTCCGGCGCGGCCCCCGCGAGGTTCGGCAGCTCAAGCAGGATCTGCTGCTTGTGCGGCGGATAACACAACCCTTGGTCGGCGCAGCCCTGCGAGGTGGTCTCCAGCGCCAGCACGTCACCCGCCCCGGCGGCGCGCTTCACGGGCAGGCGCACATCGACGCGGCCGCGATAGATCTCTACCTCGCCGAAGAACTCGTCCGTCTTGGTTTCCGCTGGCGGTGTCTTCGGGTTGCCGATCTCGATGCCCACGGTCTCGCTGCGGAACTTGAACTTGCTGCGGTACATGTAGTAGCCGTCCGCAATGTCCCAGGAGACCACCACCGCCTCCGGCCCGTCGGCCTGACCGGAGATGCGGAACGCCTGGTCGGGCAGCAGGAAGTCATCCTCTGCCGCCAGGTTCGCGCCCGCGGTCAGCGCCAGGGCCAGCGCGAAAAAACGAATCAAGCGTTGTTGTCTGTACATGAACACACCCACTGAAGATATTCGGGCAGGCCGCGAACCGCCGGGACGGCGACGATCTCGGGCAAGTCATACGGATGCAGCTCCCGTAGACGGGTGCTGAGCGCGTCGAATCGGGCATCGCTGGTCTTGATCAGGAGCAGCGTCTCCGAATCTCGCTCCACCTTGCCTTGCCACAGGTAGACCGAGGTCAAGCCAGGCAAACGGTTGACGCACGCGGCCAATCGCTCGACCACCAGGGCGTCGGAGATCCGTTCGGCCGTATCCGGATCCGGGCAGGTGCAGAGCACGAGCAGGACCTGCGGGTTCATTGAGCCGTCTCCCAGGCGGGCAGCGAGCAAGGACGGTCGAGTCGATTCAGCATCACGCGGGGTACGTTAGACTACTGGAAGCCGGTTTGCCGGGGAAAGGCCATCTCGGATTGTATACGTGTTTCCACCGCGGCTGGATCGCTTGTCGGTGCGGCAGTCGATCGGGCGCGGCAAACATGGACAGCCGGACCGTCTAGCGGCTCCCCCGCGGATGCCCTGACCGATACGGATCGGGTAGGTCGCGGAACGGCCTGCGCCTTCGCTGCGCTGGTGTTTTGGCAAGTCGAGTCGCATATCCAATGGAAACCCGAGATCTGAGACTTCCACCTTGAGACCGGTCAGTTGCTGATTTTTCTCCTTCTATTCATCGGTGTTCCGCTCGTAGAGCTCTATTTTCTGATCCAGGTCGGTTCTGAGATCGGTGCGGTGCGGACAATCGGCTTGAGCATTCTCACCGCCCTGATCGGCGCGGCTCTGGTCAGGATGCAGGGCTTCGGTGTCCTCATGCGCGTGCGCGCTGCCTCCGAACGGGACGAGGTCCCGGCGCTTGAGCTGATGGACGGTGCCTTGATCCTGGTTGCGGGCCTGTTCCTGCTGCTTCCGGGGTTTCTGACCGACGCCGTCGGGTTTGCCCTGTTGGTGCCGCCGTTTCGCCGGTTTCTGATCGCTCGATTCGTGCGCGTCATCCCGCATCAAGCTCAGACCGGCGGCGGATCCGAGCGGCCGCGGGTCATCGAGGGCGAGTATCGGCGCGAGAAGGACTGAACTCCT
>CAYNBI010000038.1:0-32380 GCA_964395315.1 uncultured Chromatiaceae bacterium | reverse complement strand
TCGCCTCCTCCTTGGTGCGCATAGAGCGTGTCTCGTCGCGCTCGGCGTCGTAGAGCCGGGTCTCCTGAACCACTGCGCGGCCGGATTCGATGACGTCGATCTGACGCTCTATCTCGAAGGCGAGCGCGCGCTCCAGGAAACGGAAGGAATTGATGTTCTTGATCTCGGTGCGGGTGCCGAGCTTGTCCTCGCCCCTGGGCCGCACGGAGACGTTTGCGTCCATGCGGAACGAGCCCTCCTGCATGTTGCCGTCGCTGATCCCGATCCAGCGTACGATCTGGTGGATCTTGCGGGCGTAGGCAACGGCCTCCGCCGGCGAGCGCATGTCTGGCTCGGAGACGATCTCGAGCAGCGGGGTACCAGCTCGGTTGAGATCGATGCCGGTGAGACCGTGGAAGTCTTCGTGCAGGGACTTGCCGGCGTCCTCCTCCAGGTGGGCCCGGGTCACGCCGATCTCCTTGAGCGATCCGTCGTCGAGCACGATCTCGACCCGCCCCCTGCCCACGACGGGCAGTTCGTACTGGCTGATCTGATAGCCCTTCGGCAGGTCGGGGTAGAAGTAATTCTTGCGCGCGAATACCGAGCGCTCGGCGATCTCGGCGTCGATGGCCTTGCCGAACCGCACCGCCAGCACCACCGCTTGCTTGTTGAGCACCGGCAGCACGCCGGGAAGTCCGAGGTCGATCGCGCAGGCCTGGGTGTTCGGCTCAGCCCCGAACGCGGTCGGCGCCCCCGAGAAGATCTTGGATCTGGTCGCGAGCTGGGTATGGATCTCCAGCCCGATGACGGTTTCCCACTGCATTGACCTTGTACCTTTCGTAGCGAACCTGTTGTGGTCCGGGTGTCCGCGCGGCGCGACCGGAAACGCCGGACGTGCCTCGCCGCAAACGCGTTTCCGGATCAGCGGCGCCGGCTCACTCGCAGCCCGGAGGTGACGCCCGATGCCAGTCGGTGGCCTCCTGGAGGCGGTGGGCGACGTTGAGCAGGCGGTCCTCCCGAAAATAGTTGCCGATGATCTGCAGCCCCGCTGGCATGCCGCCGGCGGGGGCGACGGGGATGGACATACCCGGCAGCCCGGCCAGGTTGGTGGCGATGGTGTAGATGTCGTTGAGGTACATCGCCACCGGGTCATCGACCTTGTCGCTCAAGGGGAATGCCGTGGTCGGGCTGGTCGGACCGAGAATGACATCGACCTGCTCGAAGGCGCGGGCGAAGTCGTCGCTGATCAGATGCCGGAGCCTCTGGGCCTTGAGGTAGTAGGCGTCATAGTAACCGGCGGACAGCACATAGGTGCCGATCATGATCCGGCGCTTGACCTCAGGACCGAAACCCTCGGCGCGGCTGCGCTTGTAGAGGTCTTCGAGGTCCGCGGGATCCTTGCAGCGGTGACCGTAGCGGACGCCGTCGAAACGGGCCAGGTTCGATGAGCACTCCGCCGGCGCCACTACGTAGTAGGTCGGGACCGAGAGCGGGCTGTTGGGCAGGCTGATGTCTCGGACCTTGCAGCCGAGCTTCTCGTATTCCTTCACCGCTGCCGCAACCGAGTCGGCAACGCCTGAATCCAGGCCCTCGCCGAAGTATTCCCGGGGTAGCCCGATGCGCATACCCGCGAGGTCCGCCCTCAGTCCTGCCGCATAGTCGGGCACGGGTTCTTCGGCGCTGGTGGAGTCCCGCGGATCGAAGCCCGCCATTGCCTCGAGCAGCAGGGCGGCGTCCTCGGCGCTCCGGGTCATGGGCCCGGCCTGGTCCAGGCTGGAGGCGAAGGCGATCATGCCCCAGCGGGATACGCGCCCGTAGGTGGGTTTCAGCCCGGTGATGCCGCACAGCGCGGCGGGCTGACGGATGGAGCCGCCGGTGTCGGTGCCGGTCGCCGCTGCACAGAGGCCTGCGGCCACCGCCGCCGCGGAGCCGCCGGAAGATCCCCCGGGCACCTTGCTGGTATCCCAGGGGTTCTTGACCGGGCCGTAATAGCTGGTCTCGTTGGAGGAGCCCATGGCGAACTCGTCCATGTTGGTCTTGCCGAGCACCACGGCGCCCGCACGCTCCAGGCGCTCCACCACGGTCGCGCTGTAGGGCGCGACGAAGTTGTCGAGCATGCGCGAGCCGCAGGTCGTCCTCAGCCCGTAGGTGCAGAAGATGTCCTTGTGCGCGATGGGGATGCCGGTGAGCGGCGGAGCCTCTCCCGCGCGCAGTCGCGAGTCGGCCCGCTCCGCGGCCTCCAGGGCGGTGTCGGCGGCGACCGTGACGAAGCTGTTGAGCCTCGGGTCCAGGCGCCCGATGCGGTCCAGGTAGTGCCGGGTTAGCTCCTGGCTGGTGAATTCGCCCCCGCGCAGAGCGGTGGCGAGCTCGGCGATCGTCTTCTGGTGCATGGGTACAGGATCCTGAGGACGGGCGGATTCGGGAGGGATTGGCGGCGCGCAGCGGCCTACTCGATCACCTTGGGTACCAGATAGAGCCCTTCCTCGGTGGCGGGGGCAATGCGCTGGAACCGTTCGCGCTGGTTGGGCTCGGTCGGCTCGTCGCTGCGCAGGCGCTGGGTCGTATGCAGCGGGTGTGCCATGGGCGTCACCCCTCCGGTCCCGACGGCGTTCATCTGCTCGACCAGGGAAAGGATGTTGGACAGGTCGGTGACATAGCCGTCCTTTTCCTCGTCGGCCAGCGCGAGACGGGCCAGGTGGGCGATCTTTTCGACGTCTGAGCGATCCAGAGACATGGCGACTACCGTTGTGAGTCTGCGCGGGAGGCGCGCGATTACCCCCGCGAGGGAGCGGAGACGCGGAAGACCAGGGTAAGGCCCTCAAACCACCGGGCGCAAGCACACGGCGGGGTCGCATGGCGCCTGGCACGAGCTTCGCCTGCGGAAGCGGAAAATAGCACAATGCCTCGGGAGGACATAAGCGCCTGTCAACTCCCCGGGGGTTGGGCAGGGGCGAATCTGCCTTGCCGATCGGCAGTCGCATTGCTAGATTACCGCCTTTGACTGCCCGCGAGCGGGTGTGCCCGATGGCATCGGGTTCCGGTAGCTTCTGAAAGAACCGGGCTACCATCTGGCCTTGGCCCCATCGCCTAGCTTTAATTTCTTGAAGCCAGTGTACTGGAAGCCGGCGCGGGGCCGTTGGCGTTCCTTAGTCTGTAACCATGCCGTGAACGGGTCGTTTCGCTTCCAGTCGAGACCCGGCCGCGGCGCCGAGTATGTTTTTCCCAGGGTGGCTGCTTGATGTTTCTCCGACGCATTCGAGGGATGTTTTCCAACGATCTTTCGATCGATCTTGGAACCGCCAACACGCTCATCTATGCCCGCGGCCAGGGCATCGTGCTCAACGAGCCATCCGTGGTGGCCATCCGCCAGGATCGGGCGGGGGGACCCAAGTCGGTGGCCGCGGTCGGCGCCGAGGCCAAGAAGATGCTGGGCCGCACGCCCCAGAACATTACCGCCATCCGGCCCCTGAAGGACGGTGTCATCGCCGACTTCACGGTCACCGAGAAGATGCTCCAGTATTTCATCCACAAGGTCCACGAGAGCCGAATCATCCGGCCCAGCCCGCGGGTATTGATCTGCGTGCCCTGCGGCTCGACCCAGGTGGAGCGGCGCGCCATCAAGGAATCCGCGGCCGGCGCCGGCGCGCGCGAGGTCTACTTGATCGAGGAGCCCATGGCGGCGGCCATCGGCGCCGGCCTCCCGGTCGACGAGGCGCGGGGCTCCATGGTGCTGGACATCGGCGGCGGCACCTCGGAGGTGGCGGTCATCTCCCTGAACGGCATCGTCTACTCCAACTCGGTGCGTATCGGCGGCGACCGTTTCGACGACGCCATCATCAACTACGTGCGCCGCAACTACGGCACCCTGATCGGTGAAGCGACCGCCGAGCGCATCAAGCACAGTATCGGTTCGGCCTACCCGGGCACCGAGGTGCTCGAGATCGAGGTCAAGGGGCGCAATCTGGCCGAGGGCATTCCGCGCAGCTTCACCCTCAACAGCAACGAGATCCTGGAGGCCCTGCAGGAACCCCTGTCCGGCATCACCGGGGCGGTGAAGATCGCCTTGGAGCAGACGCCACCGGAACTGGGTGCGGATGTGGCGGAGCGGGGCATCGTGCTCACCGGCGGCGGCGCCCTGCTGCGGGACATCGATCGGCTGCTCGAGGAAGAGACCGGACTGCCCGTCTTGGTCGCGGAAGATCCCCTGACCTGCGTCGCACGCGGCGGCGGCCGAGCCCTGGAGATGATTGACGAGCGCGGGTTGGACCTGTTTGCGACGGAGTGATGAATCCGGGTCGTCGGGGGTTGGCCCAGGTCGGTCCTCGGCCCTCCTGCAGAGGTAGAAGACCATCAAACCCCTGTTCGTCCAAGGCTCCTCACCGGTTTTCCGCGCGCTGTTCGCCGTGGTGTTGTCCATCGGTCTGATCGTCGCGGATCACCGCCACGGGCACTTGGACACGCTGCGCTCCGCCCTGTCCGTCGTCGTCTACCCCCTGCATTATGTCGCCAGTCTGCCTGATGCCCTGGGGCGCCTGGTCACGGGGCGCTTGGCGAAGGAGGAGGAGCTGCGTCAGGCCAACGCAGCCCTGCGGCACGAGAACCTCGTGCTGAAGGGTAGGCTGCAACAGTTCGAGGCCCTCGAGGCCGAGAACATGCGGCTGCGCGACCTCCTGGGCTCGTCGTTCAAGATCGGCGACCGGGTGCTGATTGCGGAGCTGCTGTCGGTGGACCTGGATCCGTACCGACAGCAGGTGTTGGTCAACAAGGGGACCACGTCCGGCGTTTTCGTCGGTCAGCCGGTGCTGGACGCGAACGCGGTGATGGGACAGGTGGTCCGGGCCGACCCGCTCTCGTCGACCGTGCTCCTGATCACCGACGCCGCCCATTCCCTGCCGGTACAGATCAATCGCAATGGTCTGCGCACGGTGGCCTCGGGCACCGGCCTGATCGACCGGCTCGAGCTTCCCCATCTGCCGAAGAACGCGGACGTCCGGGAGGGAGATCTGTTGGTCACCTCCGGCCTGGGTGGACACTTTCCCCCGGGCTATCCGGTGGCAAGGGTCGCCGAGGTGCGGCGCGAGCCGGGCAAGCCCTTCGCCACCGTGGTCGCGTCGCCCGCCGCCCGGCTCGATCGCAGCCGCGAGGTTCTGTTGGTCTGGACCTTGCCGACCTCGCTGCTCCAAGAGGCCTTGACTGACGGCGGCGCCCCGGAGGGCAAGCCATGACCGACGCACCGGCACAGCGCACCTGGGTGATCGTGGCCAGCCTCGCGGTTGCGCTGTTCCTCACCATTCTGCCCATGCCCGACTGGGGGCAGGACTTTCGCCCCCAGTGGGTGGCCATGACCGTTATCTACTGGTCGCTGGCCCTGCCATCGCGCGTGGGCGTCCTCTCGGCCTGGTTGACCGGGCTGGTGATGGACGTCACCGTGGGCACAGTGCTCGGTCAGCATGCCTTGAGCCTGTCGGTGGTGGCCTGGCTTGCGGTGGAGCTGCACCAGCGTATTCGTGTCTATCCCCTGTGGCAGCAGTCGGTTTCCGTCTGGGTGCTGCTGCTGGTGGAGCGGTTGCTCGCCCTGTGGGTGATCGGCGCCACCGAGCAGCCCACGCCAACCCTCTGGTATTGGGCACCCACCTTCGTCGGCATGCTGCTTTGGCCCTGGATGTTCGTTGTGCTGCGCGACGTCCGTCGGCGTTTCGCCGTGACCTAGGGGTGCAATGGTCGAGTCGACGTTCAAGGACCATCGGGGCGAGCATCGACTGTTCTCGGGGCGGGCGGCGATCGCGGGTACATTGGTGATCGCGGCCCTGCTCGCGGTGGTCGCCAAGCTGGCGTATCTGCAGATCGAGAGCCACGAGCACTTTTCGACCTTGTCCCAGGACAACCGGGTCAAGATCGAGCCGCTTCCCCCCACGCGCGGGCTCATCTACGACGCGAACGGCATCCTGCTTGCCGAGAACTATCCCTCCTACTCCCTGGACATCACCCTGGAGAAGGTGGAGGACCTGGATGCGACCATCGCCGAGCTCGCGAAGATCGTCCGTATCGAGGAGGTGGACCGCCAGCGCTTCGAGCGCCTGCGCAAGCAGCGCAGGCGCTTCGAGGGCGTGCCCATTCGCACCAACCTCAACCAGGAGGAGGTGGCCCGGGTCGCGGTGAACAGTCACCGCTTTCCGGGCGTGGACATCGGTGCCGCCTTGTTGCGTTCCTATCCCCTGGGTGAGCACACCGCCCACGTGCTGGGCTACGTCGGGCGGATCAACGAGGAGGAGATCAAGCGCATCGACGCCTCCGACTACGCCGGCACGAACTACATCGGCAAGGGCGGTGTAGAGAAGGCCCACGAGGAGCTTCTGCACGGCCACGTCGGTCACCAACAGGTCGAGGTGAATGCCAAGGGGCGCGTGTCGCGGGTGCTCGAGAGCCAGCCCCCCGTCCCGGGCCGTGACCTCAGGCTCTTTCTGGACGTCAAGCTGCAGCAGCAGGCCGCCTTGGCGCTGGGGGATAATCGCGGCGCGGTGGTGGCCATCGATCCGCGCAGCGGCGGCGTGCTCGCCATGGTGAGCCGGCCGAGCTTCGACCCCAATCCATTCGTCGAGGGCATCGGCTCGCAGGAGTACGGCGCGCTCCGCGACTCTCCCGACACGCCTCTGTTCAATCGCGCCGTGCGCGGCCAGTACCCGCCGGGCTCCACGGTGAAGCCCTTCGTGGGGCTGGGGGGGTTGGAGACCGGCGTCGTCGGCTCGAGCTCGGGGAAGTACTGTCCCGGCTTCTACCAGCTGCCCGGGCACAGCCACAAGTACCGCGACTGGAAGCGCTGGGGTCACGGCAGCGTGGCCCTGCGCAAGGCCATCGTCGAGTCGTGCGACGTCTACTTCTACGACCTCGCCCACGACATGGGGATCGACCGCTTGAACGGCTTCCTCGGGGGCTTCGGTTTCGGCGAGCGCACCGGCATCGATATCTCGGGCGAGCTCGGGGGCTTGCTGCCCTCGCGGGAGTGGAAGAGGCGCGCGCGCAACCAGCCCTGGTTCCCGGGTGAGACCCTGATCGTGGGCATCGGCCAGGGCTCGTTCCTGGCCACGCCGCTGCAGCTGGCGAGCGCAACCGCTACGCTCGCGGCCCGGGGACGCTACATGCAGCCGCGGGTGGCCCGGGCCTCCCAGATACCTGGATCGCCGACCATGGAGCCGGTGCCGGCGATTACACGACAGCTGCAGCTGTCGCCGGGGCACATCGACAGCGTGATCGATGCCATGATCGAGGTGGTGGAGGGGGAACGCGGAACCGCCAAGCGCATTCGCACGGACGCTTACAGGATCGCGGGCAAGACCGGCACCGCCCAGGTCTTCACCGTGGGGCAGAAGGAGCGCTACAAGGAGTCTGAGGTCCATGAGCGCATGCGGGACCACGCCCTGTTCGTCGCCTTCGCACCCGTGGACGAGCCCCGGATCGCAGTGGCTGTGATCGTGGAGAACGGCGGGCATGGCGGCTCGGTGGCCGCGCCCATCGCGCGCGAGGTGATGGACGCCTATCTGGTCGGACCGACCCTCATGGTCAACAAAGAGGCCGACGATGGCGGATAGGTCCTACACCTCCGGGCTCGATACCCCGCCGGCGGCGATCCAGGTCGGGCTGCTTGCGCGGCTGCATCTGGATCTGCCGTTGCTGGTCGGGCTTCTGTCCCTATGCGGCTACGGGCTGATGGTCCTCTACAGCGCCAGCGATCAGGACCCGTCCAAGATGGAGGCGCAGATGATCCGTCTCGGCATCGCCTTCGCGGTCATGGTCGCGGTCGCCCAGATCCCGCCGCCGGAGTTGCGCCGCTGGTCGCCTCTGCTCTACCTGCTGGGCGTCGTCATGCTCGTCGGGGTGCTGGCGATCGGTGAGATCGGCAAGGGGGCGCAGCGCTGGCTGGACCTCGGCGTGGTTCGGTTCCAGCCCTCCGAGATCCTCAAGGTCGCGGTGCCGATGATGCTGGCCTGGCATCTCGCGGAACGACCGCTTCCTCCGAGCATGCTACGGGTGTTGGCCGCGGCGGTCTTCACCTGCATCCCAGTGGTGCTGATCGCGCGGCAGCCGGATCTTGGTACGGCGCTGTTGGTCGCGAGCGCCGGCGCGATGGTGCTCTTTCTCGCGGGCCTGTCCTGGCGTCTCATCGCCTTCCTGGGCGTAAGCGCCGGTGCGCTGATGCCCGCGCTCTGGTACCTCATGCTCCCCTACCAGCGCCAACGGGTGCTCACCTTCCTCAATCCGGAGAACGATCCGCTCGGTGCCGGCTACCACATCATTCAGTCGCGCATTGCCATCGGCTCCGGCGGGCTGTACGGCAAGGGGTGGCTCAACGGAACCCAGTCGCACCTGGAGTTTCTGCCGGAACGCTCCACGGATTTCATCTTCGCGGTCATCGGCGAGGAGCTGGGATTGTTCGGCATCCTGCTGCTGCTCGGGATTTACCTCTTCATCATCATGCGC
This sequence comes from uncultured Chromatiaceae bacterium, assembly GCA_964395315.1. Taxonomy (GTDB): domain Bacteria; phylum Pseudomonadota; class Gammaproteobacteria; order Chromatiales; family Chromatiaceae; genus CAVORB01. The sequence continues at coordinate 23,926 of CAYNBI010000038.1, read as the reverse complement.
GGCCTCTACATTGCCACCCAGGCCCAGGATACCTATGGCAGGCTGCTCGCGGGCGGTCTGACGCTGGTCTTCTTCGTGTACCTCTTTGTCAACACGGGCATGGTCACGGGTTTGTTGCCCGTGGTGGGGGTGCCCCTGCCGATGGTCAGCTACGGAGGCACCTCCCTGGTGACCATCATGGCTGGCTTTGGGGTTATCATGTCCATTCGCACGCACAGAAAATTGCTTCGTGCATAGAAAGTTTCGTAGCATTCCGCAAGTAACTACTAAGATGCGTGATAAAGCCGGAGAACGGCTGATGCGAATGTTGCCGGTTTTTCTTGGCGCTTTTCTGATTTCCTGGCTCGGCGTTGCGCTGGCGGTTGAGCCCGCGAGCTATCGCGCCGGCGCAGAGCGGTTCACGGCGGAAATGGCCCGTAAGCACGGCCTCGAGGAGACGGACATCGCCGTCCTCATGGAGAAGGCCCGCTATCGCCAGGAGATCATCGACGCCATGCGCCGACCCTGGGAGGCCAAGCCCTGGCATCAGTACCGCGCCATCTTCGTGACGGACCAGCGGATCGCCGGCGGTGTCCGATTCTGGCGGGAAAACGCGCAGGCCCTGGCGCGTGCGAGCGCCACATACGGTGTGCCGCCGGACATCATCACGGCGATCATCGGCGTCGAGACCAATTATGGCGGCAACCTGGGCCGACACCGGGTCATCGACGCGCTGACCACCCTTGGCTTTTCCTATCCGGAGCGGGCGGATTTCTTCCGCAAGGAGCTAGAGCACTTCCTGCTCCTGAGCCGCGAGGAGACGATCGACGCCACCGGGGTGACCGGCTCCTACGCCGGGGCAGTGGGCATGCCCCAGTTCATCCCTTCTAGCTATCGCGCCTACGCGGTCGACTTCGACGGCGACGGCCGGCGTGATCTGTGGGAAAGCCGCGCCGACGTGATTGGCAGCGTTGCCAGCTACTTCAAGCGTCATGGGTGGAGAGCGGGTGAGCCGGTAGCGGTGCGCGCGGAGCTTCGCAACGGGGTCCCGCCAGGCGTGCCAGTCGCCGAGAAGAAGCCGGTTAAGCCCGAGTTGCGCGTCGCTGACCTTGCCGCCAAGGGCGCGCTCCCCCAGGATGCGCCCGACCCGTCGGCCAAGGCGACCTTGATCCGCCTGGACGGGCGGCAGGACGAGTACTGGTTGGGGCTCGAGAACTTCTACGTGATTACCCGTTACAACCACAGCAACCTGTATGCCATGGCGGTCTACCAGCTGAGCCAGGAGATCAAGGCTCGCTACGAGACTGAAGCCGGAAAAACGGCCGCCGCCAATTGATCCTGAGAATGGCCGGGGGGGGGGAACGATGACAGACGGCAACCAACAGTTCGGCTCGCGGATGGTTTTTTCAGGCCCGTGTCGCCTGCTCCTGCTCGGCGGGCTGATCGTCCTGCTGTCAGGCTGCGCCGGGTCGGGTGGCAAGGACGGGCCCGGAGATTGGTCGGAGTTCACCGACGCCCCGGATGCCTTGCCCAAGGTCGAGCCCAGGAGCAAGTACGGCAACCCCGACTCCTATGTCGTCTTCGGCAAGCGGTACAAGACCAAGACCAGCAGCGCCGGCCACGTGGAACGCGGCGTCGCCTCCTGGTACGGAAAGAAGTTCCACGGCCGCAGGACCAGCAGCGGTGAGCGCTACGACATGTACGCCATGACCGCCGCGCACAAAAGCCTACCCTTGCCTACCTACGCCAAGGTGACCAACCTGGAGAACGGCCGCACGGCCGTGGTCAGGATCAACGACCGCGGGCCCTTTCACGGCGACCGGGTGATCGACCTTTCCTATACCGCCGCGCGTAAGCTCGGTGTGGTCAGTAAGGGTACGGCCGTGGTCGAGGTGCGTGCGATCGATCCCCGTAAGCCAACCTCCGGCGGCGGTGATGAGAACCTGTTTGCGGTTGCCGAGCGCGCCGGGCGGGACGAGACTCGGCCCGGTCGCGGGGAGACGATCGCAGAGAGCGGGGCGCCGAAGCAGGAGGCCGGGGCCGCTGCCTCGCCGCTGGCTACCGCGGCGACCGAGACCGCGAGACCTGAGCCCGGTCCCGGATACGCGAAGCCGATACGGGTGGCCGAGAGCAAGGAACCCGCGCATGCGACGCCGCCGTCCGCCCGCTCCGCTATCCCGGATCCAGTGGCTGGCAGCGCGTCCGCGTCCAAGATCGCTGCGGCGGAACGTCCGGCGCCTGGACCCGCCGGCACTCAAGGCTCCTCCCTCTATCTCCAGGTCGGCGCGTTCGGAAACCGCACCAATGCCGAGCAGTTGCGACAGCAGCTCGTGGCCCAGCTCGCGGAACAGGTTCAGGTGCGCGCCGGTGGTGACGCGGCGCTCTATAAGGTCCGCGTCGGGCCGTTCGATTCGCGCCAGAAGGTGAACAAGGTTTCGCAGATCGTTGCCTCACTCGGACTCAAGGACTCCCACGTCGTGCTGGAATGACATTGGCCTGACGCCCGTGTCCGCCTCCGCGCGGGATGCCGCGGACAGGCGCCGACGGTAGCCGGTTGCGGGTCGAGCTAATGTCAAACCAGGGGCTTGGGGTTAGAATGGCGCGCCGAATCGGTGCGTCCAGTGGTCCTTGGCCCCACCTCCAATCTGTTCAAGTGGCACCCATGAATCTCCCAATCAAGATGCTGATTCTGCTGTTTTCCTTCTTGCCGTTGGTCGGCGTGCACGGGGAAGAGACGCCAGCCCCGGCACCCGCATCGGATCAAGTCCCCATTCCAGACCCGCCGCAGATCCAGGCCAAGAGCTACCTGCTGATGGACAACAACAGCGGGACGATTCTCGCGGAATCCAACGCCGATGAGCGATTGGAGCCCGCCAGCCTGACCAAGATCATGTCGGCCTACGTGATCTTCCGCGAGTTGGAGCGGGGCAACCTGAAGCTGGAGGACGAGGTCCTGATCAGCGAGAAGGCGTGGCGCACCGGCGGCTCCAAGATGTTCGTCGAGGTGGGCACGCGCGTGTCTGTGAAAGATCTGCTCAAGGGGATGATCATTCAGTCGGGCAATGACGCCAGCGTGGCGCTCGCCGAGCACATCGCGGGCAGCGAGGGCACCTTCGCGGAGCTGATGAACACCCACGCGCAGCGTCTCGGGATGACGAACAGCCACTTCATGAACGCGGATGGCCTCCCGCATCCCGAGCACTACACCACCGCGCGCGACATGGCGCTGGTGACGGCGGCAACCATCCGGGAGTTTCCGGAGCTCTACGCCTGGTACTCGGAGCGGGAGTTCGTCTACAACGGCATCAAGCAGGGCAACCGCAATATGCTCCTGTATCAGGACGAGTCCGTGGACGGGGTGAAGACCGGACACACCGAGGCCGCAGGCTACTGTCTGGTCGCCTCGTCCAAGCGCGACGACATGCGCCTCACCTCGGTGGTCCTCGGCTCGACCGGGCCCAAGGCGCGAGCGGAGGCGAGCCTGGCCCTGCTCAATTACGGCTTCCGCTTCTACGAGAGCCACAAGCTCTACCCGGGCGGCGAGGCGGTGGAGACCCTGCGCGTCTGGAAGGGAGAAATCACGGATCTGCCAGTCGGCCCGGCGGAGGACGTCTACGTCACCATTCCGCGCCGGCAGTACAGCAAGCTGTCCGCGCGCATCGAGAAGAACGCCGACATCTCCGCACCGGTCGCGCGCGGCACCGCCGTGGGGAGCATCATCGTCAACCTGGACGACAAGGAGGTGCTGCGTGCCCCCCTGGTGGCCCTGCAGGACGTCGCGGAGGGCGGCTTGTGGGAACTCGCCCGCGATAGCGTGCTGCAATGGTTCTGACCATGAGGGAGGTCTACCTCAACGGCGAGTACATGCCTCTGGCGCAGGCCAAGGTGCCCGTAATGGACCGCGGTTTCCTGTTCGGAGACGGGGTTTACGAGGTGATCCCGGTTTATGGCGGGCGCGCCTTCCGGCTTGCCGAGCATCTGGACCGGCTGGACAACAGCCTGTCCGCCATCCGCATGGAAAACCCCCTGCCGCGCGACGAATGGGGCTCGATATTCGAACACCTGGCCGGCGGCGCGGAGGGTCCGGATCAGCTCGTCTACCTCCAGGTGACCAGGGGGGCGGACCCCACGCGCAACCACCTGTTTCCCGCGAGCCCGCGGCCGACGGTGTTCGTCATGGCCTGGGACGCCAAGGCGCGCCACCCGGACATCGCGGCCAAGGGCATTGCGGCCATCACGCTCGACGACTTTCGCTGGCTGCGCTGCGACATCAAGGCCATCGCCCTGCTCAGCAACGTGCTGCTGCGTCAGGCCGCGGATGATGCGGGCGTCGAGGAGTCGATCCTGATTCGCGACGGTTACGCGATCGAGGGCTCCATTTCCAACTTGTTCGCCGTGTTGGGCGGCGAGCTGGCCACGCCGCCGAAGGGCAACCTGCTGTTGCCGGGCATCACCCGCGACCTGGTCGTGGATCTGGCGCGGGAAGCGGGCATTCCCTGCAACGAGCGCGAGATCACGCGCGACGAGCTCGCCGGCGCGGAGGAGGTGTGGATCACGAGCTCGAGCCGCGAGGTGGCTCCGGTGACGCGCCTCGACGGAGAACCCGTGGGCGCAGGACGGCCCGGGCCGCTGTGGCGGCGGATGGACGGTCTGTTTCAGGACTACAAGGCGCGTCTGCGCGCGGGCCATGCCTGACGCTCCGGAAACCCTCATCGAGTTCCCCTGCCGGTTTCCCATCAAGGCCATGGGCAGGGCGGACGATACCTTCCAGGCCCTGGTGGTGGAGATCGTGCGCCGCCACGCCCCGGATCTCGATGAGGAGTTGGTCCGGGTGCGCGAGAGCCGCGGCGGCAAGTGGCTATCGGTCACCGTGACCATCCAGGCCACCGGCAAGGAACAGCTGGATGCCATCTATCGTGAGCTGAGCGCGCATCAGCGCGTGGTCTGGGCCATGTGAGCCGCCGCCAGCAGATCCTGGTCGTTCGGCACCTTGGCACGCGCGACTACGTCCGCGTCTGGCGGGCCATGCAGGCCTTCACCGACCAGCGTGTTGCGGGCACCCCCGACGAGCTCTGGCTGCTGGAGCATCCCGCCGTCTTTACCCTGGGGCAGGCGGGTCGGGTGGAGCACATACTGGACGCGGGAGAGATTCCGGTGATCAAGGTGGACCGCGGCGGTCAGGTCACCTTTCACGGGCCCGGACAGCTCGTCGCCTATCTGTTGCTGGATCTGCGCGCCGCCGGCCTCGGCATCAAGCACCTGGTGCATCTTTTGGAGCAGGCCGTGGTCGCGCTGCTCGCCGGCTACGGCATCGCGTCCAGTCCCCGTTCCGATGCCCCGGGCGTTTACGTCGAGGGCGCCAAGATCGCCTCGCTTGGATTGCGGGTGCGAAGGGGCTGCAGCTTCCACGGCCTGGCGTTGAACGTCGACATGGATCTGGAGCCCTTCACCCGCATCAACCCCTGCGGGTACCCGGGCCTTGCCGTGACCCAGATCGCGGAGCGCAACGGGCCGGTGGAGCTGACTCGGGTTGCCGCGGATCTGGCGGCGGAGATCGCACTGCTGCTCGGACGCCGCGTCGTTGCGGCGGAGGCCGGCGACGAGCAAGATGGGCACCTGCAGGTCCGCGCCGAGTGAGCACCTGGAGTCCAGGAGACAGCACCGCGATGTTCGCCATTCTGCCAGGCAGTTCTGAGGTCCGTGATCGAAAGCCCCGTTCTCCGCGGGTTCGCGCTCCGATCGGCCGTCGCCGCTGATCGCGCCCCGAGCAGCCCGCGCCCCCCGTATGCCAAGTCGGCCAGCGTCTCGCCTCCGCCCATGACTCTCCCCGCCATCGACCACGCCCGCTTCGTTCGTGCCCGCTGGACCGTATTCTGGCTGCTGGTGGGCTCCTACATCATGGTCTACTTCCACCGCATGGCCCCGGGTGTCGTCTCGGCGGACCTGATGGAGGCCTTCGGTACCACGGGAGCTGCCCTCGGGTCCCTGGCCGCGACTTATTACTACATCTACACGGCCATGCAGATCCCCTCGGGTGTCCTCGCCGATACCCTCGGTCCCCGGGTGAGCGTCGCCGCAGGCGGACTGGTGGCGGGCGCAGGGTCGATACTGTTCGGCCTTGCGGATGATTTCGCGTCGGCGAGTTGGGGGCGGTTCCTGGTCGGGCTGGGCGTGTCGGTGGTGTTCGTCGGCCTCATGAAGAGCAATGCCGTCTGGTTCTCGGAGCGCCAGTACGGGCGCATCAGCGGGCTCACCCTGCTGATCGGAAACCTGGGCTCGATTCTCGCGGCCGGTCCGCTGGCGCTGCTGCTCACCGGGGTGTCTTGGCGGCAGGTGTTCATCGGCGCCGGCATCGCCTCCCTCGCGCTGGCCGGACTCACCTTGCTGCTGGTCCGCAACCGGCCGGAGGATGCGGGTTTCCCTTCGGTTCGCGAGCAGGAGGGGCTCAGCGCTCACCCGCGGCGTGAGCAGCACTGGGTCCGCGACTTGCAGGACGTGCTGCGCCGACGCGACGTCTGGCCCGGGTTCTGGGTCAATTTCGGCGTTACGGGTAGCCTGTTCGCGTTCGCGGGGTTATGGGGCGTGCCCCTGATGCGGGATCTCTACGGTCTCGATCGCACCGGGGCATCCCTCTACACCACCGCAGCCCTCGCGGGTTTCGCCATCGGCTCCTTCAAGGCCGGCTGGATCTCGGATCGCATCGGTCGAAGGCGGCCGGTCATCGCCGGTGGCGCAGCCCTCTCTTGCCTGGCCTGGCTGGGGCTGATCCTGCTGCCGTGGGGGGACGGGTGGAGCGGTTTCCTGCTCTATACGATCCTTGGACTCGCGGCTGGCGGCTTCGTGGTCACCTATGCCGCGGCCAAGGAGTGCCTGCCCGCCAGCGTCTCCGGCATGGCCATCGCGCTGGTCAATACCGGACTTTTTCTCGGCGCCGCCGTCATGCAGCCCGCCTTCGGCTGGGTGTTGGATCTTTCTTGGGACGGCAGCCTGCGGGACGGCGTACGCATCTACTCGCAGGGCGACTATCGCAACGGGTTGTGGCTGTCATTCGGATTCGCCCTGCTCGCCCTCATAGCGGCGCTGAGGGTACGGGAGACCTACTGCCGGCACCTGTGAGGGGTTGTTGCGAATGCGGGGCGGTCAAGCGTCGCCTGTTCGAAACCTGGAAATCGGGTCGAGCGGTTTCCTCCAGGTGGTGTTGGGCGGCGCTTGCCGCGCCCCGGGGCGCACAGGGCGCAAACCGTGAGATCGTTGCTAGCTGACCTTGGGTCCGGAGACCTTCGCATGAAAGCTGTCTGGTTCTTCCCCGCCTTGATCTTCTTGGCCGGATGCGCAACGCCCGAGAAACCCGAATCCGACGAACCGCCTGCCCAGGTCACCGTCTACCGGGAACCGGCATCTCGCGACAGCCTGTTTCCAATGCTGTTCGCGGTCGACGGGCGCCCGGTTACGCAACTGCATCCGGGTGACAGTCGCGGCTTCGAGATTCCGGCGGGCGACTACGAGTTCGAGTACGTTCTCGGCGTCTACAACTGCTCGGAGCCGGTGCAAATCGAATCCGGCAAGACCTATGTCTACCGCTTGGCCCATGGCTGCGTAATCGAGAGAGAAGGCGATACCCCGCTGCGCTAACCTGGCTTTGGGCGAGGTGACGCGCCTTCCGGGCGCGTCGCGTACGGCACGCACCGCACGCCCCGTGCCGTGGGAGGCGACCGCGGTCCCTGACCCAGACCCCGACCAATCGCGGGTTCGGATGCCGATTCACTCGACGCGAACTTTTTGCAGGTAGGGAAGAAGGGTTATGCACAAACTGCTCACGTCCGCGCTGCTTGCCGCAGCGGCCGTTTCCGTGCCCCCGCAGACAGCCGCCGCGGATGCCTTCTTGCTCGATTTGCAGGCGGCGCTCGATCAGCGGGTTGCCGCCAATGGCGGCTATGGCGGCGGCGTCATGCGCGTGCAGCTGGGCGAGTCGGGCGTGGTGTTGCAGGACGAGTCCGGCGTCACGCTGCAGGATGGCTCGGGGATCTTGTGGCAGGGCGCTTCGGGGTGGGCGGAGAACGTCGGACCGAGTCCGATCACAACGCTCGATACATTCGAGATCGCCAGCATCACAAAGACCTTCACGGCCACCGTGATCCTGCAGATGCACGAGGACAACGCCAGCCCGGTGAAGCTGTCGACGCCAATCGGGACTTTGCTTCCCGCGTCCGTCGTCGAGAATCTGCTCGTCGTCGGCGGCGTTGACTATGGCCCCGAGATCCAGGTCGGTGAGCTGCTGCAGCAGGTTTCCGGATTGCCGGACTACTGGTCCTCGCCGGACTTCATTCAGGCGTTCGACGCCGATCCTAACCGTGTCTGGTACCCCGACGAGCTCGTGGCGTACGCGAAGGCCATGACGCCGATCGGCATTCCCTCGGCGACCTGGCACTACGCGGACACCAACTATGTGCTGCTGGGAATGATCGTGGAAGCAGTGACCGGTCAACCGCTGGAGGAGGTGTTCCGACAGCGAATCCTGGGGCCACTCGGCATGTCCGAGACTTATCTTGCCTACCATGAGCCAGCGGCCTCTCTACGCCAGGAATCACATCGTTTCGAGTTTACGCAAGACCTGTACGCGCAACCGCGCCAGAGCGCCGATTGGGCGGGAGGCGGGCTGGTCAGCAGCAATGCGGATCTGCAGAGATTCCTGCGGGGACTGTTCCAGGGACGCCTGTTCGAACGATCGCAGACACTGGACTTGATGAAGACCTGGACCGATACCGGTGCGGCCGGGGTCGCGTACGGGCTGGGACTGTTCCGGGTGAATCTGGGCGCCGGCCGAGGCCAGCTATGGGGTCACGACGGGTGGGGCAATTCCTTCATGTACTTCTGGCCCGAGCAGGACATCGGGTTTACCGGCACCTTGAACCAGGTGGACAATGATTGGTATCCGCTGGTCGAGGAGGCGATCGCTCAATGGCTTCTGATCAATGGGCCAGGAAACGACCTCAGGGTTCCGGGGACCGTGGACGGGACATTGCCGCTCAATGCCCGCTTGCCGGATGAGGTGGCGTCGACTTCCGTACCGCCGTCGACGGCGTTGTCCCTCGATGTGACTGACAGGCAGCCGGCTCGAATAGGACCGGGCACAACCGACGATGGTCAAGAGTCCACCGATGGTGCCCGTCCCCGGGGAGACGTTCGGTTGGTCGGCAATCCAACGGATGGCCCCAGCGGTGGCCAAGCGTCGGATTACGAAGCGGATCTACGCATTGAGAGCCAACGTCCGGCCGCGGGGACAGATTACGGCGACGAGGGTGCCGGATCGGTTGAACCGGTTGCTGCGCCCCGGCGATGGCAGCCGAATACCGGCTCTTCCCAATTCCGCCGAATCGAAGCGGATGGGTCTCTGCTATGCGAAGCCGAGCGGTATTCGCTTCTGCATCTTCTCTCCGGCATCGAGCTCCCGTCCTTCGCAGCCAAGTACAGGAGCAACCCCGATTGCGGCGAGCTTGCCGATGGGTCAGCCACCGGGTTTGCCTTCCACCTCTGTTGCGCCGGGTCGCTGTCGGACAGGTTCCGCTGGCGATAAGCCGTCGCTACGGGATTGGCTGAAAGCAGACTCGGCGAGGATCTGGACGCGATCTGCGGTTCTCGCGGCCTTCGGCGCTAGGGCGATTGTGGAAGGCGCAACGCCACCCGCGCGGCGCTCCCGGTCTGCACACGAGCGCGCCACTACACGCCTGTCAGCCCGCTGGATTCTGTCGATGCGCCGAGCCTGGTCTTTCTCCGTGCGTCCCCGTTCTCAACCGTCGCTGGGGCGGGGTCGCGTCAGGGGAACGAATGCGACGCCAAGAAGGTCGCGGGTGCGGATCGACCCATCGGCGTCTTTCTCGATCACCAAAAGCTCCTGATGCCCGTACGGCGGGCCGACGGGAATCACCAGGCGCGCGCCCGCCGCGAGCTGCTCCACGAGCGCAGGAGGCACGGAAGGTGCGGCCGCAGTGACCAGGATGCCGTCGTACGGCGCGTACTCCGGCCATCCCAGGTAGCCGTCGCCCTGACGCGTCAGGACGTTCGCGTAGCCGAGCCGCGCGAGGCGCTCGGACGCCTGTGCCGCCAGATCGCCGATCACCTCCACCGTGTAGACCTGCTTCACCACCCGGGAGAGAACCGCCGACTGGTAGCCTGAGCCGGTGCCGATCTCCAGCACCCTGGCGTCGGGGCCGCACTCCAGAAGATCCGTCATCAGTGCGACGATATAGGGCTGCGAGATGGTCTGACCGTGGCCGATGGGGAGGGGGCCGTTCGCGTAAGCGTACAGCCGCTCGTGCCCGGGCACGAACTCATGGCGCGGGACCTCGGCCATAGCCGCCATGACCCGGGGATCGAGGGCGTCGCGCCCGATGAGCTCCCGCGTGTAGCGGACCTCGTCCTCGATGTCGCGCAGCATCTTGGCTGTGGGGGATTTCATCGCGGCCCGCTGCGTGTGGCGGATCAGGCGGCGCCCGAGGACAGCTCGGTCTCGGAAGTGGCCAGATCCGCCGGCGGCGGGAAGCGCCCGGCCACGCCGTCCGGCACCTCGCCCCGGCCCGCCTGGTAGAGTGAGCCGGACTCCAGCATGATCAGGACCATGAGCGCGATCAGGATCGGCGCGATGGCCACCCGTTGCAGCGCGATGAACATCAGCGCCTGCATGCGCGGGTCCGTCTGTCCCTGGGACAGCAACCAGCCGATTCCGATCAGCGCGGCGCCGACCAGATAAGCGATCAGAAGGATCTTGTAGCGGCCGGTGGCCATCCGCCAGTGCGCCGCCACAAACCAGGGTTCGCCCGCGGCGGCCCTTGCGGCGCGCGCGAAGCTGTAGGCGACGATCGAGAGCGAGATCGCAAGCGGTACCAGCACGCCCACGAGCTTGTAATCCGCCAGCGGCGAGTCCTGCTGCAGGAAGCTGCCGGCGAGCAGCGCGATCAGCATCAGCAGATTGATCAGCAGCAGATTGACCATGGCCAGCTCATGCGGCGTCTTGGCCTGGATGCGCGTCGGTTCGTCGATGGGAAAATACATGAGGTTGGCCGCAATTTTTCGCTAACATCCCGCTCGTGTACGCGGAATTCTCCGTGCTGTCACTGACGGATTTCAACCTGGGCAGGTCGCGAAGCGTCACTCTAGTCCCGTATGAGCGATTCAGGAAGATCCCGCGAGGAACTCTTACTCGAGCTGTCCGCGTTGCGCGCCCGCGTTGCCGAGTTGGAGCGCCATGCGGCCGAGGATGCCCCGGGCGGCCGCACGCTGATGCACGTCGCGCTGCGCGAGAGCGAGGAGCGCTTGCGCACCCTGATCGACGCGACGGGCGATGATGTGGTGGTACTGCTCGACTCCGAGCACCGGGCCGTGGTGGTCAATCAGCGGGCGGCCGAAAGCTTCGGGCTGCCGGTGTCCGAGGTGCTTGGCAGGACGATCCTGGACCTGGCGCCCGGTAACGTCGCCCGCCGGCGGCACCAGCAGGCGCAGAGGGTCCTGGAACTGGGTGCGCCCCAGCGTTTCGAGGACCAGCGGGCAGGGCGCTGGTACGACAACAACATGTACCCGGTGCTGGGACCGGATGGCAGGCCACAGGGCGTAGCGATCTTCGCCCGCGACATCACCCGGCGCAAGTCCATGGAGCAGGCGCTGGCGCAGGCGAAGGAGGAGGCTGACAAGGCCAGCATCGCCAAGTCCCGCTTTCTCGCTGCGGCCAACCACGATCTGCGCCAGCCCCTGCAGGCGATGTCGTTGCTGCTTGGCGCGCTGACCTGTGCCCCCCTCGAAGGCCAGGCGCGCGAGATCGCGCGGGACATGCAGTCGACGCTGGCGGTGATGGATGGCCTTCTCAACGCGCTTCTGGACATCACCAAGCTCGAGGCGGGCATCGTCATCCCGCGTGAGCGGGATTTCTCGGCGTTAGTCTTCCTGCACCGATTGCAGGGACAATTTCGGCCACTGGCGGCGGACCGTGGGGTCCGGGTTCGGGTGTTCCCGAATAAGGCCAGCCTGCGCACCGACCCAGATCTGTTGGAACGAATCCTTCACAACCTGATGTCCAACGCCCTCCGCCACACGCGCAGGGGCAGGGTGCTGCTCGGGTCGCGGCGGCGGGGCGACCGGTTGCGTATCGAGGTTTGGGATACGGGCGAGGGCATCGCCGAGGATCAGCTCGAAAGCATCTTCGACGAGTTCTACCAGCTCGGCAATCCGGCGCGCAACCGTCACCAGGGGCTGGGGCTCGGGTTGGCGATCGCCAAGCGCATCGCCGATCTTCTGGATCTGCGACTGGGCGCCCTCTCCCGGGTCGGCAAGGGATCGGTTTTCTTCGTCGAGGTGCCGTTGGCCCCTTCGCCGCTGGCGCAGGCTGGTGGCGATGTCTTCGCGGAGTCACCGGAGGAGGCGTTGAACCTCTCCGTGCTGGTGGTCGAGGACGACGAGCCAGTTCTAGTGGCAACGGCGCGCCTGCTGCGTTCCTGGGGTTTCCACGCCTTTTGCGCCGCGAGCGCCGCCGAGGCGCTCTCATTGATCTGCGACCGCGGGCTGCGCCCGGACGTGGCCGTGGTCGACTACCGGCTTCCGGACGGTGAAAACGGAATCGAGCTGCTGGCCGCGATCGAGGCCAAAGCCGGCCGCAGGCTGCCCGCCGTCCTGGTCACGGGGGATACCGCGGGCGAGCGCCAGCGGGAGGCCCAGGCCCGCGGTTACCCGCTGCTGCACAAACCGGTCGCGCCGGGCGAGCTGCGCCGGGTCCTGGTCAACCAATATCTTTCCGGTTTCGGGTCCGGCGCTCCGGAGCCGAACCCTGCATCCATCTGATCTCAAGGAGCCACCCCGATGTCCAAATCCCTTCTCGTTGGCAAAGGCGAGGTCCCGGTCTCCATCCTGTCACACATGGCCAATCGTCACGGGCTCGTCGCTGGCGCCACGGGCACCGGCAAGACGGTCACCCTGCAGCGCCTGGCGGAGGGCTTTAGCCGTGCCGGGGTGCCGGTGTTCCTGGCGGACATCAAAGGCGACCTGGCCGGCATCAGCCAGGCGGGAGGCGGTAATGCAAGGGTTGCCGAGCGGGTCGCGGACATGGGTCTGGAGGCGGAGGACGGTTTCGCCTATGCCGGGTCACCGGTGATCTTCTGGGACATCGCGGGGGAACAGGGGCACCCGGTGCGGACGACCATCTCGGACATGGGGCCCCTGTTGCTCGCCAGGCTGCTCGACCTCAACGACACCCAGGAGGGCGTGCTCAACATCGTCTTCCGGGTGGCCGACGAGAACGGCTGGCTGCTCCTGGATCTCAAGGACCTGCGGTCCCTGCTCGCCTATGTCGCCGACAACGCGAGTGCTCTGCAGTCGACCTACGGCAATGTCTCGAAGGCCAGCGTCGGCGCCATCCAGCGCCGCCTGCTGACGCTCGAGGAGCAGGGCGCCGAGCAGCTGTTCGGCGAGCCGGCCCTGGATCTCGCCGACCTGATGCAGACCGACGAGCAGGGTCGCGGATTCGTGAACGTGCTGGCCGCGGACAAGCTCATCCACACCCCCGCCCTGTACGCGACCTTCCTGCTGTGGCTGCTCTCCGAGCTGTTCGAGCAGTTGCCGGAGGTCGGAGATCCGGACAAGCCCAAGCTGGTCTTCTTCTTCGACGAGGCGCATCTGCTGTTCGACGATGCCCCGAAGATCCTGCTCGACAAGGTGGAGCAGGTGGTGCGCCTGATCCGCTCCAAGGGCGTCGGCGTCTACTTCGTGACCCAGAACCCGACCGACGTGCCGGACGACGTGCTCGGCCAGCTCGGCAATCGGGTTCAGCACGCTCTGCGCGCCTTCACGCCCCGGGATCAGAAGGCGGTCCGGGTGGCGGCCCAGACCTTCCGTCCCAACCCGGACCTCGACACCGAGCAGGTGATCACCGAGCTCGGCGTCGGCGAGGCGCTCGCTTCGACCCTGGACGAGAAGGGCACCCCGTCGGTGGTGCAGCGCATCCGCGTCGCCCCGCCTGGAAGCCGTCTGGGTCCGATCACCCCCGCCGAGCGCGCGGCCGTGATGGCGGGCTCCCTGGTCAAGGGCATCTATGACCAGGTGGTGGACCGCGTCTCCGCCTATGAGATCCTGCAACAGCGAGCCGAGCAGGCCGCGGCCGACGCGGCGCCCTCCGCTCCCGTCACCGAGCCGCGGGCCAGGACTTCCTCCGCCGGTGGACGGCAGAGCCCGCTTGAGGCCTTCGTGTCGAGCGCGGCACGCTCTATCGGCACCCAGATCGGGCGCTCATTGATGCGGGGCATTCTCGGCTCCCTGACCGGGGGGCGCAGGCGCTAAACCAGCCGGTATCTGCCGCCACGGGTGCATGCCGCGCGGTGCGGCGACCGGCGGCGGGAGACGAGGTCGCGGTGTTCGACGCCGTGTGCCGAAACGGCCTGCCGATCCTGCTCAAGGGGCCGACAGGCTGCGGCTAGACGCGTTTCATGGAGCACATGGCATGGCGCCTGCCGCGCCCGCTGATCACCGTCTCCTGTCACGACGACCTCACCTCCTGTGACCTCGTCGGACGGTTTCTGGTCGAGGGCTGGCGAGACCATCTGGGTCGACGGCCCTTTCGCCCGGGCCGCGCGCCGGAGGCATCTGCTAGCACGATGAGATCGTGGAGGCGCGCAAGGACACGACCGTCGTCTCTCCATATCCCCGCGGATCGCTCCGCCGAGAAGGGCGTCACGTCCCTGCGCCGCGGCCGGTGCTGAATCATCCGGTGCTTGGCTACCTGCCTTGGTGGGAGCGCCGCCACCTTGCACCAGCGGACTGTTATCACGGCTTGATTTTCACCCACCGCGTTGGCACCCTGCCGAGACGCCGCGTGAGCGGTTTCGCGCGGCCGGATAACAACCACTGGAGGAACTCGATGAAATCCCATCTCTGGATGCCCCTCGTGCTCGGATTGACTCTGGCCGGCGCCGCCCAGGCGCAGCCTACCTACGGCTATGGTCCCGGTCCGTATGGGCCAGCGCCCTACGGTTCCGCCGCGCGCGTCGATCCCGCGGCGGATGCCGCCGCCGTCCTGCGCGAGGGGCTGGACAAGCTGCTCGCGTTCCTTGATCAGGAAGAGAAGCCTAACAAGTTGCAGGTGGCCGCCTACCTCGACAAGGAAATCGCCCCCTACTTCGACTTCGCCCGCATGGCCAGATGGATTGCCGGGCCGCGCTACGCCGCCATGGCAGAGGAACAGCGAGAGGCCATGGTGGCCTCGCTCGAGGCGCGTTTCCTCAGCGCACTCTCACTGAAGGTCGCCAACTATCAGGGCCAGCAGATCCGGTTCCTGCGCCCGGGCATGTCGCGCCGCGGCACGGTGAACGTATCGGTCGGAATCCTGCGGCCGGGCAGCTACCCGTCGAAGCTCGATTTCCGCATGTACAAGTCGGATGACGGCTGGAAGGTCTACGACGTGGTCGCCAACGGGCGCAGCGCCGTCGCCCATTATCGCGCCGAGTTCAACCGCCAGTCGGCACCGGGTCAGCCCAACCCTTACGCGCGCTAGCCCCGATGCATCCATGCACGGGCCCGGCCGGGCCCGTGCATCTTGCCGCAGGCCGCGGCACCCCCCATCTCCCCGTCATGAGCGAACATCTTTCTGGGGCAGGCGGCGTCCCATCCCGGATCGGGAAGGGCATGTTGTTTGGCGCATGGGTGCTGGCATTGGCCATCCTGGCCCTGTTCTTCAACCGACTGATCAGCCATCAGGAAAATCCGAACCGCCATCCGGTGGCGGCGGCGGACGCCAGCGGCCGGATGCAGGTTGTGCTCGCCCGCAACCGGAGCGGCCACTACGTTGCCGACGGCCGCATCAATGGCGAGCCCGTGCGCTTCCTGGTCGACACGGGGGCGACCGACGTCGCGCTGCCGCTGGAGCTGGCGCGAAGGCTGGAGTTGCCGCTGGGGGCCGCTCGCATCAGCCGAACTGCGAACGGCGACGTCAGGGTGTGGAGCACCCGGCTCGGCAGCGTGGATCTCGGCGGGTTGCGGCTCAGCGATGTGCGGGCCTCGGTGCTGCCCAACATGCCGGGCGACGAGGTCTTGCTCGGCATGAGCTACCTGAAGCACTTCGAGCTCATCCAACGCGACGGCACCCTGACCGTGAGGGCGCCAGGCTAGCCGCCTCAGACCTCGAGTGCGGCGCCGCCGCGGCGCGGGTCGGCCGCTCCCTCGAGCTCTCCCCTGGCGCCTCGTCGGACGCTGTGGGCACCACCGAAGAAGACGCTGGTCTGACTCCAGCGCCGGATGTTCGGCCAGCGCCCCCGAAGCTCCGCCAGGGTGTCGTCAGCCACCGGCGGCTCGAGATTGAGCAGGTCGCCCTCGTAGTGGATGCGGGGTGCGACAACCGCATCCCCGAGCGGCAGGCCGTAGTCCACGAGGTTGACCAGGACCTGCAGGATCGCGCTGCGGATGCGGTTTGAGCCGCTCGATCCGGTTACGACCCAGTCGCCTTGCGGACGCGCGAGCAGGGTGGGCGACATCATGGAGCTGATGCGCCGGTTCGTAGGCCAGCGGTGGAAACCGTGCGGATTGATGTCTTCCTCCCCGAGCATGTTGTTGAGCACGATTCCGGTGCCCGGGAGCACGTAGCCCGCTCCCTCGCCGTTCGACAAGGTCAGGCTCGCCAGGTTGCCGTCGTCGTCCGCGACGCTGATCTGGGTGGTGCCCCGTCTGAACACCGCGTGCCTGCGCATCACGCCGAGCAGCTCGGTTGCCAGGGGGGCTGAGTCCGGGGCGGGATCGCTGGTTCCCTCGCGCCGCAGACGCTGGGTGAGCTGCATGGCCATGGCCAGCGCATGCAGATGACCCGCTCCACCTCTCGGATGGGTGTCCAGCTTCGTCTCGCTCAGCAGTTGCAGGGCGAACAGGATGAGGGGGCCGCCCAGAGCAGGAGACGGATTGGTGTAGATCCGCTCGCCGCGGTAGGTCGCGCTCAGGGGCCGGCGCCTGATGACGCGGTAAGCGCGGAGATCCTTGTCTTCCAGGTGCCCGCCCCCGGCTGCGCAGTCCGCGATCAGCTGCCGGCCGAGGTCACCGCCGTAGAACATCCCCTCGCCCTCGCGGGCGATGACCTCCAGACTGTCCGCGAGGTCCGGCTGCCGGACGATCGTCCCCGGCTCGGCGAGGCGGTCGGGACGGTCAGGCGCCGCGTGGGGAGCGAAGGCAGCCGCGCTGGCGCGCAGGATGGGCTCGACGATGGTTGCGAGATGGTGTTGGAAGGGATTGAGCGAGACGCCGTCGCGGGCGTAGTCTCGGGCGGGCGCGACCAGTTCGCGCATCGGCATGCGGCACAGGTCGCGCTGCGCGGCGAACAGGCCGGCGATGGCTCCGGGTGTGGCGATCGCGCCCATCCCGATGTGGAACTCTTGGGTGGCGTCGCCGAAATCCACGGAGACCGGGTAGAAGTCGGTGTCCGGGGGCGCCCGTTTTCGGTGCGGGGTCTGCGCGAAGAAGTCGTAGATCACGGGCGACCCGGAGGCCGGTTTGGCCAGCAGAAAGCCGCCGCCGCCGAGCGACGCGAGAACCGGTTCCACAACGCAGGCCGCGCAACAGGCGGCGACCGCAGCATCAAAGGCGTTGCCGCCGGATGCAAGAACGACAGCCGCAGCCTCGGCGGTCTTGTCGTGGCCTGCGGCGATGGCCCCTTTCGCGGCCCTCATGTGCTACTTTCTAGCGACTTCATCGTGGCAACCGGGTTTCGATGCGGCTGGCGGCCGAGTCGCCGAACCGTCGCATTTCCCCGGTTTGACCGTGCATAATGCATGCGCGCGATTGTAACCGCGGAGCACCGCTGGGAAGAATGGGCCGATTAGGAAAGATTAGATGAGCGTTGGCGAGGGTTCAGAACGACGGGGTGGCAATCTCGGCACACTCAAGGCGCAGGCCGCCCAGAACGTCGAGCGCCTGCGCGCCGAGCTGGCGGCCCTGCGGGATATGCAGCCGGAGCGAGACGTCCATTCGGCCACCGAGCACCTCGCCCTGCAGCAGGAGGTCGAGACCCTGCGTCTCACCTTGCACGAGAAGGACCGGGTGGTGGATCTCACCGAGGCCCAGTGCCGGCGTTTGGAGGACGAGCTCGAGGACCAGCACCTCACCAGCGACGGCTTGAAGCAGGACCTGGAGCGCCAGAAGCTCGCCCTGGCCGCCGCGAGCGAGGAAGTGGCGCGATTGACTGAAGAGCGCCAGCTGATGCAGGAGCGCTTTCAGGTGCTCATCGAGGAGCGCGGCGCATCTGCCGAGAACGAGGGCGAGCTGGGTCTCGGGCTTCGCCCGCCGCAACGCAAGTCCTGGGCCGCGTCGCTCGCCGATGTCCGCTTCCTGGGCGGTTTGGTCTTGGGGGCCCTGCTAGCCGTGGGCGGTGTTCTCCTGCTCGGCCAGCAGGTTTGGACCCTTCCCGGCGGTTCCCGCCCGCCGGCGGCGGATGCCACGGCGGCCGGATCGGAGGAGGGTGCGCCGCCGCCGACCGTGCCCCCGCCCGAGGCGGGAGAGACGGAATCGGAAGTGCGTCCATCTTCCGCGGAGGAGGTCGTGCCGGCGGTCGCTGGAACCCTCACGGACCGCCTCTCGGGCGGCGGCTTCGGGCCTCCGATGGTGGTGCTCGAGGGTGGAACCTTCACCATGGGCCAGGTCCGCGCCCTGCCGAGCGATGACTGGGGTCCGGTCCACGAGGTGAATGTCGCCGGGTTCCTGATCGGCGCCAACGAGGTCACGTTCGCCGAATATGATCGCTTCGCGCGCGCCACCGGGCGGCGGCTTCCCAACGACTACGGCTGGGGTCGTGGGCGCCGGCCCGTGGTCGACGTCAGCTGGGAGGATGCCACGGCCTACGCCGAATGGCTGTCCGGCCAGACCCGCGCGCGCTACCGCCTGCCCAGCGAGGCGGAGTGGGAGTATGCCGCCTCCGCCGGCCGACGCTCCGCCTACTGGTGGGGGTTCGAGCCGGGGCAGGGAAGAGCGGTCTGTTTTGACTGCGGCAGCGACTGGGACAATATCTCTACCGCGCCGGTCGGCAGCTTCGAGTCCAGTCCCATCGGTCTATACGACACCCACGGCAACGCCATGGAGTGGGTGCATGACTGCTATTACCCCGACTACGAGGGCGCCCCGTCCGACGGTCGTCCGCGCCAAGTGAGCGGCTGCCGGTATCGCGTCGCCCGCGGCGGGGCCTTTAACAAGCCCGCGCACTCCATGCGGAGCACCGCGCGCAACCATTTCACGGCCGACACCCGTCTCAACACCCTGGGGTTCCGCCTGGCCCGTGACCGATGACGCGAGATCCTACTCGTCCGCCCGCGTGTTGGGCGTGGGCGTTGCGGCGCTGGATGTAATCAACAGGGTCGAGGTCTATCCCCGGGAAGACGACGAGGTGCGCGCCCTGGGTCAAGACGTGCGACGCGGCGGCAATGCGACCAATACGTTGGTGACGCTTGCCCAGCTCGGCCATCGCTGCGCCTGGGCGGGCACGCTGGGAGACGATGCCGCGAGCGAGCAGATCCTGGCCGACCTCGTCCAGCATGGAGTAGACGCCTCGCTCTGCGTACGCCACGCCGGTGGCCATACGCCGACCTCCTACGTAACTCTCAGCCGGGCATCCGGCAGCCGAACCATTGTCCACCATCGCGATCTGCCCGAGCTCAGCGCCCAGGCGTTCTCGTCGTTCGGGTTGGACCGCTTCGACTGGGTGCACTTCGAGGGACGCGATCCGGACCAGACAGCGCCCATGCTCCGGGACCTCGCGGCGCGGCATCCCGAGCTGCCCGTATCGCTGGAGGTGGAGAAGCCCCGGCCTGGCGTGGAGCGGCTATTCGATGGGCCGCGGGTCCTGATCTTCTCCCGCGTCTACGCGGTAAGCCGCGGATACGCGGACCCGGTGCGGTTTCTCGCCGATCGGTGGAGCGACGTGCGCGCCGAGGTGCTGTTTCTGGCCTGGGGGGAGGGCGGGGCCTACGGACAGGCGCGGGGAGGACCCGTCCGGCACGCCCGGTCTTACGCGCCGTCTCGGGTCGTGGATACCCTGGGGGCGGGGGATGTCTTCAACGCGGCGCTGATCGATGGCCTGCTCGCGGGGAAGGCGCTCGAAGCGGTTCTCCGGCGGGCCAGTCGTCTGGCCGGCCACAAGTGCGGCCGTCGGGGGCTGCACGGCCTGGTCGCGAGCGCCAGGTCGGCGGGTTGGGCGTGAGTGGGCTGATCCCCCTGTGCCGGCTGGACGCGCTGGCAGACCCGGGCAGCCGCGGCTTCACCCTAAAGCGCGACGGTGATCCGGTCGACCTATTCGTGGTGCGCTTCGCGGGCCGGCTCCACGCCTACCGTAACAGTTGCCCCCACACCGGCGCCACGCTGGAATGGATGCCGCACCGCTTCCTCGATGCCGAGGAGACCTTCATCCAGTGCGGGCTGCACGGGGCCTTGTTCCTCATCGACAGCGGCGAGTGCGTGCGCGGGCCCTGCCTCGGCGCGTTCCTGGAGCCGCTCGCGGTGAAGGTGCGCGACGGCGAGATCTGTCTGCTGGACGTTGAACGCAAGCCTGTGAGCTGACTGACGCGGCGTGGATCTGACCAACCCTCTGGAGCTGTTCGGTGCCCTGTTCGACTCGCCGGTCTGGCCGGCACTGAGGGTGAGCCTGCACATCGCCTTCTTCGTCTCCGGCATCTACGTCATCAAGCTGATCCTCGGTTTTCGGGACCTCACCGAGCTGCGCCATCTCGGCAAGGCACGAAGGTCGTACCGGTTGCCGTTCGCCGCACTGGTGCTGCTGTTCTCCGGCGTGCTGCTCTACCAGGCCACCTGGCAGCTGACCGGCCTGTTCCGGCCGCAGTTCGTAGCCTTCATGCAGTCCTACGACCGGCGCCAGTTCAACCCCGCCCACCGGATCCAGCGCGGCCAGATCCTCGATCACCGGGGCGAGGTGCTGGCTTACAGCCGGGAATACGGTGGGCAGGTGTATCGGATGTATCCTTACGGCCCCGCGTTCGCGCACGTGGTCGGTTACAGCGACCCGAAGTTCGGCGCATCAGGTATCGAGGCGGCGGCGAACGCAGAGCTCAACGGCGGCACAGCGTCCAGCCTGCCGGCGTGGGGCGAGCTGGGGCGGCAACTGCTTTCGCGCGGCAGGCGTCTTCAAGGCCAGGACATCAGGCTGACGCTGGACGCGCGGCTGCAGTTGCTGGCGATGCAGCTCCTGAAGAGCGGGCGTGGCGCCGTGGTACTCCTGGAACCGGATAACGGCGCCGTGCGCGTGCTCGCCAGCGCACCCGCGTTCGACCCCAACCGGATCTCGCCGGCCTTGTTCCACGGCGACGACCCAGCGGCCCCCTTGCTCAACCGAGCGACCCAGGGGTTATATCCCCCCGGCTCGACCTTCAAGATCGTCACCGCGGCCCTGGCGCTCAACGCAGGGTTCAAGGGCACGCTCTACTGCCCCCCCGACGGCTACAGCACCTCTTCCTATTACCGGAAGATCCGGGATCACGAGTATTACGAGGCCCGCCGGGCGGGAAGGGTCTGGAAGGGTCACGGCGACCTGGATCTGCCAACGGCGCTGGCCGAGTCGTCCAACGTGTTTTTCGCCCAGCTGGGGGTGAGCCACGGCAGCGAGGCCTTCCTGCGCAATGCCGATCGTTTCTACTTCGATCGGCAGGTCGCGTTGCACAAGAGCCCGTTTGGAGCCTGGGAGATGAGCACGGGACGCGTACCCCGCATAGCGGCCTCCGACAAGTACGGTCTGGCGCAGGCCTCGGTGGGCCAGGGGGCGTTGCTGGCGACGCCGGCCCACATGGCGCTGATCGCGGCGGCGGTGGCCAACGGCGGGGTCGCCATGAGGCCCCGGCTCGTCGCGGGCGATCCGCCCGCCAAGCTTGCGCGCTTCATGCCGGAGGACACCGCCCGGCGGCTGGCGCGGATGCTCCGCGGCGTCGTTGCCGACGGGACGGGACGCGGCATCGACGTCGAGGGCCTGACGATCGCGGGCAAGACAGGGACGGCGCAGAACCCCCTGGGCGCCGCGCACAGCTGGTTCGTCGGCTTCGCACCGGCGGAGCGGCCGCGGCTGGCGGTGGCGGTGCTGGTCGAGCACGGCGGCTTCGGGTCCGCCACCGCCGCGCCGATCGCCCGCGACCTGCTGCTGAAGGCCCGGGAGCTGGGGCTCCTGCCGTGAATGCCGCACGCGCGCCGGCCGACGTTCGCGCCATCTGGGATCTTCGCCGGCCGGAGCGGACCCTGCTGCTCGGGTGCTTCCTGTGCATCCTGCTGGGCTTCCTGATGGTGCTCGGGTCCAGCCACGGTGCTGGGCACGCGCCAAGGCCTCTCGATCTGCTGCCGCTCGTCATCTATGCGGGTTGCCTGGTCGCGGTTCATCTGGTGCTGGTTGCGGCCAGGT
The DNA here is from genome assembly GCA_964395315.1 of uncultured Chromatiaceae bacterium. Taxonomy (GTDB): domain Bacteria; phylum Pseudomonadota; class Gammaproteobacteria; order Chromatiales; family Chromatiaceae; genus CAVORB01. The sequence continues at coordinate 1,551 of CAYNBI010000038.1, read as the reverse complement.
TTCAGGGCGACCAGGTCCTGCCGCCCGTGGTGTCCCTTCTCGCCGGCCTCGGGCTGCTCGCCCAGGCGCGCATGGGTGCGTTCGCTGACGCGGGGCCGTGGACGGCGAGCCGCTACATCCTGCCGGCAGGGGTGCTGACCATGCTCGCGGTCTGCGTGGCCGGCATGCGAGGCCGCTATCAGCGGTTGTGCGTCGGACCCTGGGTCTGGGCGGGGCTCTCGCTGGCGGTGGTGGCGCTTCTCCTGGTCACCGGTCAGCGCTTTCGCGGCGGCGTCTACGCGGCGGGATTCGTGACTCCGACGGAACTCCTCAAGGTGAGCGTGATCCTTTTTCTGGCGGGCTTCATCGACCAGCGGGCCAAGATGCTGGGTAAGTGGGGCGGACTATGGTCGGTACCGGTCCCGCCCTTCAGGGAGCTGCTGCCTCTGATGGGGTTCTGGGCGCTGCTGACGGGGCTGCTGTTCCTGCAACGCGACCTCGGGATGTTCGTCGTGCTGAGCTGTGCCCTGCTGGCCATGCTGGTCGTCGGCACCGGGCGCATCGGATACCTGGTCTACGGCCTGCTCGGCGCGGCGGGCTTTGGCTATCTGATCCTGTCCCTGTTCTTCCACGGCCAGCGCCGCATCCAGGCCTGGCTTTCCCCCTTCGACGATCCCACCGGCGGCGGTTGGCAGGTCCTGCAGGGATTGTCCGGCATGTATTCCGGTGGGCTTTGGGGCGAGGGCTTCGGCAGGGGAAACCCGGAGTACACACCCATCGCCGAGTCCGATTTCATCTACTCGGTGATCGGCGAGGAACTCGGATTCGTTGGCTGCGCCCTGGTGCTGTTGTTCTTCCTGCTGTTCTTCGAGCGTTGCCTGCGCATCGCCAGCCTGAGCGCCTCTCCATTCGGCAGACTGCTGTGTGCGGGGCTGACCACGGTGATCGCGACCCAGACCTTCCTGAATGTCGGGGGCGTGACCAAGCTCATTCCCCTGACCGGCATCACCCTGCCCTTCATCAGCCAGGGCGGGAGCAGCCTGGTCACCGCCTTCGCCAGCCTGGGCCTGATCCTGGCGATTTCCGACGGCGGGACGGTCCAGGCCCGCGGGCCTGGGAAGACCGCCGCGAGCAGGCGTGCAAGGGACGGCGCTCGACCGAAGCCGGCGCGGCGGTCGAGATCGCGCAAGGGAGTCTCGCCGCGACCTTCCCCCTCGGGCTAGGGAAACGCCGGTCGATTCAGCGCTTACCGGGGCACGGGGACGAGCTGATCTTGGCCCGGACGGCCAATAATCGGCGCCTTGGGAATCATGTCGCGGCCGGCCGCGCGCACCTACCAGCCGCGCTTCAGCAGGGCGCGAAGGAAGCGCCCGGTGTGGGAGCGCTCGTTCCCCGCAATCTGCTCGGGTGTGCCGGTCGCGATCACCTCGCCCCCGCGGTCGCCGCCCTCCGGTCCCAGGTCGATGATCCAGTCGGCGGTCTTGATGACGTCCAGGTTGTGCTCGATGACGACCACAGTGTTGCCGTGGTCGCAAAAGCGGTGGAGCACGTCCAGGAGTTGCTTGACGTCAT
>CAYNBI010000037.1:0-32386 GCA_964395315.1 uncultured Chromatiaceae bacterium | reverse complement strand
TCCTTGTTCGGCACCAGGAGTTCCTGCTTGTCCCAGTTGCGGATGGTGGTGGCGCGGATGCGAATCTTGGACACCGAGCCCGTCGTGTCGCCGATGGTGACCACGTCTCCCACCCGCACCGGACGTTCGAACAGGATGATGATGCCGCTGATGAAGTTGGCGACGATCTCCTGCAGCCCGAAGCCGATGCCCACGCCGAGCGCAGCGACCAGCCACTGGACCTGTCCCCAGGACAGGCCAAGGGTGCTGAAGGCGGTCAGCGCTGCGGCGGCGGTGATGGTGTAGCCGGTCAAGGTCCTGATTGCGTAGCGGCTGCCCGAGGAGAAGGACATGCGCGAGAGGAACAGGATCTCCAGTAGCGCGGGCAGGTTTCTGACCGCGACGAAGGCGATGAGGGCGATCAGCAAGACCGATCCGATATCCGCCAGGGTGACGGGAATGATCTTCTCCTCGCCGTCCACCACGCCCGTATGGTGCCAGAGGGCCACCTCCTCGAAGATGCCGAACGCCGGCAGAACCTGGGACCAGATTCCCCACAGGGCGATGGCCCCCGACAGGAAGAGCACGGTGTTGATCAGCCGCCGGGTCTGCTCGTCCAGGGAGGCCAGATCCAATTGCCCTGCGTCCTCGGCCTGGGGCGCGGGCGCGACAACAGCCTCGCCCTGTCTCGCCTCTTCGCTCGCGCGCGCGGCGCGGCGGTCCAAGGCGGCCTGAAGGGCCAGACGCCGACTGGTGAGGACCAGCCAGCGGATAATGAGCTGGTGGACGACCGTGATTCCGAGCACCAGATACATGGAGCTGAGCAGGGAGCGGAGCAGAATCCCGGAGGTGTACAGATACCCCGCGACCGTGAGCAGGGACAGCGCCAGCGGCATGCCGACGACCAGCGGGTACCACAGCTTCTTCAGGCGGTTGAACCAGCCGCCGGGGCTCGCCTGCAGCAGGTTACGCGGCGCCCCCCGCTGTGGACTGAGCACGCGGGCGAAGAAGGCGGCCAGCCCCAGCATCAGCGCGATCAAGGACAGGCGCCCGAGGCTGCCGCTGTAGGTGATGTCGGGGTGGTTGTAGCATGCGCTGGCGATGAAGCCGAGTGGTACCAGCACCACCAGCAGCCAGTCGAAATTCTGCCGCAGCAGCTTCAGGACTTCGCCGGTCCATTGGAAATGACGGTCGGCCACGCCTCCGGACATGCACAGCACACGGAAGGCGCGCAGGTAGTACAACCCCAGGGATACGGAAATGGCGGCTTGTCCGATGGCCTTGGTGAAGTCAGTCGCCTCCAGCGAGCCATACAGCTCCAGCCCGAAGGCAACCAGCAGCAGGGACAAGGGCGCGGCCATGAGCAAGCTCAACCCCACCGCCTCCAGCGTGTAGAGGATGCTGTCGGTACGCACCCGACGCAGATAGGTCGCGGTCGAGAGCAGGCGTTGGCGCATCGCGCGGGTCTTCCATTGGAGCCCCACCGCGGTGAGCACCAGCAGCCAGGACAGCGGCGAGCGGGGGGCCTCGTAGAGCAGGACCTGCGCCACCTCCACCCAATTGGCCGGGGATATGCCCCACAGGACGGCACGCGGGAGGTTTGCGAACGTCGCCAGGCTCACGGGTCCGGAGCTGCGCACCCAGAGCAGACGCTCCGCGAGGAAATCGTCGTATTCGCGAACCACCGCCATGAGCTGGGTCGATGCGTGATCCAGCTCGCCGAGCACGCGCAGGTAGGCTTCATCCGCGTCCACCGCCTGGTCCAGTAGACCCCGCCTCTGATCGGCGAGCTTCCGCAGCTCCGTGACATCGGCCTCGCTGAGATCCGCCGGCATCCCTTCGCCCGTGGTCGTGCTCAAGTAACTGTCGAGGTCCTGCAGGCGCCGCCGCTCCTCTCGATAGCGGATCTGGCGCAGTGTCGCCCCGGTAATGTCCTGCGCGCGTTTTTCCGCCGCCTTCTCGTAGCGGCGCAGGTCGGGCAGTTGATTGCGTTGGTCGATGAGGACCTGCCCCAGCGCCTGCGTCAGGCCCGCCACCTCCATGCGCTGCCGCGCGTTGCGGAAGTCGTCGGTGATGCGGCGGGTCTGCTCCTCGATCTGCTCCTGCTGGCCGGAGAAGCGGTTGAGCTCCGCGGTCAGCATTGTCAGCTCATCACTCAGCTCGGCGTTGCGCCGCGCCAGCTCCTGTATCAGGGGATGCTTTCCGGCGGCTTGGCGCTCAATCTCCTTTGCCTCGTCGGCGGCCTCCTCCGCCTTGCTCTTGCGCAGCGCACTGAGCCGGGTCTCGAGCGCCCGCGCCTCTGCCTTGAGGCCCTGCAGGTCGTTCGCGGCCTTGTCGCGCTCGGCCTCGAGCAGCTCCACGCGCGCGGATTGGCTCAGGAGCTCCTGATCCAGCATCAAGATGTTGGCGCGCAGGGATTGCCGGCGCGCCTCGAACGCCCACCGGCGCGCCTTGGCAAGGGCCTCGGGCTGGCCCTCTTGCGGCGGTAGTTTGAGATCCGCCTCTAGCTCCTCGAGCTCGCGCTTGGCCTCGATGATCGCCTGTCGGGCCTCGGCTGGCCGTGTCCTGTTGTTCTCTAACTCTTTCTCGAGCTCCGAGAGCTTCGCGCCGACGGCCGCCGCGTCCGCCTGGGTTTTGGCCAGCCGCTGCTCGAGTTCCGTGATCGACAGGTCGTCCGGGATCGCTGGCGCCTCGGGCGGTACCGCCGCGTCTCGCGGCGTCAGCTGCGCGCGAATCTGCGCGGCCCGCGCCGGGGCCGTTTCCAGTGCCTGCTTGAACGCGGCGGCTTTGACCTCCAGGGCGCTTTCGGCCTCGAGTTGGCTGAGCGCCTTCCGGTATTGCTCCGTGAGCTTCGCCTTCAGCGTCTCGTCTATGTCCGAAGCCGTCTCCGTTTCCTTGATCTTGTTCTCCAGGAACTCGGGGGTCACGGCGGATCTGGCGGTCGGGTCCATGCCGCCTTGCGACCGGTCGGATGGCAGCGCGGCGTCTCCGCTGCGCTCTTGGGACATGGCGGGGGTGAACGCGGCGTGCAGTGCAACGAGGAGGACTAGCAGGGAGGCCAAGCGGCGTCTGGTCATGGTACGCGGGCGATTAGCGGGTGTCGGATCCCCCGACATTGTCCCTGAGTCCGAGGGGCGTGCGAACGCCTTCGCGCCGTTTCAGGGACCGGAATCTCTCGATGACGATGCGTGAGCGCCTGTGCTCGCGGGCGTACGAGCCCTCCGGCGAAGCTCAGGCGGGCTTTTCGGAAGGCACCAGCTCGTCGGCCCTGACGAAATAGTAACCGCAGACGTGCGGGGTGAGATTTTCGTCCGAGGTGCGCGGATACTTGCGGCAGGAGGGCGGGCGCACGTGATAGACGGCGCAGCTGCTCATGCCGTTGTCGTCATACCGCAGGAATGGGCAGACATAGGGCAGCTTGCAGCATTCGCCGCAACGGTTGCAGTCGCCCCGCCTCTGCTCGGAGACGGGCAGGACCAAAGACGTCGCTAGACGCTTCAACTTGTGTTTCATGGCGGTGAGATGCAGGGCTTCGGACGACTTGGTTTTCATGGCCGGAAGATACGGGGCTGCGGACGAATGGCCGCGAATTCTACACGCCTTGCGCCGATCAGGGTACCGTGAGAGACCGGTACGGAGGCTGGGAGACTGAGGTTAACTGCTGAAAAACCTTGGCGTTACCGATAATTTTGCGAATCATGCGCAAAATTTAAGATAATTTTTGCTTCACGCGCCGCCCTCTGATGGTGGCGGAAAAGGTTCCGTGCCGAATCCTCCCGCGACGCGGGCTCCCTCGCTTGCCGGACGCGGCGCGCTACCCCTTCAGGGGCAAGCTCATGTCCACCACGGTCGAAAATCTGCTGTCGAATCCGCTCCTGGGTCTGGAGGTCGCTGCTGGCGATGCCGGACGCTGGAGGCGCGTCCTGACCCCGGAGCTGAACCGCCCCTGCCTGGAGCTGACCGGCTACTTCGACGCCTTTCGCGGGGAGCGGATCCAGGTCTTCGGCAAGGGCGAGGTGACCTTTATCGAGGTGCACGACCCGGATCCCGTGCTGCGTCAACACGTCTCCAGGATTATCGCCGGTGACGTCCCCTGCGCCATCGTCACGAACGGCCGCGTGCCGCCGGCGCTGCTGAAGGAGCGGGCGGAGGAGACCGCGATCCCCGTGCTCACCTGTCCGCACAGCACGACCAAGCTCTACAAGCGCCTGTGGGAGCACCTGGACGCGGAGTTCGCGCCCGAGACCAGCGTGCACGGGGTGCTCATGGACATCCACGACGTCGGGGTTCTGTTGTTGGGCGATAGCGCGGTGGGCAAGAGTGAGTGCGCGTTGGAGCTGATCCGACGCGGGTTCCATCTGATTGCCGACGACATGGTGACCATCCGTTGCCTCAACGATTCCCAGCTCGTTGGCCACGCGACCGAGATGTTGCCCTATCACATGGAGGCCCGTGGCATCGGCATCATCGACATCCGGCTCCTGTTCGGCGTCGCGGCCGTGCGCCCCGACAAGCGCGTCGGTCTCGCCATTTCCTTGGTCGATTGGGACGAGGCTGCGGAGATGGATCGCACCGGGCTCAATGAAGCGACCAAGGATATTCTCGGCGTCGCTATTCCTTACGTGACCATCCCGGTGCGGCCAGGCCGCAATGTCGGTACCCTGGTGGAGGTGGCCGCGTTGAATCAGAAGCTCAAGAGCCTGGGCATCAACACGGCCCGCCTGATGGAGGAGCAGCTGCTGGAGAGGATGGCGGTATCCCGCGAGACGCGGTGACCGCCGGCGTTCGCGCGCCGGTCAGCCCAGGCCGGCGAGGTCCAGCCTCTCCCCCGGCGCCGGGATCGATGCATCGATCTGCAATCTCTCCCGCAGTCGGCGGCTGAAGGCCAGTTTGGCCTCGTCCTCCCCGTGCACCAGGCAGACGGCGGGTCGGCCGCGGAAGCCGCCGAGCCAGCGCAGCAGGTCCGCCTGATCGGCGTGGGCCGAGAGGCCGCCCACGGTGTGGATCTGCGCCAGCACCCGGTAGTCGCTGCCGTGGATGCGCACCCGTTCCTCCCCGTTCACCAGCCGCCGGCCCAGGGTGCCGTAGGCCTGGAACCCGGGGATCATGACATGGCAGCCGCGGCGCTCCAGGTTCTGCTTCAGATGGTGGACGATGCGTCCACCGCTGCACATCCCGCTGCCGGCGATGACGATGGCGCCGCTCTCCAGGCGGTTGATGGCCCGCGACTCCTCTACGCTGCGGGTGAGACGCAGGTTCTTCAGGCGCGGCATCTCGTGGAGCCTGTGACGCAGCTTGGTGGCTTCGGCGTCGTAGAGATGGGGATACTCCCAGTAGATGCGCGTGGCCTCGATGGCCATGGGGCTGTCGAGAAAGATCTGCCAGCGCTCCAGTCCCCAGTCCTCGTAGTGCTGGCCGAACAGATAGAGGATTTCCTGGCTGCGGCCGATGGCGAAGGCCGGGATGAGGACGTTTCCGCGGTCGTGGCGGGCGGCGGAGATGACCGCCCCGATCTCCCGGATGGTTTCCTCGCGGTCGCGGTGAAGGCGGTCGCCGTAGGTGCTCTCCATCAGCACCAGGTCCGCCTCCTGCACGGCGGCCGGATCATGGAGGATCGGCGTGTCGTACTGGCCGATGTCCCCTGAGTAAACCAGCTTGCGCCGCTCGCCTGCCTCGCTCAGTTCCAGCTCCACCAAGGCCGAGCCCAGGATGTGGCCGGCATCCAGCAGGCGCAGGGCAACCCCCGGAAGGATCTCCTGGCGCTCGCGGTAGCGCAGTCCGCGCAGCCTGTCCCAGGCCAGCTCGGCGTCCTGGCGCCGGAACAGCGGGTAGACGCGCTCGCGCCCGCCGTGGCGGCGGTTCTGGTACTCGGCGTCCCGCTCCATCAGACCCGCGGCGTCCTGCCACAGCACGTCGCACAGGTCGCGGGTGGCGTTCTGGGCGTAGATCGGGCCGCGGAATCCCTGCCGGACCAAAAGGGGTAGCCGTCCGGAGTGGTCCAGGTGGGCGTGACTGAGGACGACGGCGTCGATCTCGGCGGGGTCGAAGGGAAAGGGCTCTCCGTTCCGCGCTTCCTCCTCCCGGCTGCCCTGGATCAGCCCGCAATCGAGCAGGAGTTGTCGCTGAGCCACCCGCAGGATGTGGCAGGAGCCAGTGACCCCGCTCGCTGCGCCGTAGAATTCGATCTCCATCCGGTTACTCGCGGGGTTCCGGCGTGATGGTGAGCTCGGTCTCGCCGTCGCCGCGGCGAACCGCGATGGTGACCGCCTGACCCACCTTCAGGGCGTTGAGGGCATAGGTGTAGTCGTAGATGTTCTCCACCCGGCGTCCGGCGACGGAGGTGATCAGGTCCCCGGCCCGCATGCCGCCGCGCTCTGCGGGTCCGCCCTTGGCGACCCCGTTGACCAGCACGCCCTTGACGTCGCTCTCGGCGTAATCCGGGATGGTTCCGAGATAGGCGCGCAGGTTCGCCCGGCTGGCGTCCGTCCGCGGCTTGTCCTGGGAGACGTAATCCGGAGTGTCCGCTGACGCGGCGAGTCCGCCCGTCAGCAGGGCCATCAGCCGGGCGATCTTGATCAGCCCCTCGTAATTGAGCTGCTCGGCGGTGTCGCGCGGGGTGTTGTAGTCCGCGTGCGCCCCGGTGAAGAAAGTGAGCACCGGGATGCCCTTTAGATAGAAGGACGTGGTGTCCGTCGGCAGGTAGCTGTCCTCCTGCAGCTTGAGCGGAAGGCCGATGGGCGCGTTGCGCCGCTCGAGCTCGCGGCGCCAAACCGAGCTCGATCCGACTGCTTGGACATAGAGATGCTCGTCCAGCCGCCCCACCATATCGAGGTTGAGATAGGCGACGACCTTGGGCGTCAGCCCGCTTGCGCCGCCTGCGGCGGCGAACGCTTCGGTGAAGTGGGCGGAGCCGAGTCGGCCGAGCTCCTCTCCGGTCCAGGCCGCGAACAGTAGGTCGTGCTCCAGATCGAGCTCGCCGGCGGCCTTCCGCGCGAGCAGGTTCTGGGCGATCTCCAGCAGCGCCGCGACACCCGAGGCGTTGTCGTCCGCTCCCGGATGGACCTTGCCGGCGTCGGGATCGGCGTCGCGCGAGCTCTGGTCCTCCCCCAGTCCGATGTGATCGACATGGGCGCCGATCACCACCAGGGAATCGCCGGGCTGCTCGCCCGCGTTCAGCCGCCCGAGGACGTTGCGGTCCGATGCCTGGCGCTTCTCCAGGCGGATCTCGCCTCCGATACGGGCTCCCGGCAGGTCGAAGCCGGGCATCGGCTCGCCGCTGTCCAGGGTCCTCTGGCTCGCGGCCAGATCTCTCCCCGCGGCGGCGAAGATCCGTTCCGCCACGGCGTCCGTGACGGAGACGACCGGCAGGCTGCCGCCGCCGGCCCCAGCCTCGGAGGTCAGCGGCACCAGTTGCTCCTTGACCGGCGCGCCGGGACCCGTGACCAGTATCAGCCCGCGCGCACCCTTGTCCCGCGCCACCATCGCCTTGAATCGGAGGTCCGCGTACTCGTGCAGATACTGGCGGTGCTCGGGTGCCAGTTCCTCCGGCAGGTAGCGCAAGACGACGACCCACTTGTCGGTGACGTCCAGGTCGAGATACGAGTCGTACGCCGGGAAGCCCCCCGCGGCCGGGGCGAGCAGGCCGTAGCCGGCGAATACCAGGTCTCCCGGCTCCGCCATTCCGGTGCCGGAGAAGGACAGGGGACGCCAGTCCCGGTCGAGCAAGAGCTGCGACTCCCCGTCGTCCCGGCTCAAGGTGAGTCGGTTACCGTCGGCCAGCTCGACGCCGGAGGTGAAGCCGTAGTGCTGGAACCAGCCGCCCATGTCGCCGGCAGGTGCGAGTCCGATTCCGGCCATGGCCCCGGCGACGTAGTCGGTCGCCAGGCGCGCGCCCTCGCTGCCCGTCATGCGTCCGGCCATGCGCTCGGCGGATAGCTCGCCGACGTGCAGCCGGAGGTCGTCCGCGGTGATTTCGCTGGAGGTTTCACGCGGCGGGTCGGCGGGTCCGGCCCGCGCCGCGCCCGTCGCGGTTCCAGCGGGTCCGAGGCCGAGCAGCCGTCGCGCGGCCTCGTCGTCCCAGTCGGCGATGAAGATCTGGGCCTTCTTGTCGGCGGTGCGGCTGCTGGCCCAGCTCAGGCGATCGCCATCCGGGCTGAAAACCGGGAGACCGTCGAAGCCGTCGCTCTGGGTGACGCGCACCGGCTCTTTCTCCCCCTGGACATCGACCAGGTAGAGCTCGAAGTTGGCGAAGCCCTGGGCGTTGTTGGCGAAGATGATGTAGTCGCCCGAGGGGTGGAAATAGGGCGCCCAGGACATGACGCCGAGGCGGGTGATCTGGCGCTGGTCCGAGCCGTCGGGGCGCATGGTCCAGATCTCCGCGGTAGCGCCCTTCTCGTCGAAGCGGCGCCAGACGATGCGCTCGCCGTCGGTGCTGAAGAAGGGGCCGCCGTCATATCCCGGGCTGTCGGTGAGGCGGCGCAGGTTGCCGCCGTCGGCGTCCATGCGATAGAGGTCCATGAAGTAGGACTGGTCGTTCTTGAAGATCTTCTGCTCCTCTTCCGAGAGCGATCCCTGATAGGCATGGCGGTTGGAGGCGAACACGATGCTGCTTCCGTCCGGCGACCAGGAGCCTTCCGCGTCGTATCCGGGTGCGTCGGTCAGCTTGCGGCGGATGTTGCCGTCGGTGTCCGCCTCGTAGATGTCGTAGTGCTCATCGAAGCTCCAGGAGTAGCGGCTGCCCTTGCCCTCGGCGCGCTTGGCGAACTCCTCATCCTGCTTCTCGACGGCCTCCGGGTCCTCGTGGGTGGAGGCGAACAGCACCCGCTCGCCAGACGGGTGGATCCAGCCGCAGGTGGTCTTGCCGGTGCCAGTGGAGACGCGCCGGGTGTCGCCCGTCTCCAGGTTCATCAGATACATCTGGTAGAAGGGGTTGTCGGCCGCGCGCTCGCTCTGGAAGATCATTTTCGTGCCGTCGGCGCTGAAATAGCCTTCCCCGGAGCGCAGGCCCTCGAAAATCAGTTGCCGCGTGTTGGCCAGCAAGGGTTCCTCGCGTCCCGGTTGCGCGGCCTCGGCGGCGGGGAGTGCCGTGCTGGCCGCCATCAAAGCTGAGCCGAGCAGAAAGAAAGCGGAGCGTGGTGATTTTCGCATGCGCGGTGTCTGTCGTTGTCGTTCGAGGAATGTAAGATGATAGCCTTGCCTGAAATGATGGGGCGTCGGGGGTGAGACCGCAAACACGGATACTTGGGGGTGCTGCTGATTGGCCATACTGGCCAACAACAGCATGCCGCCCAAGGGGTGCGGCTCGTGGATGGCCACATTCTCCAGCGCTCACGCGCTCGAAAACGGCGTCACATCCCTGTGCCGCGGAAAGCTCTGATTCGATCGGCGCTTCCTCAGATTTGTGCGCGGGGTGAAATCGTCACCGACTTGTGCCTGCAAACGTCGTAGAATTCAAGCACGGCCGATCGTTACGACGGTTGGTTAAGTCTATTTCGAGGGATAACGAGGGAGAATAGAATGAAAACGATCTTCTCAGCGGTTGCGGCGCTCAGCCTGGTTCTCGGCGGTTGCTGTACCAAGCTCGAGAACAGCGGGACTGTCGCGGAGGACCAGGAATGGGGGAGTGACCTGCATTGGTGCGGGATCTTCTCGGGCTACGGGACCGATCAGCAGCCGGAGCGTTCCCAGGCGCTGTACACGCCGGTGACCTCCGCCGAATACGCCCAGTTGCTGTGCGAGAACATGAGGATGGAGGATTACGCTTCCTGCATGAACCAGGTCCGCGATTTTCGCAGCACGCCGGAGGGAAGGGCGTCGGGTGATGGCAGCTCTACCTCCGGACCCTTCGCGATGCAGCTCGGGGGCGAGGTCTATGTGGGCTCCTACTGGGGCACGCCCTTTAGCGCGGCGTTCCGGGTCGCCAACGACAGCGGTCAGGCCTGCCGCGGGGACTACAACGCCTTGTACGGGTCCACCAAGGCGATCTTCGATGTCGATTGCGACAACGGGAAGCGGGGCACGGCCGATATCGTCTCCGACCGCGACGGGAGGAACGGAATTGGCTACGTCTCCATGACCGACGGCACCAAGGGTCGTATCGTGTACGGACCGGACGTCGCACGCGCAGCATCGCAGCGGTTTTAGGTCGGACACAACTCTCGCGGAGTGAGTCGGCGGGTTGCGCGAGAGGCCTGCGCCTCGGATCGGGTTGACGTGCCCGGGCTGACCTTGCCTCAGTGGGCGAGCTTCCGGGCCTGTCCCTTCATCTTGTCAACGATGGCGTAGACGCCGACGTGGCGGTTCGGGCTCAGATGCTCCTCGAGGTGGAGTCCGGCGAACAGTTCGTCGACGTCCGTCGCCTCGATCTCGCCCGGGGTCTTGCCCGAGAACAGTTCGACCAAGAGCGCGACGACGCCTTTGATGATCGCAGTGTCGCAGTCCCCAGCGTACCGCAGGCAACCTTCGCAGGTCGGGTCGGGGTAGGCGGCCGTGTGAACCGTGCTCATGCACTCCTTGACGCGATTTTCCTCGCGCTTGTCCGCGACCGGCATCGGGGGCATGCGCTCCCCGAGCTCCACCAGGTACTCGTAGCGCTGATCCCAGTCCCCCAGCAGCTCGAAGCCGTCGACGATCTCCCGGATCTCGCTCGTCGCCGTCATCGGGTCACACCCCGAAGGACTCGCCGCAGCCGCAGGTATTCTTGACCCTGGGGTTGCGGAACTCGAAGCCTTGGTTGAGCAGGCTTGCTTTCACGAAGTCGACTTCCATGCCGTCGATACGGCTGAGGCTCTCCTTGTCCACGACCACCTTTACGCCGAAGCTCTCGAACACCTCGTCTTCGCTGTCGATCGTATCGGCGTAATCCACCTCGTATGCCCAGCCGCTACAGCCTGACTTCCGGGTGCCAATGCGCAGGCCGACGCCGCGACCTCGCTTTGCGATCATGTTACCGACGTGCTCTGCTGCGGCGTTGGTTAGCGTAACCGCCATGGATAACTACCTCGTTTGAACTTTGTCGCCTTGATGGCGAAATGGAAATGCGCCGTCCGGTTTTCAACCCTCGGTTTTGACTGGAACCGGCGCTCGTCGGGTAGGGCTGTTCAATGCCTGAGGTCCGCGGTTTCCACGCTTGACGCGGACGACATGTCCATCAGACCGTGCATCAGCGCTGCGCGGTCGCGCAGGTCCCGGGTCTCGATCAAGGCCTGTTTATCGTCGGGCTCGAGTGGCAGGTGTGCGCACAGGAGGTTAACGAGTTCCGAGTCCTTCATGTGGGTCACGTCGTCCCAGGGGATCTCGACTCCGCGCAGGCTGGCGTAGGCGCGCAAGGAGTCGAGGAAGGACTCCCGGTGCGCGATCCGGGACTCGTCCTCGTGGTAGTCGCCGGCGAACCGCTCCCAGTCGGGGTGGACGCGGCGGTAGCCGCGCCGTGAATCGAGCTCGCGCTTCACGGAAAATCGGCACACCCCGGTGAGAACCATGACGACGCGTCCGTCGGATGTCTCGCTGTAGGAGGTGATGCGACCGGCGCAACCAACCTTGTGGATTTCGGGCGTGTCGTCGAAGATCGTGCCGCTGACCGGCTGGATCATGCCAATCAGGTGATCGGCCGCGAGCGCATCCTTGACCATGCTCAGGTAGCGCGGCTCGAAAATGTTGAGGGGAAGCTGAACGTCCGGCATCACCACCGCGCCGGCGAGCGGGAAGATCGGCAGGTCCGCCGGGAGATCGGTGAATTTCGGGAAGAAGGGTGAACGGGTCATCGGTTTGCTCCGGGCTTCAGGCGGGCCGGGATTTGGAGCCCCGCGCTGGTGGATCGCTTGTCACCGCAAAGATGGGGCCCCGCGGCCGCGTTACCAGCGCGGCTCCGGAATACGTGGTTCCTGGCCGGTCGGTTTCGCTTTGGTTCATGGCCTCTGCCGCGGCGATGATGGGTGAGTATGCGCGCCCGCACTCGGAGACTTCTGCCTTGAGAATCAAGTCCGGCGGCTCTCGCACAACCGCCGCGAACGGACCGTGCGAGCGGGGAGCCGATCGGGCGCCGTCGGCACAGCGCGCACGGATCCCAGTCCGTGTGATCAGCGGCGGCCAAAGCGGCGTGGACCGCGCCGCGCTCGACGCGGCCATCGCGGCGGGGTTGGCGACCGGCGGCTGGTGCCCCAGGGGGCGGCGGGCGGAGGACGGACCCATCTCCCGGCGTTATCCACTGCGCGAGACGCCGACGCGCGCCTACAGTCAGCGCACCGAATGGAACGTGCGCGACTCGGACGCCACGCTGATTCTCTACCGCGGAGCCCTGCTCGGGGGAACCCGTCTCACCGCCGCGCTCGCCATGCGGTACGGCCGGCCGCGCCTGATCCTGGACCTCGATACCCGTCCTGATCCCTTGATCGCCCGGGAATGGATCGCCGCGCAAGGGGTTCGCGTGCTCAACGTCGCCGGTCCGCGGCAGGCGGACGCACCCGGCATCTACGCGCAGGCGCGGTCGTTCTTGCTGACCGTGCGGCAGTCGTTAGATCGTGCGACCGCCCTCCGGTCTCAGGTGCCATCCGAGCGCGAATCGTGATCCGGCACCGGGGCCTCGCTGTGGCAGTGCCGGTGCAGCGCGGCGCGAGCGAGCAGATGGGCGCTCACCGGCGCGGTCAGGAACAGGAAAATGCTGACCAATAACTCGTGCAGGCTGAGCCCGTGGCGAACCGAGAAATACAGGATGGACCCCAACAGGATGCCGCCGACCCCCAGGGTGGTCGCCTTGGTCGGCGCGTGCAGGCGCGTGAAAATGTCTGGCAATCGCGCGAGCCCGATCGAGCCGATGAGCGCGAAGCTGGCACCGATCAGGAGCACGGCGCTGGTCATGAGGTCGAGCAGACCCGCGATCATTCGATGATGTCTCCGCGCAGCAGGAACTTCGCCAGCGCCATGGTGCTGACGAACCCAAGGAGGGCGATGAGCAGGGCGGCCTCGAAAAAGTCGGGTCGCCCGACATGGACGCCGTACAGGACGATGACCGCGGCGGCGTTGATGTAGAGGGTGTCCAGGGCGAGGATGCGGTCGGTCGCGTCCGGGCCGCGAAACAGCCGCCAGGCATTGAGCGCGAGCGCGACGCCAAGCATCCCGAGGGCGATGATTACCGCGACGTTCAGCATGCGAATATCTCCTTGATGGGCGCCTCGTAGCGCGACTTGATCTGACGCACGAGCTCATCCGGGTCTTCCTCGCTGAGGGCGTGAACCAGCAGGTGGCGGGCGCCGGCGTCCAGGTCCGCGGATACCGTGCCGGGGGTCAGCGAGACGACGCTCGCCAGAACGGTCACCGCCACCTCGCCTCGCACGTCCAGCGGCACCTGGACGAACTTGGGGCGGATGGCCTGCCGCGGGCCGAGCACGATCCCCGCCACCCGGAAGTTTGCCACGAGGATGTCCCCCAGCACCCGCCCGGCGAGCCGCAGGGCGAGGCCCGGTCTGCGCACCAGGGCGGGCTCCGGCCAGAAGCGGCGCGTGAAGAGGGGAATCAGCACCGCGAGCAGGGTCCCGAGCACCAGGTGTCCCGCTGCCGCGCTGTTGTTCAGCAGAAGCCACAGCAGCAACAGCACCAGACTCAGCAGGGGGTGAGGAAGGAGGGCGCGTCGCTTTGCCATCAGGGCCTGCCTCGCTCACTCGCCGGCGGGCTGACGCCGCGGTTGGCGGCAACGGCGCGTATGTAGCTGTCGCGGTCGGCGAGCTGTGCGGCCGTTGCCTGGGTGAAGGCCGTCGTCGGGCCCGCACCGATCATCAGCGCCACCGTCCCGAGGAGCAGGATCAGGGTCGCCGCGCTTGCCGCGGGGCTTGCCGCCACCGCAGCCGCCGGGGCCTCGCCCGTGCGCCAGAAGAGGGCGCTGCCCGCCCGGCTGAGTGCGACCATGACCACCAGTCCGCTCATTAGCACGACCACGAGGACCCAGGACGCCGCGGGATGAGAGATCGCGCTCTGCAGGATGTATACCTTGGCCGCGAAACCGGCGAGCGGCGGCAGTCCGGCAACACCCACGGCGCCGGCGAAGAACAGGGCCCCGAGCAGAGCCGGCCGCGAGAGGTTGCGCGCCTCGTCGAGACGGCCCCCGGCATCACCGCGCTCGCGGGCGATGAGCCCCGCGAGCAGGAACATGCCGCCGCCGACCAGGGTGCTGTTGAGGGCGTAGTAGAGCGCCGCCGATACGGCCGCCTGGGAGCCGAGCCCCAGGGCGGCGACCAGGGTTCCGGCCGACAACACCACCAGGTGCGCCAGCAGTCGCTGCAGCTCCCGGCTCGCGAGCACGCCCAGGGTCGCGACCGTGACGGTCACCAGGCCCACCGGCAGCAGCCAGGGCGAGACCAGGGACGCGGCCGGGCCGGCGCCGGGGTCGAAAACGAGCCCGTGCACGCGCAGGATGGCGTAAACCCCGACCTTCGTCATGATGGCGAACAGGGCGGCGACCGGGGCCGCGGCGGAACCGTAGGCCGGGGGAAGCCAGAAACCCACCGGCACCAGCGCGGCCTTGAGCGCGAACACCGCCAGGAGCAGGAGTCCGCCCGCGCGCAGGAGCCCGGTCTGATCCGGTTCCGCCTCGGATACCCGAAGCGCCAGGTCCGCTAGGTTGAGGGTTCCAGTGGCGGCGTAGAGGGCGCCGATGCCGAGGAGGAAGATCGAGGATCCCACCAGGTTCAGCGCTACCAGGTGCAGCGCCGCGCGCGTGCGAAGTGGACCGCCGCCATGCAGCTGCAGGGCGTACGAGGCGATGAGCAGGATCTCGAAGAAGACGAACAGGTTGAACAGGTCGCCGGTAAGGAAGGCACCGTTGATTCCCAGGAGCTGCATTTGAAAGAGCGCGTGAAAGTAGCCGCCCCCGCGGTCTTCGCCGGCGGCGGCGTAGAGCATGCTGCCCAGGGCCAGCACGGCGCCGAGGGTCAGCATCAGGGCGCTCAACCGGTCCGCCACCAGTGTGATGCCGTAGGGTGCCGGCCAATCGCCGAGGTAGTAGATCATCACTTCGCCGCCCGCGGTGCGCGCGAGCAACAGCAGAGACACGGCGAGGAGGGCCACGGTGGCGGTAAGGGAGCAGACGCGCTCGATTCTGGTTCCGCGGCCCCCGGTCAGGAACAGGATCGCACCCGCGACCAGGGGGATCAGGATCGGAAGGATGGGCAGCTGGGTCATTCGGGGTCTCCGGCGTCGACCCGGTCGTCACCGAGGTCGCGCACCGCGCGCAGGGCGAGCACGATGAGGAAGGCAATCATGCCGAAGCCGATGACGATCGCGGTCAGCACCAGGGCCTGGGGCAGCGGGTCGGGCAGCTGCGCCAGGCCGTGCTCCACCAGTGGCGCGCTGTCCGGGGTCAGACCACCGCTCGCGAACAGGAAGACGTTGACCGCGTACCCGAGCAGGGCGATGCCGAGCACGACCGGGAAGGTGCGGGAACGCAGCAGTAGGAAAACGGCGCTTGCCGTCATGACGCCGACCAGCACGGACACCAGGGTCTCCATCAGGCGCTGTCCTCCTGCGGGCTGAGACGGCCGAGGCCGGTGAGTACGAGCAGCACGGTACCCACGACGCCGAGGTAGACCCCAAGGTCGAACAGCATGGCGCTGGCGATCTCGAACTTGCCTACGAAGGGGAGGGTCACGTAGGTGTAGGTCGAGGTGAGGAAGGGGTAGCCGACGACCCAGCTCCCGATTCCCGTCAGTACCGCGATCAGGATCCCGCCGCTGATCAGGGGCAGGGCGTCGCCGCGGAATTGGGCCTGGATCCGGCTAGTCCCCTGGGCGATGTACTGCAAGATTAAGGCGACGCCGGTGACGAGGGCGGCGATGAATCCGCCGCCGGGCTCGTTGTGTCCGCGCAGGAACAAGAACGCCGAGACCAGCAACGCGATCGGCAGCAGGGGCTTGGAGACCACCGCCAGCACGATCGGGTAGCGCTCGCGGGACCAGGGCCTTCCGAGCAGGTCGGCCGCGGGCCCCTCTAGCAGCAGCCCCCGCAGCATGACCATGATGCCGACGGCGGCGATGCCGAGCACCGTGATCTCGCCCAGGGTGTCGAAGCCACGGAAGTCGACGAGCAGGACGTTGACGACGTTGGTTCCGCCGCCCCCGGGCTTGCTTTCCGCCAGGTGGAAGGCGGAGATGCTGTGGGTGGAGCGGGTGAGCATGGCGTAGGTCAGGGCCGCCGCCCCGCTTCCGGCGAGGACGGCGAGCAGGGTGTCCCGGGCGCGGCGGGTGACGCTGGCCTCGGATGGCGACGCGGCAGGCAGGAAATACATCGCGAGCAGCACCAGGATGACGGTGACGATCTCCACCAGTAGCTGGGTGAGGGCGAGATCCGGCGCCGAGAAGCGTGCGAACAGCAGGGAGGTCATGAGCCCGACGAGCCCCAGCATGAGCACTGCGATGAAGCGGTCGCGGTGCTTGGCCGCGGTGGCGATGGCGCCCGCGGCAAGGAGCAGACCGCCCAACAGGGTGGCGAGATCGAGCGGCGCGCGCGAGCCGGACCCTGGGACGCTCGCTCCCCAATATCCCGCCGTACCGAGCGCGAGGGCACTGGCCAGCAAAGCGAACATGTAGCGGACCAGGCTGCGGTTGTCCAACAGGCCGTTCAGCCGCCCCCCGAGGGCGAAGACCAGTTCGAGCGCTGATTCGGTAATGCGCTTGCCGCTGAGCCGGAAGCGCGTGCGCTTGGCGGCGGCGAACAACCAGTGGCGCGCGGTGTAGAGCAGGATGCCGCCAACCGAGGCGACGAGGCTCATGCCCAAGGCAGGCGTGAAGCCATGCCACACGGCCAGGCTGAATTCCGGAAGGGGTTCCTGGAGCACCGCCTGCGCCGCCGCCTCCAGCGGCGTGCGCACGGTGAAACCGGGGAAGGTTCCGACGGCGACGCACAGCACCACCAGGATCTCCACCGGTACCTTCATCCAACGCGGCGGCTCGTGCGGCGTCTTGGTCAGGCCCTTGGGCTCGCCGTTGAAGAAGACGTCGTGGATGAAACGCAGCGAATAGGCGACCGAGAACATGCCGGCGAGGGTAGCCGCCCAGGGCAGTAACCAATGCCAGGAGGCCTCGCCAAGCCATTGCAGGTGCAGGGTCTCGCCAAAGAACATTTCCTTGGAGAGGAACCCGTTGAGCAGGGGTACCCCGGCCATCGCCGCGGCCGCGACCATCGCCAGCAGGGCGGTGTGGGGCATGTACTTGTACAGGCCGTTGATCTTGCGCATGTCGCGGCTGCCACACTCGTGGTCGATGATGCCCGCCGCCATGAACAGCGATGCCTTGAACACCGCGTGATTGATGATATGGAAGACGGCGGCGATTTCGCCCAAAGGGGTACCGAGGCCGAACAGCAAGGTAATGAGGCCGAGGTGGCTGATGGTAGAGTAGGCGAGCAGCCCCTTGAGGTCGTTCTGAAACAGGGCGAGGTAGGCGCCGAGAAGGAGCGTGGCGAGCCCCATCCCGCTGACCGCGTAGAACCAGATCTCGGTATTCGCGAACACCGGAAAGAATCTTCCGAGCAGGAATATTCCCGCCTTGACCATGGTCGCCGAGTGCAGATACGCGCTCACCGGCGTCGGAGCCGCCATGGCGTGGGGAAGCCAGAAGTGGAAAGGGAACTGGGCAGATTTGGTTGCGACTCCGAGCAGGAAAAGGGCCATGATCGTCGGATAGAGGGGCGATTCCCGGATGGCATCTCCCCGCGTGAGCACCGTGCTGAGCTCGTAGCTTCCGGCGATCGTTGCGATCAGCAGCACCGCCGCGAGCAGGGCGAGCCCGCCGCCACCGGTTATGAACAGGGCCAGCCTCGCGCCCTGGCGCGCCTCCGCGTCCTTGCGGCGAAAGCCGATCAGCAGGAAGGAGGACAGGCTGGTCAGCTCCCAGAACAGGAGCATTTGCAACAGGTTCTCGGAGAGCACGAGCCCGAGCATGGCGCCCATGAAGAGCAGCAGGTAGGCGTAGAAGCGGGGGCCGCCCTCGGCCGCTGAGAGATAATAGTGGGCGTAGAGCAGCACCAGCATCCCGATGATCAGGATGAGCTGCGTGAACAGCAGGCTGAGCCCGTCGAGGCGGAAAGCGATGCTCATGCCGAGCGCCGGTATCCACTCGTGGCGGACAATCAGGACAGCCCCGTCGTACACCGCCGGCATGTGCGGAAGCAGCAACAGGAGCGCCAGCAGGGCGCCGGCGCTGGCCGTGAGGGCCGGCCGTACGCCGAGGTGTCGCGCGAGCGGGAGCACCAGGAGGGCGGCGAGGAAGGGCAGGGAGACGATTAGAGGCAGCATGGGTTTCCCGCTAGGCGAAGGCGCTTTCCCCTCGCTCACGCGCGAGCAAGCGCCGCAGGACACACATGTTATCCAAGACGGCGTCCGTCTGTCAGCGCCGCTTGGCGAACAGCGCGGTCGGCGCCGCGCAGAGGCGGATTCCACCCCCCAGGCCGCCCGCTGGGCATCGATGCCCCTCAGATTGGACGTCGGGTACTTCCGGTCCTGCGGGAACCCGCATCGGATGGCCCAGCGGCATGGTTCCAACTCGGGTTGGGGTCCGGCGTGTAAGGCCGAGGCGGCCGCCGCCATCGGCGAACCGACTGATCTGTGTCGCGGCCGCTTGTGAAGCGCGGCTATAGCCCCGACTTCTCACTGGTTAATCATGCCAAGGCCTCTCGTCCGTGCCCAGACTCCTCAAGCTGTCCGTTCCCCTGCTCATCCTGATCGCCGGCTTCGCCGTTTTCAAGGCGCTCAAGGCCACGCGGCCCGAGTCGCCGCTGGCGGAGATTCAGGAGCGCGTGTGGCGGGTGGAGGTCGAGGAAGCTCGCCCTGGCCCTCTCGCCCCCGAGCTCGTCTTGTACGGGCGGGTGGAGACGCCGGCGCTGCTGCGCGTGGCCGCCTCCGCCGCGGCGCGAGTGGCGGAGGTCCCGGTACGGGAGGGGGAGCGCGTCGCCGCCGGGTCACTGCTGGTCCGTCTCGATGAGCGCGACTTGCTTCCTCGTCTGCGTCAGGCGGAGGCGCAGGTGGCGGAGCTTGGGGCCCAAGTCCTAAGCGAGAAGAACCGCCACGAGACCGACCGCAGCGCCTTGGCGCAGGAGCAGAAGCTGGTGGCTATCGCGAGCGACGGGGTCGAGCGGGCGCAGAGGCTGAAGAAGCAGAGGGTCGGCTCGGACTCCGAGCTCGACGCGGCCGAAGAGGCACTGGCGAGGCAGGCGCTCGCGGTCAGCAACCGGCAAATGAGCATCAGCGACCATCCGGCCCGCCTCGGCGCGCTTGAGGCCCGACTGCAGAGCGCCCGGGCGAAGCTCGATGAGGTCCAGCTTCAGGTCGATCGCTCCACCGCCGACGCCCCCCACGACGGGGTGGTGACCGATGTGGCGGTGACCGCCGGTGACCAGGTCAAGCAGGACGAGGTACTGATGCGGTTCTATGGTCTGGACGATCTAGAGGTCCGGGCACGGATCCCCGCCCCCTATCAGGCCGAGATTCGCGAGGCCCTCGCCGCCGGCCGCGAGCTGAGGGCCGCGGCGGACATGGGGGGCGTTCGGGTCGATCTGCGGCTGGAGCGGCTCGCGGGTCAGGCGGACCCAAGCGGGGTCGACGGCTTGTTCAGCGTGGTTGGCGATCCCAGCCCACTGCGACTGGGGCAAATGATCACGCTGCGCCTGCAGCGCCTCCCGCAGCCCGACGCGGTCGCCGTTCCCTTCCAGGCGGTCTACGGGGGCGACCGCGTCTACAAGCTGGTCGGCGGGCGCATGGTGGGCGTCCAGGTCGAGACCCTGGGCGGCCTGGCCGATGGAGACGGGGGCGAACGCCTGCTGGTGCGTTCGCCCGAGCTGGGCAGGGGTGATCAGGTGGTGGTGACCCACATGCCCAATGCGCTGGACGGGCTGCGGGTGCAGCCGGCGCCATGAAGGGACACAAGAGCGATCTGCTGGGGTTGTTCGCCCATCACAAGGTGGCGGCCAACCTGTTGATGCTCATCATGATCCTGGCTGGCGTCCTGGCCCTGGATCGACTCAATGTCCAGTTCTTCCCCAATTTCGATCTGGACATCGTCACCGTGCGCGTGGTTTGGACCGGGGCCAGCGCGGAGGACGTCGAGGAGGGCATCACCATGCCCCTCGAGCAGCGGCTGCGCACGGTGGACGACCTCTACAAGCTCACCTCGACCTCCGCCCAGGGCATCTCCTCCATCACCCTGGAGTTTCGCGAGGGTACCGACCCCCTGTTGGCCCTGGATCAGGTGCGCCGCTTCGTCGACGAATTCCGCAACTTCCCGCAGGACGCCGAAAAGCCGGAGGTGGCGCTCGCCACGCGTTACGAGTCGGTGGCGCGGGTGCTGATCACCGGCCTCACGGAGCCGGCGGAGATGCGTCGGCTGGCACGCCGTTTCGAGACCGAGCTGCTGGACCGGGGGATCGACCGGGTCGACATCTCGGGTCTGCCGGAAGAGGAGATCAGCATCCAGGTGGACAACGAGCGCCTGGAGCAGCTGGGTCTCGGCCTGGATGCGATCGGGGAGCGCGTCGGCGCCTTCAGCCGCGATCTGCCGGCGGGCTCGCTTGGCCGCGGCGAGGGCGCGCGCGAGCTGCGCAGTCTCGACAAGCGGCGCGATGCCCTGGAGTTCGCCCGCATCCCGGTGAAGACCGGGGAGGACGCGCGCATCGACCTAGGCGAGGTTGCCGAGATCCGGCGCGCGCCCCGGGACGGCGGTGTGTTCCTCACCGTTGACGGAGAGCCCGCAGTGGAGCTCAAGCTGCAGCGCGCGGAGCAGGGCAACTCGCTGCAGGCCGCCCGCGTCCTGGATGCCTGGCTTGCCGATACGCGGCCGCGCCTCCCCCCGGGAGTGGAGCTCACTGTCTACGACGAGTCCTGGCAGCTGATCAAGGAGCGCATCATGCTCCTGGTGAAGAACGGTCTCGGCGGCTTGGTGCTGGTGGTGGCCATTCTCTATCTGTTCCTCACCGGCCGCGTGGCCTTCTGGGTTGCCTGGGGCATCCCGGTCTCCTTCATGGCTACGCTGTTCATTCTCTGGCTGGCCGGCGGCAGCATCAACATGATCAGCCTGTTCGCGCTGATCATGGCGCTCGGTATTATCGTGGACGACGCCATCGTGGTCGGGGAGGACGCCCTCGCGCACTACCAGATGGGAGAGGAGCCGCTGTTGGCCGCCGAGGGCGGTGCGAGGCGCATGCTGGCACCCGTCATCGCCTCCTCGCTGACCACCATCGCCGCGTTCCTTCCGCTGATGTTGATCGGAGGGCGAATCGGAAACATCCTGTTCGCGATTCCGCTGGTGATCGTGAGCGTGATCGTCGCGTCCCTGGTCGAGAGCTTCTTCGTGCTTCCGGGCCACCTGCGCCATTCCTTCCTGCATGCCCACAAGGTCAAGCCGGCCTCGCTGCGGGCGCGCCTCGATCGAGGCTTCTGCTATTTCCGCGACCGCCTGTTCCGGCCCGTCGCGCGGCTCGCCATCCACAACCGCTTCACCACGGTGGCCGCCGCGATCGCGCTGCTTGTGGTCGCGGTTGGTCTGCTCCAGGGTGGGCGGTTGAAGTTCACCTTCTTTCCCTCGCCGGAGGCTCAGATCCTCTCCGCCGACGCGACCTTCGTCGCGGGGACCCCGCGCGCGCGGGTCGATGCGTTTCTCGCTCATCTGGCCGAGTCCCTGGCCCAGACCGAGCGCGAGCTGGAACAGGGCGACTTGGTGAAGCTCGCCGTAGCGATTCACGGCGCCAAGGCGTCGGCGGGGCATGGGGGCGGCAGGGGAGGCAGCGGCGAGCAGCTCGGCGCCCTCGAGGTGGAGCTGTTGCCTCCAGATGCGCGCAGCGTGCGCAACGACGAGTTCGTGCGCGCCTGGCGCGAGCGGATCCGGCTGCCGGCCGGGATCGAAACCTTCACCATCACCTCGCGGCGCGCGGGTCCTCCGGGCCGTGACCTCTCGGTGCGCCTCACCGGAGGCAGCGCGGAGCAGCTCAAGGAGGCGGCTCTGTCCCTCTCGGAGACGCTCAAGGGCGTCCCCGGGGTGAGCGAGGTCGAGGACGACATGGCCTATGGCCGCGAGCAGATCATTTATTCGCTCACTCCCGCGGGCGAGGCCCTTGGGCTCACGGTGGCGGATCTCGGGCGTCAGCTGCGCACCGCTTTCGACGGCAAGTTGGTCCAGATCTTCCAGGACGGTCCAGACGAGGTGGAGGTTCGGGTCAAGCTGCCGGACGCGGAACGCGACCGCCTCGGCAGTCTCTATCGCTTGAATGTCCAGATCCCATCGGGGGAGTCCGTGCCCCTCACCTCAGTGGCGGAATGGAGTTCCCGCCGCGGGTTCGAGGTTCTGCGTCACGCAGAGGGGCGTCTCGCGGTCGAGGTCACCGCGGACGTGGACCCGCGGCAGACCTCGGTCGATGCGGTGATCGCCGGATTGCAGCGAGAGACCCTGCCAGAGCTCCGGCAGCTGTATCCCATCAGCTACAGTTTCGAGGGCCGGTCCGCGGACCAGCGCGAGACGCTGGGGGACATGCGCAAGGGCCTGCTGCTCGGTCTGGTGCTGATCTACCTCATCCTGGCCTGGGTGTTCGCGTCATACGGCTGGCCGTTGGTCGTCATGTCGGTCATTCCCTTTGGTCTTACCGGGGCCCTGTTCGGCCACTGGCTGATGGGGATCGATCTGACCATCCTTTCGCTGTTCGG
This sequence comes from uncultured Chromatiaceae bacterium, assembly GCA_964395315.1. Taxonomy (GTDB): domain Bacteria; phylum Pseudomonadota; class Gammaproteobacteria; order Chromatiales; family Chromatiaceae; genus CAVORB01. Next base: position 9,735 of record CAYNBI010000037.1, on the reverse strand, counting down.
CCTGTTCGGCCTGTCGGGTATCGTGGTCAACGATTCGATCATTCTGGTGAGCTTCTACAAGCGCCTGCGGGAGCGGGGGATGGAGATGAAGGAGGCGCTGGTGGAGGCGTCTTGTCAGCGCTTGCGCGCCGTCCTGCTGACCTCGCTGACCACCATCGCCGGGCTCACCCCGCTCCTGTTCGAGACCTCGTTCCAGGCCCAGTTCCTGATCCCGATGGCGACATCGATCGCCTTCGGCCTCGGGTTTGCGACGGTGCTGGTGCTGTTGGTCATACCCTCGCTGCTGTCCCTGCACGAGAGCGTTCAGGCGTCCCTGGAGCGCTGGATTGGGCGCGCGCGGTCAGCGTTGGCCGACGGATGACCTGCTTGTGTCGTAAGGTTCGGCTGGGACTGCGCGCAGCCTGTCGAGCGAATTCAGAGAGGACACGGTGGCGTGGCGCGGACCTGGACGAAAGTGCGCGAGAAACGGGCGTGAAACGAAGGAGAGCGACGCCATAGAAAGGGCGCGCTTCTGTGATGCTGCCGAGAGGGCAGGCCAGCGAACACCACTCCCCGCCTGAGCTAGGTCAGGCGAAGGGTGGTTCGCAGCCGTTGGAAGGGCGAGTCAGCGGCGGCGTGCGGCGAGCATCGCATCGATCTCGCGCTCGGCCTCGGCCCAGTTCTGGGCATTGAAGCTGGGGTCGAAGTTGCGCTTCTCGGCCTTGTAGTAGGCAGCCTCCTCGATCATCCTGTACCTCTCCTGCGCAGAGATGAGGCTGGCTGCAGGCTGAGGGCGGGACCTCTCTTCCAGCGGCAAGCTGGACTGGGGAGAGCGCGGAGCCGCGGCCGGCATCGGCTTTGCGGCTGCGGCCGGTCTCGCGGTTGCCGCGGGGGCTCGGCCGGACGCGGGGGCGCTGGCGGGCTTCGCCGCGGTCCTCGGTGCCGCGGCCTTTTCGACAGCGGTCTTCTTGGTCCCGCGGGCCGCGACCTTCTTGGCCGCTGACGGGGGTTTCGGGGCGGCCGCATCGGCGGTCTTGGCGACCACCTTCCTGGGGCCGGCCTTCTTCGCTACGGTCTTCTTTGAAACGATTTTCTGGGCGGCCTCGGGTTTTGCCGTGGCCTTCTTGGTTACGATCCTTTTTTCGTCATCAGCCATGTCACTCACTCGCCTCTTGGTAATAGTCCGGTCTAGTTGAATTACGAATTTCCTAGCTGGGGCTCTGAATAGTTGGGATGGACCTTCGTGTTTATACGCCGCGACAGAGGCGGCCACTCGGTGCGCCTAATGATAACTTGGATTGCGGCCCGGTACAGGTTTTTGGACGGGATCTTTTGCCGGGTCTGGCCGATCGGATCGATCGCTCTGGGAACCGATGGGGCTCAGGCGAATCCGGGAACGGATCTCAGTCGTCATGACGACCTTCGGAGCGCAGTTTCTTGGTGAGTCCGCGCTTGCGCTTCTCCGTGAGACGGCGCTCCTTCGATGCCCTCGTCGGGCGGGTCTTCTTCCGTGGCTTGGGCTTGTGGGCGGCCTGACGAATGAGATCGACCAGCCGACCGAGCGCGTCTTCGCGGTTGCGCTCCCGATTGCGGAAGCGATGCGCCTCGATGGTGATGATGCCGTCGCTGCTCGCGCGCCGGCCCGCGATGCGGATCAAGCGCGCGCGCACCCCCTCCGGAAGTGACGGCGAGCGCGCAGCATCGAAGCGCATTTGGACCGCGGTGGCTACCTTGTTCACGTTCTGGCCGCCGGGTCCGGGGGAGCGCGTGAAACGCTCCTCGAGCTCGGACTCGCCAATGCTGATGGTTGATGTGATGGGAATCATTGGCGGCATTGGTCTGCAAGCGCGGCTGTGGGTGGCCGACCGCGATCGACACCGGCGGCAGGGCCGCCGGTGCACGAGTGGTTACTGGGTTGGAGATGGTCCGGTACTGCCCCCGCTCGCCGCATCGCCGTCCGCGGTGGGTGGGTCGTCCGCGTCGTCCGCGGTTTCCGGCTCGGCTTGGTCGTCCGGCCCTGCTTCTTCGGCTTCCGTATCGCCGCCCGCCTGGAGCAGGGATGCTCGGTCCATGGTCAGCCCCTCGGCCACGTACGCCGGCAGGACGAAGGTGTAAGGCAGGTCGGAGACCCGCAGCGACCAGTCCTCGCTGTCCCCCATTTCGGTCAGGCGATACTCGCGCGTCTCTCCGTTTTTCAATGTGACCCCAAAGACCTTCTGCGGCGCCATCGTCGCGTCTGCTTCGTTGCCGGGCGCGGCGCTGGTGGCGACCGAGCTGAAATCGAGACTCGCCAGCTTGCGCGCGGCCTCGTCGACCGCCTGCTGGTCGAGCTCCTCGCCCTCGGTGGCGTCCACCAGCCTCCAGACGCCGTTCTCGCGCTCGACGGTTGCGTCTGCCAGCCGCATGCCCTGGATGTCCTCCACCGGGAGGTGGAGATGGGCCTTGTCGGTCCAGTCGTTCGCCTTCTCGGATGCATCGAACAGCGCGAGCTCGGCCTCGAAGACGGCCTGCTCGCCAGCGGCGCGAACGTACAGGCGGCGGAACCCGGGCGAGTCCCCAAGGTACAGGGTGGCTGCCGGGGTGTCCGCTCCTTCCAGCGTCAGGCGCCGCTCGAACTCGGTCTCCGCCACCTTGAAGCGCGTCAGCGCCGACTCGGAGGTGGCTACGGGCAGGCGTTTCTCGATCGCCGCAAGCTTGCCCAGCAGCTCGTCGATCTTGAACCCGGCGGCGGGGAAGTCCCCGAGGCCGGGTATGCGCCACGCGCCGTCCTTTCTCTCTAGCATCAACGGCTCCGTTTCCGGAGCCTCGATCCGGATGCGGGTGATCCGTTCGCGGTCGATGGCGAGCAGGGGACCCTGGGATTGGGCCGGTGCCAGGTCGCGTCCCCCGAGTCCGAGGACCAGGGCGAAGGCGACCTGCGCCAACAGCAGGATGGTGAGTGCGGCGGCAAGCGGCGTGAGAGGGCCGCGGCCGCTGCGGGCGATTGCCGGGGTGATGTTGTTACCTGCTTGCATGGCTCAGGACCTCCCCGCGGACATCAGGGCTTGATAGTGTCGCTGGCGCTTGTGCCGGCCGCGCCGGTGCAGCCCGTACACGAGCACCAGGCCGCCGAGCGCCAGCGCGTAGTTGAGATACTCCCAGAACATCTGCTGCCCGCGGTCCAGTGGCACGAGCAGCCGCGAGTACTGGCCGCGCCCGCGCAGTGCGAGCAGCCCACGGTCCTCGAGCGACCAGTCCACTGCGTTCTGTATCAGCTCCAGCGGTTTGGTGTAGAGGGTCCTGGTCGCCTCGGTCGCGAGGCTGATCGCGGTGTCCGTGACGAAGCTCGCCGAGCCCACGAGGATCAGCTTGGCCGAGGCGGGGGAGGACTCGACCACGCCGGAGACCACGGGTGGCTTCTCTTCCTCCGGCTCACTGTCCGCCACGTCCGGCTCCGCCGGCGCGTCGTCCTGCGGGCTCGCCTCGGTGAGCAAGGGGGATGGCTTGCCGGCGAACCAGGATCGGAAGCGCCCCTCCACCGCCACCGCCAGCGTCCGCTGACCGGGCGCTTCCCCGCGCGCGAACCCGTAATCCGGGTAGGCCTGGAAATCGGGCTGTATGTCCTCTCCAGGGTCGGTCCAGGACGCTTCCGAGCTACGTAGCAGGTCGATCACGCGCCGGTCTTGGTTGCGCTCCTGGTCGACCAGAACCGGAGATGCCCAGTTGAGCGTGAGCTGGCCCAGGGGCGAGGCGATCCCCGTTTCCTCGTCCATGCCGTCGCTGCGGATGTCCGGGAAATAGGGGTAGGACAAGGTCTGGATCTCCTCCACTACCAGGCCCATCACCTGGCGCTGCACCGGGATGGGGAAGGGCGTGTTCTGGGGGTCGAGCACCAGGGTCTCCTCCAGCTTCAGTCCCGCGTGGTCGAGCCACTCCTCCAGGCCGGTTGGCTGCTTGCGGGCGCTGATCGCCTGCCCTCCCAGATCCACGTGATAGGGGGATGCGGCCAGGATCACGCTTCCGCCCTGCATCAGGAACTGGTCGATGGCGAACACCTGACGCTCGTCCAGGTCCTCGGGCCCGACAACGAGCAGCAAGTCCGCGTCCGTCGGCACCGTGCCCGCGGCGAGGTCGGTCTCGCGCAGGTTGACGTTGGCGTGCAGGGCGTCCCGCAGCTCGTTGTAGCTCGCCTGTCCAGGCGTGAATCCCGCGCCTGGGGACGGGGTGTAGAGCGCCACCGTCTTGAGCACGCCCGGGGTGAAGCGCTTGACGCCTGCCTCGATCGCCCGTCTCAGTCCCTCCTGGTTCAGCTCCTCCGGCAGCGGCACCGGGATCGCCTGCTCGCCCGACTCCAGTATCAGATAGAAGTAGAAGGCCGCCGGGTTGAGCAGGTCCAGCACCAGGGGCTGAAAGCCGAAGCGCTCGTGGATCTCGGCCGCCAGGGCGCCGTCTCCCGCATCGGGGTCCTGGATATCGAAGCTGAATTTGCCCTGGGACTCGGACTGCATCTCCTCGGCGACTTGCTCCAGGTCGGCCCGAAGGGCGGGCAGGGGTTCGGGCAGCAGCGCTGCGGGCGAGATGTAGCCGTGGAGGACGATGGGCCGGGTCAGGCCCTGGAACAGATCGCCCCCTCCCTGGTAGCCGTAGAGCACCTTCTTGATGGTGCGCGTGAGGTCGTACTCCGGGTTGCGCAGGCGCACGTCGAGATCGGTCTCGCCCGCCGCCTTGATCTCGATGAGATCGCGGAAGCCGAGCTTCTCGTACTGCCCCCCATATTGCACCAGGACGTCGAAATAGGAGTTGACCACGGCCGCCTGGTACTTGCTCGCTGTCTGGAAGGCGACCGGGCGGATGCCGTACTTCTCCCCCGCCTCGCGCTCCAGCTCCGGGTCCGACAGGGGGTCGAGGATCTCCACCCGCACCTTGCCGCCGCCCGCGATCTCATACTCGCGCAGCAGGTCGCGGATCTTTGGGACCAGCGGGGCGAGAAGGGGGTGCGTCTGGGCGCTGAAGTAGCCGCGGATGAGCAGCGGTTCCTGGAGCTGGGCGAGATACCCGCGGGTGGCGTCCGAGATCGAGTAGACCCGCCCCTGGGTGATGTCGGCGCGTGCCCAGCCGATCTGCTGCAGCCACAGGTTTCCGGCCAGGAAGTTGGCGGCGAACAGGGCGGTGATCAGTGCCCAGCGCCGGCGCAGCTCGGGCCTCGAGCGGTCGCCCTCCCAGCGCAGGCGCTCAAGGGTGTAGACGTTGAGCGTCAGGAAGACGCCGACGATGCTCAGATAGAAATACAGGTCGCGCAGGTCGATGACCCCGCGGGTGACGGACTCGAAACGCGAGCCGCTGCCCAGCAGCTTGAGCAGCTCGCCACCGCGGTGCCCCAACAGGCTGGTGAGCGCGTCCGAGCCCAGGAGGAAGAATACACCGCATAGGAGAGTGGTGCCGATGAGGCTGACGATGGGATTGTCGGTCCGCGCCGAGACATAGAGTCCGATGGCGATGTAGGCCGCCGCGAGCAGCAAGGTGGCGAGATAACCGCCGAGCACCGGCCCCCAATCCAGCGGACCCAGCAGGGACACGGTCACCGGCAGTGGTAGGGTGAGCGCCAGAGCCACGGCTACCAGCGCCAGCGCGGCGAGGAACTTGCCGAGCACCAGCTTGAGGGGTGAGATCGGCAGGGTCATCAGGGTCTCGAGTGTCCCCGAGCGCCGCTCCTCGCTCCACATCCGCATGGTGAGCGCGGCGGCGAGGAAGATCAGCAGCACCGGCATCCAGTCGAACAGGGGGCGTGCGTCCGCGATGTTGCGGGCAAAGAAGGTCTCCACCCAGAAGAAAACGAACAGGTTCACCGCGAGGAAGGCGCCCAGGAAAATGTAGGCGACCGGGGAGGCGAAGAAGCCCCAGAGCTCCTTGCGGGCGACGCGCATCACCTCATGCATGGGCCACCTCCGGTCGCTCGTTGAGCTCTCCGAACAGGGTCTCCAGGTTGCGCGATTCGGGCTGCAAGCCGTAGAGTGACCAGCCCGCCTCGCCGACGCGTCTGGCCACCAGGGCCGCGGTCGCCTCCGGGTCCGCCGTCTCGAGAAGGTAGCGATGTCGGTCCCCGCCGGCGTCGCTGTGCTCGAGCGCGGAAACGGCATCCAGGCCGCTGAGCAGCGGTCCGGCCTCGCTCGGTTGCCGGTCCAGGGTCACCATCAGGCGGTGCGTGGTGGCGAGGGCGTCGAGTCGCGCATCGAGCGCCAGGCGGCCGGCGCGCATGATGAGCACCCGCTCGCAGACCGCCTCGACCTCCTGCAGGATGTGGGTGGAGAGCATCACGGTGGCGGTCTCGGACAACTCACGGATCAGCGAGCGCATGTGCTGGATCTGCGAGGGATCCAGCCCGTTGGTGGGCTCGTCCAAGATGAGGATGGCGGGGGCGTGCAGGATGGCCTGCGCCACGCCGACCCGCTGGCGGTATCCGCGTGACAAGGTCGCGATCACCTGGGTCGCCTTCGGCCCGAGTCCGGTGCGTTCGATCGCCGACCTGATCGCCGTGGGCCTTTCGGTGAGGCCCACGCCGTGCAGGGCCGCCTGGTACTCCAGATAGTCGATGACGGTCATTTCCGGGTAGAGCGGGCAGTTCTCGGGCAGGTAGCCGATGCGACGCTGGATCTCGCGGCGGCGTGCGCCGATGTCCAGACCGTCGATCCGGATGTCCCCTGCGCTCGGCTCGAGAAAGCCGGTCAGCATCTTCATGATGGTGGTCTTGCCGGCTCCGTTGTGGCCCAGCAGTCCCACGACCTCGTGGGGTCCGATGCGGAACGAGACATCGTCCACCGCACGTAGGTCGCCATAGCTGCGCGTGAGCTTGTCAACCTCGATCATGCGAATCATGCTCCTGGTTGTTGGTCGATTGGCGTTCGAAAGCGCCAAAAAAGACACGATTTCTGCGGTTGGGTTCCCGGGCGCGGATTTCAGCCGACACGCGCGTCCAAATCAAGACACGGACGCTATCCCAGGCGACAACTAGCGGGTGAGCCTTCTCGCTTCGTACCGATGTTTTCAGCGGGCGAAACAGGTGTGGGCGCGCACGACGAGCTGCGGATACCTTGTTCCGCATCTTGTCTTTTCCGGCGGGCTATGGTTTCTTCACCAAGCCGTAATAAATTCCCGCGTCAATAGTGAAATAAGAGAGGATTCAGGAGACCCGTCCATGAGCGCCACCCTCACAGACATCAAGGGCCTTGGCCCGAGCAGTGTGCAAGATCTTTCCGCGCACGGTATCAAGAGTGTCGAAGACCTTGCTAGCGTCTCGATCTCGGATCTCTGCGCGGTGCCGGGGTTCGGCGAGGCCCGCGCCGCGAGGGTGAAGGCGGCCGCCGCCGAGCTGCTCTCGGCAGGAGACGCCGGGGCAGCGAAGGCGCCGGTCGATGATGTCAGCCCCATCTCCCCCGCTGAGGCCCCACCGTCCAAGAAGAAGTCGGGTAAGGTAAGACGCTCCGAGGACGAAACCGCGGGAAAGCCGAAGAAAAAGGACAAGGGAAAGAAGAAAGAGAAGGACAAAAAGAAAAAGAAGAAGACGAAGAAGTAACGCCGCTCGTGTTGCCGCCTGGCCACGTCTTGTGCCGGGCGGGCAAGCCAACGGCAGACTCGCCAAGTCGTAGCCGCGTTTTCCGCGGCGGGGCCCGCGTCCGAACTCCGAGCGCGGGAAGCTGATCGGTGCCATCTCGCTGCCGCGGCGGGTGGCGCGTGATCGCGGTGGCGGACCTCGGAACGCGGCAAGGAGAGTTCCAGCCATGGTGCGCATCCTCCTGCTCCTTGTCCTGTTCACCGCGCCTGCCTTGGGAGCGGCCGACGATGTCGAGGCTCAGGTCCCCGAAGTCCTGAAGGGCTGGATTCCGTGGGTGCTGGAGGGGGTGGATCACCGTCAGTGCCCGGTCCTCCTCGGCGGAGGACAGCGCTCGTGCGCCTGGCCCGGACGATTGGATCTGGATCTCGACGCGGACGGGGGCCTGTTCGCGCAGCGGTGGCGGGTCTACGCCGAGACCTGGGTCCCGCTGCCGGGTGATGCCGAGCACTGGCCCCAGGACCTTCGCGCGGGGTCCGAGTACGCGCCCGTCTTGTTCCGCGATGGCACACCGGTGGTGAAGCTGCCCCCGGGCGAGCATGCCCTGAGCGGGCGCTTCCTCTGGGGCGCAATGCCCGAGGGACTTCCGGTTCCGGCGATAACCGGCAGCGTGTCCTTGCGTATCGGCGGCGAGGTGGTGGATTTTCCGCGCCAGGATCAGGACGGAAGGCTGTGGTTGCGCGCGGGCGCCGGCAGCCAGGCCGGGGACCCGGATTCCCTTGCACTGGAGGTCTACCGCAGGCTGGAGGACGACATCCCCTTCCGCGTCTTCACCAGGGTTACGCTCGAGGCGGCCGGGAGGCCGCGGGAGGTCCGCCTGGAAAACGTCCTGCTCGCCGGCGGCACGCCGTTGGCGGTGCAAAGTCGGTTGCCCGCGCGGTTGGAGCCCGACGGCGCGCTGCGCCTGCAGGTTCGACCCGGCAAGTGGCAGATCGATGTCAGCGAACATCACGCGGGTCCGGTCGCCGAGCTCGAGCTCACGCCGCGTCCACCACCATGGCCGGAGCGCGAGGTGTGGGTCTTCGCGTCCCGGCCAGATCTGCGGCAGGTGGAGATCTCCGGGGCGGAGGCGGTGGATCCGCGCCAGACCGGCCTGCCGCCGGACTGGAGCAGCCTGCCCGCCTACCTGTTGCGGCCCGGCGAGGTGCTGCGACTCACCCAGGTTCAGCGTGGGGATGCGCACCCGGCTCCGGACCGCCTGACCCTGAGTCGTGATTTGTGGCTCGACTTCGGCGGGGGCGGCTACTCCGTGCGTGACCGCATCTCTGGCGAGCTCACGCGCAGCTGGCGCGTGGAGGCCGGCCCCGCCCTGACGCTGGGCCAGGTGCTGGTGAACGGCCAGCCGAGCTTCGTCACCCGCTTGCCCGACGGCGATCGCGGTGGCGTCGAGGTCCGTCAGGGACGGCTGGATCTGGTCGCCGACGGCCGTATCGAGCACGAACAGCGGGAGATCCCGGCCTCCGGCTGGTCGGTAGACCTCCAGTCCGCGGAGGCCCGCTTGCACCTGCCGCCCGGGTGGGACCTGCTGGCGGTGTCGGGCGTCGACAACCTGCCCGACAGCTGGGTCAACCGCTGGACACTGCTGGACCTGTTCCTGGTGCTCATCTTCGCGCTCGGGGTCGCGCGGCTCTCGGGCTGGGTCTGGGGTCTGACGGCACTCGTGACCCTGATTCTGACCTGGCATCAGCCGGAGGCGCCGCGGCTGGTCTGGCTGCATGTGCTGGGTTCATTCGCGCTGCTGCGCCTGTTTCCGAAGGAGCCGGCGAGGGCCGCGATGGCCCGTCTGCGCCGCATGCTGCTCGCGTACTACCGGGTGAGTCTCTTGGCCCTGGTCCTGATCGCGCTTCCCTTCCTGGTCGGTCAGGTACGCAACGCCATCTATCCGCAGCTCGAGCGGCCCTGGCCGCTCCTGTCCCAGATGCCGCTGCAGACCGCGGCGCCTCCTCCCGCGCCCGCGATGGCGGAGGCCATGATGGACGAGCCGGAGCCAAGCAAAGCGGCCAAGGCGCCGCTGGCGGGAAGGCCCGCCGCGCCTCCTCAGGCGCTCGAGGTGGTGGATCCTGAGGCGAAGGTCCAGACGGGCCCGGGTGTCCCCGAATGGCGCTGGCGGACCCTCGACCTGAGCTGGAATGGGGCGGTCCCGGGCGACCAGCAGGTCACCCTGCTGGCCA
>CAYNBI010000036.1:16978-32471 GCA_964395315.1 uncultured Chromatiaceae bacterium | reverse complement strand
ATGGCGGGCTGAATCTCTACAATAACGGCTTTGCGGCCGGTATCGTCGCCGCGGTGCTGGCTCCGGTGATCATGGCGATCCGCTCCGGAAGGGAATCAGAAGCGGGTGCGGCGAGCCTGAAGGACGCTGCCAGAGCCCGGGTGGACGACCGATGACGACCGTGACGCGCATCGTTCCGTTCTGAACCCTGTCTGTCCATCACCGAGGGGGTGCTCGTGCTAAAAACCGGTGGATTGATGCGTTCGATCATCCAGCGCGGCCTCGTCTATTTGGGTCTGTGGATCCTGCTGATCGGGGTCGATCCACTCGACCTCGCCGTGGGGATACTTGCCGCCGCCGTGGCGACCTGGGTTAGCCTGCGGCTGCTTCCCCCGGGAACGCATCCGGTGCGTCCGGCCTTGCTCCCGGGGTTCATGTTGCACTTCCTCTGGCAGTCGGTCCGGGCAGGCGTGGATGTGGCGCGCCGCGCCTTCTCTCCCGGCCTTCCCTTGCAGACTGGCTTCGTCCCGTATCCGACCAGTTACCGACGCGGACCGGGACGCAACGCCTTTGCCTCGATCTCCAGCCTGCTGCCGGGCACCCTGGTGGTTAACGAGGACGATCAGGGCCTGCTGTACCATTGCCTGGACCTCAGTCAACCGGTGGACGCCGATCTCACGGCTGAGGAGGCGAGGATTTCGCGGCTGCTGCCGGGGGCGGTCGGTCGATGACGCAGTTTCTGGTTGGCGTCGCGATCTTCATCCTGGCCACGGTCGCCGTGGGCCTCGCCCGCATCCTGCGGGGGCCGGGCGATGCGGACCGCATGATGGCGGCGCAGCTGCTCGGTACGGGCGGAGTTGCCACGCTGCTGCTGTTCGGTGTCGTCACCGCGGAGGATGCGATGGTGAACGTGGCGCTCACAATCGCACTGCTCGCCGCATTCGCCTCCGTCACTTTCTACAAGGGGGCGGCTGACAGGTCTGCCGGAGACGCCGAAGACACGGGGCATCGGCCATGAGCACCGTGCTCGATCTGTTCACCATCGCACTGGTGTCCGCCGGTGCAGTCTTTTTTCTCGCCGGCACCGTGGGCCTGCTGCGGTTCCCGGATCCGCTGACGCGTCTGCACGCGCTCACCAAGGCGGACAACCTGGGATTGGGGCTGATCGTTCTCGGTCTGCTGCCGCGGGTCGAGGGGCTGCCTAACGGGTTCAAGCTGGTGCTGATCTGGCTGCTCGCGCTGCTTGCCGGGGCCGTGGCATCCCAGCTCATCGCGAGCGTCGAATGGCGCGCGGGCCGGCCGAAATGATGCCGGTTCTGGACATCGGGCTCGCCGTGCTGGTGCTGGCGCTGGCGACCTGGACGGTGGTCGCGCGCGACAGCTTCGCCGCGATCGTCGGCTTTGTTGCCTATGGGTTGTTGCTCGCCCTGGTATGGGTCCGGTTGCAGGGTATCGATGTCGCCTTGACCGAGGCGGCTCTGGGCACCGGACTGACCGGGGCGATGCTGATCGGCGCCGCGACCCGGTTGCGCAAGACCGAAGGCCAGGCGCGCGCGGAACGCCCGGGCGTGGCGACGCGACTGGCCGCGGCGCTCGTTGCGGGCTGCGTGACCATTGCGCTCGCTGTTGTCGTGCTTGCACTGCCTGACCCAGCGCCGACGCTCGCACCGGAGGCTGCCGCCAACATCGCTGCAACCGGGGTGGGAAACCCCATCACGGCGGTCCTGCTCGCGTTTCGGGCCATGGATACGCTGCTGGAGGCCATCGTGGTGCTCTTCGCTCTGGTCGGGGTGTGGTCTCTTGCCCCGGATGCCTTTTGGGGCGGCCGCCCGGGACTGCGGCAACGTGTCGATCCCGACGGGGTCCTGGCGTACCTGGCGCGTGTTCTGCCGCCGATCGGGATCATCATCGGCACCTACATCTTCTGGATCGGAGCCGATCTGCCCGGCGGCAAGTTCCAGGGAGCCACGCTGCTGGCGGCGATGTGGCTGCTGGTGGTCATGGCGGGTCTCGCCGATGCGGCGCCCATCAGCAGGACATGGCTTCGTGCAGGGCTGGTGGCAGGCCCGGCGGTTTTCATTGTAGTCGGCACCGCCGGTTCGGCGTTCGCGGGCGCGTTCCTCGGGTATCCCGACGGCCTGGCCAAGACACTGATCAAGGTCGTCGAATGGGCGCTGTTCCCTTCGCTGGCGCTAACGCTGGCGCTCATCGTCGCCGGCGCGCCGCAGCGGAGGCCCGATTGATGGACGCGGCGACCTTGTTCGGGCTTTGTGCCTCGGGACTCGTCGGGGTGGGTCTCTACGCGCTGATCGTCAACCCGCAGCCGCTGCGCAAGATCGTGGCGTTCAACGTCGTCGGCGGCGGCGTGTTCGTGCTCTTCGGCGTCATCGCGCGCCGCGGCGCGGCCCAGGGTTGGGGCGGCGATCCGGTCCCCCAGGCACTGCTCATCACCGGGCTCGTCGTGGCCTTTTGCGCGACCGCGCTGGCGCTCGCGATCCTCTTGCGGCTTTTCGACGAGTCGGGCTCGGCGACCCTCGCACCGGACGCGCAGCCGAAGGTCGAGCCGGACTCCGATGGTCGCGACGGCTGACCGGCTGTTGCCTTCTTGCCGGTGGACACCATGACGACGACGCCCAACGGATTCCTGCTCGTCTTGGCCGTGATGGTCCCGTTCGTGGGCGCACTGGCGGCATTCGCCTTTGGCGGACGCGGTGCACAGCGCGTCGCTGGGCTCACGATCCTCGCGGGACTCGCCGTGGTTACGGTCACTGCGGTGACCATGGTGCAGTCCGACGCGGGGCTCGTTTATCTGCTTGGCGGCTGGTCGCCGCCTCTCGGCGTCGCCCTGCGTGCCGACAACTTCGCCTTGGTCATGATGCTCATGGTCGCGGTGGTGATCCTGGGGATCGGACTCTATGCAAGGGCCGACTTCAAGACGCCCTCCGGGGTGCGCGAGGCGCGTGGGCCACTGGTGTTCTGGACCTTGCTGCTCGCAATCTGGGGGTCTTTGAACCTGATGTTCCTCAGCGGTGACCTGTTCACCCTGTATGTCGCTCTCGAGCTTCTGACGTTCGCCGCCGTTCCGCTCGTCTCCCTCGACGGTCGTGCCGAAACGCTGCGTGCCGCATTGCGTTACCTGCTCTTCGCGCTGCTCGGCTCGGTCTTCTACCTGCTGGGTGCGGTTCTGCTGTATGGCACTTATGGCACCTTGGACATATCGCTTCTGGCCGCGCGCATCGCACCCGAGTCGGCGGTCTTGGCGGCAGCGGCGCTGATGACCGCCGGGTTGCTTGCCAAGACGGCGTTGGTCCCGGTGCATCTCTGGCTGCCGCCGGCCCACGCAGGAGCACCGGCCGCGGCGAGTGCCGCCTTGTCCGGACTGGTGATAAAGGGGTCGTGGTTTCTCGTGGCGCGGCTCTGGCTCGAGGTGCTGCCGGGGATAGTGACAGTGCCGTCCGCGCAGCTGCTCGGGGGGCTGGGTGCGGCGGCGATCCTGCTCGGAAATCTGGTCGCGCTTCGCCAGCAAAGGCTCAAGCTGCTGGTGGCGTACTCGACGGTGGCCCAGATCGGCTATCTGTTCCTGATGTTCCCGCTCGCCTTCGGTGGCGTTGCGCCACAGGGGGACGGACCGCTGATCGGTGGCACGCTGCAGGCGGTCTCCCATGCCACCGCGAAGGCCGCGATGTTCATGGCTGCCGGGCTGATCTACAAGGCGCTCGGCCATGATCGCATCGGTGAGTTCGCTGGAATCGGCCGGGCGCTGCCCATCAGCGTGCTCACCTTCGTGCTCGCTGGAATCGCGCTCGCGGGCCTGCCGCCCAGCGGGGCCTATGTCGCCAAGAAGGTGCTCCTCGCCTCGGCGAGCGAGACCGGGCAATGGTGGTGGGACCTGGTGATGCTGGTGGGCGGGATGCTCACGGCGAGCTATGTGATATTGGTGGTCGCCCACGCACTTGTACGTACGCCGGAACCCGTCAGCTTGCATGCACCTGTGTCGCGCCTGGCCGAATGGGCGGCCCTTGCCCTGGCGCTGTGCTCCTTGCTGCTGGGTTTCGCCGCTGTCCAGGCCGGGCTTCCGGACGCCCTCTCGGGTGCCTTCTCGGTAGCGGAGCTATGGTCGGCGGCGACGCTCATCCTGGGAGGCTCTTTACTCGCAGCAGGGCTGGCGCTTCAACCGCCGCCGCTACCCCTCGGCTCGACCTTCGGCGCGATCGGGCGTCCAGTGCGCCGGGTGACGATGTCTCTTGGCGGTCTGTTTGTCCGGGCCGACGGAGTGCTGCGGCAATGGCCGGTCGCTGGGCTCTGGGTGGTCGCGCTGGCCGTTGCCTTCGGTGCGGCCATGGTCGCGCCGGCTTGATGGCATTCGAAGCCAGTGCGCTCGATCGCCTGTTCGAGGAGTCGCAACCATGACAGGTCGGCTACATCAGGATCGAAGCGGTGTCGGTCTAGGGTGCGGGCTTCAAGGGCCATCCTGACGGCAAAAAGCCGATCATGGACAGCGCGGAGACAGTACCGGGTCAACCCTGAACAACAGTCGTTTCGATCCGGAGCGGTGACCTCCGGGGTCGCTGAAGGCAAACCATGAGCACGATTGACCTGCTGAGACACGGCGAGCCCCGAGGTGGTGTGCGCTACCGCGGAGACGGCGTCGACGATCCCCTTAGCGAAAGGGGCTGGGAGCAGATGTGGGCCGCCGTTGCGCAGACATCCGATTGGACCCATGTGGTGACGTCGCCCTTGCGCCGCTGCCGGGAGTTCGCGGAGACGCTGGCGGAGCGCTTGGATCTTCCGCTGGTCGTGGACCCGCGCCTCAGAGAGGTAGGCTTCGGAGCGTGGGAGGGGCGCCGTCACGACGAGATTCGTGATGCGGATCCGGCGGCCTATCTGGCCTTCTTCCGAGACGCCGTCAATAATTGCCCGCCGGGCTCTGAGCCTCTGGACAAATTCTACGCGCGGGTACTGGAGGGAATCCTGGCGATCTTCGACGAACACCCGGAGGGTCACGTGCTTCTGGTCTGCCATCTGGGCGTGATCCGGGCCGCGACGGCCCTGGCCCTGGAGACGCCGCTTGCGAGCTTCTACCGCATGCACACCCCCTACGCGGGCCGCATTCGGCTCCGCCGCACTGCTCGGGGCATCGAGCTCTGGCTGGGTCAGTGATCCGCGGCAAGACCCAGCAGATTCTTGACCTCCCGTGACGAGCCTGCGGCGGCCACGGCCTCAGCAAGCGCGCGATCCTGGGTGCACGTGCGAGCCGCCGCCGTCTGGGCCAGGTAGGGGGCATGAGCCACGTCCACCGAAAACGCACGGTAGCCAAGGCCCAGAAGGACCGGAAGCACTCCCGGCAACTGCGGCAGGATGCCGCAGAGCTGGACCCGCGCCAAGTCGGCGCCGGCAATCAGGGCAACATGGGCCAGGAATCGGTACACGCCCGGGGCGTAAGGGTCCAACTCATCGCGCACCTGTGGCACGTCCCGGTCGGCGCCGTAGAGGGACTGCATGAGATCGTTCAGGCCGATTCCGACCATTGCCGATTCCGCCAGAAAGCGATCCACCAACAGAGCGGCCCCCACTGTCTCCAACATCGGCGCGACAACCGGGTCGCAGGGCCGCATCACATCTTTCACAGCCGTGCGCCAGCGCGTCAGTGCAGTAAGCGTGGCGACGTTCGGAATCAACACCTGCATTGGATAGCGTGGGCAGAGTTCGGCGAGGGCGGCGAGTTGAGCGTCGAGTACGGGACGCACCAGCAGGTCATCGTAGAGCCGAGAGCCGTGCCGTCCGAGAGTGCCGGTGTTGGGAAGGGCGGCCGCCCAAGCTGGATGCTTGTCGGGAGCCAGGTCCAGCAGCCGGATCGTCACCGACAGGGGCGCGGCCGCCGCGAGGATGCCTTCGAAGGCTCGCACATAGAAGTCCGTGTCCGGGACGCGGTTATCCGCCGGCACCAGGAATTCGCTACGCACCAAGCCTACGGCGGCCGCGCCCCGCTCCCTCGCCAGCCGGGCGGCTTCGGCCGTGCGCACGCTTACCCGCAGTACCACGGATTCCCCGTCGCGTGTCCGCAGGAACGGGGGCACCGGGGGTGGCTCGGGCGTCAGCGCATCGGGTCGGATTGAGGCCCGCAGCACGCGCCCGGCGGCGCCGTCCAGTACCGCCGCTGTTCCCTCAGCCAGACGATTGCTCTGATGCGCATCGACTATGATGGTGGGAATGCCCCGGCTGAGCAGGGCGATGCTCGCGTGTGAGAAAGGCGCTGCCTTCGTGAGGATGCAGCCGGCCGGCCAGGTTGCGAGGGATCGAAGAACCTCATGGTCGGCGAGCAGAATGGCTTCGGGATGGACTTCGCGCCGGATCGGACCGCGGGCGATCCCGGGCACATAGCCCAGACCCCGGGCGAGCTCGTCGAAGACCTTGCTCATGTCCTTCAGTCTAGTCGCCACTCCCGGATCGGCCACGCCCACTTGATGGGTTCTTGGATCCTGTTCATCGGAAGGGACGATCGGGCCATCCGACTGCGATCGGGCCATCACGGGTCGGCGGTGTCATCAGCCGGTCGGCGGGACGCGGCGATTCAGTAGCGTCAGCTTCACCGCCCCGGAGCCGATGCCCCAGGACGACAAGAACTTGTGACAGGGCATCGGACGCTAGCGGCCTCCTCGCGCACCGGCATCATCGGACGGATGGCAACCACAGTATCTCCCAGACACTGTCTGCCGCCGCTGTCGTGGGAACCTCGGGAGGCCGCAGATGTGGCATACCGGCCCCCGCCAAGACGGTTCCGATTCGACCATGACTCCGGAAAGCGGACGCTGCGCTTCGATGCTTCGCGAGCGCCTTTTGCACGCAGCCTCCTGTCGGTCCAGTGAAAACGCCTGATAAGCCGGGACCCCTGAGGCAAGACCGCGCGGGACACCGCGGAAGCGGAGCATTTCCTGTCCAGTAGCGACGCCGGTGCGATTCTGCTTCCACCGTGGTCTCTCAGATCAACTCCACGTCCGCAACCACATCGACCAGCGCCGGCCCGGTGTGAGCGATGGCCCGCTCCAACGCGTGCGAAAGCTCGTCCACACGTTCGACCCGGATGCCAAGACCACCGCTACTCTCGGCATACGCGGCAAAGTTCGGGTTCCTCAGGCCGGTCTGCCAGACCGGCCAGCGGCCCGCCCGCTGCTCCTTGCTGATCTTCCCGAGCTCGGCGTTGTTCAGCAGCACGTGGCAGATGTCCATGTCGTACTGGACCGCGGTCGTGAACTCGGCCATGTACTGACCAAACCCACCGTCCCCGCTGACTGAGATCACCTTGCGACCCTGGTAATCGGCCTGCACCTGGGTCGCCGCCCATGCCCCCATCGCGGCCGGGAATGCGAACCCGATCGAGCCGAGATAGCCCGACATCAGCACCCGCTGTCCACGGCACTCGAAGTATCGCCCGAACGAGTAGGTATTGTTGCCAACGTCCACCGCGATGACGGCGTTGGCCGGAGCGACCCGGGACAGCACGTCGAACAAGACCGCGGAGTTGATGCCCCTGCCGCGGTCGCGCTCACGCCGCCGTGTCTTCTCGTCGCGCCAGATTCGCCAGCGCTCGACCAGTTCCGGCCGCTGGTCGTCGACTCCCGGCGTATCCGGCAACGCGCGCCGCAGCCACTCGGCGGTCAGGCCGATCTCGCCGAGGACGGGCACTTCGACCGAGTGGAACTTGCCCAGTGTCATCGGATCGTAGTCGACCTGGATGATGGGCTTCTTCGAGGTGATCCCGGTGTGGTTGGAAAAGCTCGCACCGAACACGAGCAGCAGATCGGCCTCGTTCATGCACCAGCTCGCGACCGGCGTGCCGCTGCGTCCGAGCACGCCGGCCGCATGCGGGTGATCGTCGGCGATCTGGCCCTTGGCCTTGAACGTCGTCAGTACCGGCGCCTTCAGCTTCTCGGCAAGCCTGATCACGGATTCCATCCGCCCGAGCGCTCCATAGCCGACGATGACGACGGGGCGCTTCGCGTCCTTGAGCCTCTGCAGCGCGGCTGCCAAGGTGTCGGTGGCCGGCAGCATCTGGCGGTCGCCGAGCCGGCCATCCGGGGTCCCCGTCTCGACACCGTCGGCGGCCGGGAGCGTTTGCACCTCGTCGGGGAATATCAGGTGGGCGACGTCGCGCTCGACGATTGCGTTCTTGCAGGCAAGGTTCATCAGCTCGACGTGGTTGGAGTCGCGCAGGACGGTCTGGCTGAAGCGCGCCACCGGGGCGAATGCGCTGGCGAGGTCGATCTCCTGGAACGCGCCGGGACCGAGCACCTGGGTATTGACCTGCCCGGTCAGCGCGAGAATCGGTGCGCGGTCAACCTTGGCGTCCCACAGCCCGGTGAGCATGTTCGTGGCGCCCGGCCCGGCAATGCTCATGCATGCGGCCGGTTTGCCGCACAGCTTGGCATAACCCGACGCGGCGAACGAAGCGGCGCCCTCGTGCCGTATGCCGATGTACTTGAGGTCCCCGTGCGCCTCCTGCAGCCTCAGCGCGTCGGCCAGGCCGAGATTCGAGTGGCCAACCATGCCGAAAACGTGCGTGACGCCCCAGTTGACCATGGTTTGGACCATGCGGTCGCTGACGGTCTGCGTTCGCTCGGATGACTCCTTTACCGCGACATAGATGCCGTCTTCACGCTGCTCGACGGGGTAGGTCCGCACGCCATCGTCATGCTCTCCGGGCGACCTGCCGGTCAAGGGGTGGAAGTCCCAGCCATGCCAGGGGCAACGGAGCCAGCAATCGCCGTCATCGCCGTTGCACTCGATACTGCCTTCCCCCAGAGGCCCCCCCTGGTGTGGACAGGCGTTATCGAGTGCGCCGATCTCGCCGCGATGACAGGTCAGGGCGATGCTTTGTGTCCCGGCCTGCACCGCACGAACCTCTCCGTCCTGCAGCGCGCCCACGTCCGCAACCCTGTACCAGACCTCCTTCGTGCCCTCCTGCGCTTCGAGGTCTTCTGCAGCAATGCGACTGTGCGAGCCGTCGCACAGCGGTGGGTTGGCGCTACGTTTGCACAGGCAGAAGAAGTACCTGCCGTCCTTCTCCGCCGTGAACCCGACCGGCTCGAATTCCGTACCCTGGTGTGAGCCGTCACAGAACGGTTGATTCTTGGACCGCCCGCAGCTGCACCACCAGACGGTCTCTCCCGCCTTCAGCTCCACCGCCGTGGGCTTGGTGTCCGCGATATCGGGCTTGCTCATCGATCGTTTCCTTCCAGCTGTAATCCGGAATACCGAACACCGGAGATCTGCGCCATCTCGCCACTCAAGGTCGCAAGGTCATCTCCGGAAAACTGCCGCAGGTGCCTGTGCCCACAGGCCCGCGCCATGACCTTCATCAGCTCCGCCGAGCTGGACAGGAAGCGTTGCAGTCGCACCGCGGACTGCTCGATATCCAGCCGCCGCCTCAGCTCGGGCTTCTGGGTCGCGATGCCGGCGGGGCAGTTGTTCGTATTGCAGATTCTCGCACCGACGCAGCCGATGGCCTGCATGGCGCTGTTGGCGATGGCGATGCCATCGGCGCCCATCGCCAGTGCCTTGACAAAGTCCGTCGGCACTCTGAGACCGCCGGTGATGATCAGGGTTACCCGTCGCCCGACGCCTTCCCGATCGAGATAGCGTCTTGCACGGGCCAGCGCCGGAATCGTGGGTACGCTGATATGGTCGCGGAACATGAGCGGCGCGGCCCCTGTGCCGCCGCCGCGCCCGTCGAGAATGATGTAGTCGGCCCCCGCCCGGAGCGCAAACGCGATGTCCCGCTCTATGTGGTTCGCGCTCAGCTTGAACCCGATCGGTATGCCCCCTGTGATCTCGCGCACGCGATCGGCGAAGCGCTTGAAGTCCGCCGGGGTGACCAGGTCCGTGAAGGTGGGCGGCGAAATAGCCGGCGTTCCCTCCGGGATACCCCTCACCTCTGAGATCCTTCCCCGGTTCTTGACGCCGGGGAGGTGACCGCCGGTCCCCGTTTTCGCTCCCTGTCCCCCTTTGAAATGAAACGCCTGGACCTTTGGCAGGAGATCCTCGCTGTAGCCGAACTTTGCGCTCGCCAGCTCGTACAGGTACCGGCCATTGGCTTCCTGCTCCTCCGGCAGCATTCCGCCTTCGCCGGAGCAGATGCCGGTGCCGGCCAGCTCGGCGCCTTTGGCCAGCGCGATCTTGGCCTCCTCCGAGAGGGCGCCGAAGCTCATGTCGGAGACGAACAGCGGGATGTGCAATACCAGCGGTTTCTTGCTCTCGGGGCCGATGACCGTATCCGTACCCACCGCCGTCTCTTCCGGGAGCGGTTTGCGGTCCAGCTGTGCCACCATGATCTGGATGTCGTCCCAGTTCGGGAGTCGATCCCGCGGCACACCCATTGCGGCCATTGGTCCGTGATGGCCCATCGAGCCGAGCCCCTCGCTCGCCAGTTGGTGAATGAACTCGAGGGTCGGCTCTTCCTTGGTGTTACGGGCCGCGGGTTGGCCTTCCGACCTGGCAACTCGTCCCGGCCCCTCTTTTCCGATCTGGTCCTCGGAAAAGCCGGTATGCGTGCCGTCGCAGAAAGGCGCGTTGGCGGTGTGCTTGCACGCGCACAGGAACGCCTCCTGGTCTTCGTCGACGACGATGACGCGTGGGGTGAAAGGCGTTCCCACGTGGGAGCCGTCGCAGAAGGGCTGGCTCAGCGACCGCCCACAGGTGCAGAAATGGTATTCCTGTCCCTGCGCGAGCCGAACCTTGACGGGTTTGTTGTCAGCGATGACTGGTTTTGCCATTTTCGACTCTCCGTGCAGTTGCTTCGCTTCGTTGTTCGGTCTAGATCGGTCGCCGGTCAAGGCAAGTCGAAAAGCAGAACCTCCGCGGCATCGACGCCTTCGAAGCGCAGCACCGGCTGGTTCTCGACGGCGAGGCCATCCCCTGGATTCAAGGTCTGACCGTTCACGCTGAGCTGTCCGCGCGCAACATGGATGTAGGCTCGCCGCCCTGGTTCCAGCGGATGTTCCAGGGCGTCGCCGGCTTCCAGACGGGTGCCGTAGAGGAGTGCATCCTGGTGCGTGGCGATCGAACCCAAGCGTCCGTCCGGCGACACGAACAGGACCAGGCGGCCACGGCGCTGCTCGGCCGGAAAGTGCCGTTGATCATACTCTGGCTCGACACCGAGCTTGTTCGGCTCGAGCCAGATCTGCAGGAAATGGACCGGCTCGGTCGATGAATGGTTGTATTCGCTGTGCCTCACTCCTGTGCCCGCACTCATTCTCTGGACATCGCCAGGTCTGATCACCGACCCGTTACCCATGCTGTCCTTGTGCTCGAGCGCGCCCTCGAGCACGTAGCTGATGATCTCCATGTCGGTGTGGCCATGGGTCGCGAAGCCACCGCCGGGGGCCACGGTGTCGTCATTGATTACCCGCAGGTTCGAGAAGCCCATGTGCTTGGGGTCGTGGTAGCTTGCAAAGGAAAAGGTGTGGTAACTGTTCAGCCAACCGTGATCGGCATGGCCGCGTTCGGAGGCGTGTCGGATCGCAAACATGTTCAACTCCCAGAGGTCCAAACTGGACCCTAACCTAGTGTCTCGCTCGGGCAAGATAAACGCGGCTCGGGGTAATTGACCTTTACACCGACGTTAAAAATGGTCCGGGACGCTGCGTCGGCTCCGCCTTCGCGCGACGAGGAACCTCGGTCCCGCCGCTGCGGGAGAAGGGCGGCGGAGGCGAAGGCGGGCATCCCGCCGAAGGCTTAGACGCGGGCCATTTGCCGGCGAAGCGAGGGGCGCCTTCAACTTGGGACACAGCCCGCTCTCGCAGACACCATGGCTCTGCGGGGCGACCGAGCCGCCAGGCCCGCAAGGGAAGGGGCACGGCCGGAATCAGATATCGCGGAAGGGTGTCCCCACGAGCCCGTCTGCTCGATCCTCATTCACAGCGTCAGACCAGGGCCACACGCACGACCGCAACCGCGCTTTCGGATCAGCCGCAGGCATGAGCTGGCCACCGGCGTGGGTGCCCGCGCCTCCGTTCCCATCGGCAACCCGCTGATCGTGTTGGCGATCATGGGCTGCCGAAGGCAAACCGGCTTCCCGGCGTTCCTGAAGGTCGCCCAGATCAGGCATTCCGCGGTCTTTTCCGCCGCCACGGGCATCTCGGCCCGGCACTTTTGAGGCCGTGGCCCTTGGGCTGACCGCGCTCGCGAGACCGATTCTCTTGCGACTTACTCCGGGTCATTTCGGTGAGGCGGGCCTTCGCTGCCGCTCCGGTAGCCAGCTCGCATCAGCCCCCCGGGCGGGCCCCCGAGGGGTCCCGGCGCTCCCCTCGGCCGCACCAGCTTTTCCAGCCCCATCACTCCGTGGATCGCGAGCCCCACCGCGAGGATCGCGATCCAGTAGCCGGCGGCGATGGGCTCGGTATGGAACAGGCGGTTCATGAGGGGCAGGTAGGTGAAGGCGAGTTGCACCAGGGCCATGGCGGCGATGCCGGCCCACACCCAGGGGTTGCTGAACACCCCGATGCGGAACATGGACCAGCGCAGGGACCGGCAATTCAGCAGGTAGAACGCCTGCCCCGCGGCAAACACGTTCACCGCTACGGTGCGCGCCTGCTCGACGCTGGCGCCGTGATGCAGGGCCCATTCAAAGAGGCCGAAGGCGCCCGCGAGCAGCATCAGCCCCACCAGCAGGATGCGTTGCAAGAGCACGGCGTCGAGGATGGGGGCCCCCGGAGGCCGCGGGGGACGATCCATGAGACCCGGCTCCTTGGGCTCGAAGGCCAGGGTGAGTCCCAGGAGGACGGCGGTGGTCATGTTGATCCACAGTGCCTGCACCGGCAGCACCGGCAGCGGCTGGGCGAAGAGTACCGCCACCAGGATCACGAGTCCCTGCCCGGCGTTGGTGGGGAGGATCCAGGTGATGAACTTGGTGAGATTCTCGAACACCCCGCGGCCTTCCTCTACCGCCGCCTCGATGGAGGCGAAGTTGTCGTCGGTCAGCACCATGTCGGAGGCCTCCTTGGCCACTTCGGTCCCGGCCTGTCCCATGGACACGCCGATGTCCGCCTGGCGCAGTGCCGGGGCGTCGTTGACCCCGTCTCCGGTCATGGCGACGACGGCGCCCCGGGCCTGGATCGCCTCCACCAGGCGCAGCTTCTGCTCCGGGGTGACGCGGGCGAAGACCGCGGTGTCAGCGGCGGCCTGGACCAGATCGTCGTCGTGAAGCTCGGCGAGCTGGCGTCCGGTGAGGGCCGCCGGCAGTCCCCCATCACCCGCCTGGCCCCCGAGACCGATCTGCCCCGCGATGGCCGAGGCGGTGAGGGCGTGGTCGCCCGTGATCATCTTGACGGAGATGCCCGCACGGCCGCAGGCGGCCACCGCCCGCATCGCCTCCTCCCGCGGCGGGTCGATCATGCCCTGCAGGCCGAGGAAGGTGATTCCGCCCGCCAGGTCCGGGTGGTCTATGCCGCTGCGCGCGGCGCCGTCAAGGCGGGCGAAGGCCAGCACTCGCAGGCCGCGGGAGGCCAACGCCTCGACCCGGGCGCGCACGGCTCGCTGGTCAAGCGGGGCCAGGCTCCCGTCAGCAGCGAGGGCCTCGTCGCAGCGCGGCAGCAGGGCCTCCACCGAGCCCTTCAGGTACACCATGGGGCTCGGGCCCCCGTGGAGGGTCGCCATGTACTGGTGCTCGGACTCGAAGGGGATGGCGTCCAGGCGCGGGGCCCCGCCGTGCTCTGCCGCGGCGTCAAATCCGGCCTTGGCCGCCGCGGTGAGCAGGGCCCCCTCTGTGGGGTCCCCCTCGACCCGCCAGGCACCGCCGTCCTGCCGCAGCACCGCGTCGTTGCACAGCAGCCCGGCCTTCAGCAGCTCCGCCAGCGCCGGCTGCGCGGCAAGCTCCACCCGGGCGCCGTCCGCCGTGAGCTCCCCCTCCGGCTCATAGCCCACGCCGCTCAGTGCATACTCCTCGCCCCCCGCCCACAGCCGCTGGACCGTCATCTCGTTGCGGGTCAGGGTGCCGGTCTTGTCCGAGCAGATCACGGTGGTGCTGCCCAGGGTCTCCACTGCGGGCAGGCGGCGGATGATGGCGTGGCGACGGGCCATGCGCGCCACCCCGATGGCGAGCGTGACGGTGAGCACCGCCGGCAGCCCCTCCGGGATCATTGCCACGGCGAGCGCCACCGCCGCCATGAACATGGCGATCCAGGACTCCCCGTGCAGGAGTCCGACGAGGAAGGTCAGCAGGGCCAGACCAAGGATGCCGTAGAGGAGCAGGCGGCTGAAGTGGGCGATCTGGCGCGTGAGGGGGGTTTCCAGCGGGCTCGCCCGGGCGATGAGCTCGGAGATCCGCCCCACTTCCGTGTTGTCTCCGGTGGCGGTGACCAGCCCCGCGGCGGTGCCGAAGGTGACGAAGGTCGAGGAGTAGGCCATGTTGGCCCGGTCCGCCAGGGTGGTGTCGTGGCCCACCATCCCCGCGCGCTTCTCCACTGGCACCGACTCCCCGGTCAGCGCCGACTCGTCCACCTTGAGGTCCTTCACCTTGAGCAGCCGCATGTCCGCGGGCACCTTGTCCCCGGAGGCGAGCAGCACCAGGTCTCCGGGTACCAGTTCCCGGGCGTCCACCTGGCGGCGCTCGCCGGCGCGCACCACCGTGGCCTCGGTGGTTAGGGAGCGCGAGAGGGCGTCCAGGGCGCTGGCGGCCTTGCTCTCCTGGACGAAGCCGATGGCGGCGTTGAGCAGGACCACCCCGAGGATCACACCCGCGTCCACGTAGCCCCCCAGGGTGAGCTTCACCAGGATCGCGGCGAGCAGCACGTAGACCAGGGCCTGGTTGAACTGGTCCAGGAAGCGGAGCAAGGGCCCGCGGCCCTTGCGCGGCGTGAGCGCGTTCGGGCCGAAGCGACGTTGCCGCTCCTCGGCCTCGAGCCGGTCGAGGCCGCGCTCGGCGTCCGCGTCGAGCAAATCCGCCACCTCCGCCTCGGGGAGGTGGTGCCAGTGCCTTTCCATCAGATCCTGCATCGAAGTGCCTCGGCGAGCGAACGAAAGGCCCGCCGACGGCTGCCGGCTGGCGTGCGAGGGGCGCGGAAATGCCGCCTCGCTCGGAGGGTCAGCGCTGTCGGCCGCGCCGGTAGCCCCTGGGATGGGTGCGCGCCGGGGGAGGACTTGCCTTCTCCCAACCAGAAGCATGGGACTCGCGAGAACGCTGATATCCGTACTTCGGGAGCCCAAGAATAGGAAAGTACGAATCCTCTTCTGGTCTCACCCGCCGCCAGGGGGCCTTCCTCGCATGCCCGCCCCGCTACCATGATCCAAAATTCTCTGCCGCATAATGGAGCCCCATTCCCGACGACGTGTCCCTCATCGGCTACGTGGCCGCTGGAGTGCTGATTGGGCCTGGAACCCCGGGTTCGTGGCACGCTCGCACCTATCGAGCAAGCCCGCTGGAATCGGAATGATCGGCTCGATGTGTCTCAGGAAATCCAGCCGCACGATGGATGGAGTGGGCGATGCGCAGGAGCCAGGCGGGTCGGCAGAAGGGGGATAT
>CAYNBI010000036.1:0-16878 GCA_964395315.1 uncultured Chromatiaceae bacterium | reverse complement strand
CTAGTTCCTTCGCCGTTTCGATCCACTCTTGAATGGTGACCTCGCCACGCGGGAGCGCCTCCTGGCAGCTTGCCCCATCTGCCTACAGCTTGCAGCGCGGGCACCTCCGCGAGATGCGCAGTGTCCGCTGCGCTCCCAAAGATGACGATCTCGTATCGAGGGCGCCATCAGCACCTCCAAGTGTGTAGCGCAGGATCAAGGCGCGGACCTGCCTTACTCGACATGCCTTCGCCTTCGAGCCGATGGGTTGAAGGTTCAGGGTTTCATGAACGACTTCCTTCGTGGCAACGAAGTGATCGCCGCGAATGCGCTTCGAGTATCCGAGGCTTGTCGGGAGCGAGCAGAGGTGTTTGGAACCGATGCGGGCATCGAGCGTTGCGCGCAAGACGACATCAACATCTTTCCGGTCTTATCCGTCACAAACTGATTCGACAGACGGACTGGTCGCAAGTGCCCCCGCGCTCGTCACGAAACGAGACGTCTGCAAGACATTCTGGGGATCCGAATCAGCCTCCCGCGGGCGCGAGGGCCGAGCCCGCACTGCGGTGGGGCCGCGGTGCCAAGTAAGCGTCTAAGGCGTTGGGTACGAAGCCGGCCTGGTTGAATCGGCGACGCGTCGTGACGGCGCTTATACTGGTGTCAGGGTCGTCGCGCAGTTTGAGCGAAGACGTCTTCATTCCCCGTAGCCGACCCTTCCTCGGAACCGGTTGAAGACTGACGCCTGGTGGTTTCAGCGACAGCTGGACACCGGGCTGCGGGGGACGCGGTCCTCGAATCCACGTCCGGCTCGCCTGTCTTGCTCCTAACTCAGTCGGCAGTGAGCGCACGAGGTTGATCGGTTAGCGCTTGCCGGTGGGGGTGACGGCTTCGCTGGTGTGGTCACCCGGGTGGTGGCGGGCGAGGCCATGGGGGCGTCGGTGCCGTTGCCGAGGAAGCCGCAGCGCCCGGGCAGGCGACCCCTTTTTCGGCGTAATCGGAACGCCATACATCCAGCAACGCACCATGACATTCGAGCCCTTTGCCGAGATCGCCCTGCTGCTGGGGATTATCGCCGTGGCGGGGATGGTGGCTGTCCGGCTGCGCCAGCCAGTGCTGATCGCCTACATCGTCGTCGGCATCGCGGTAGGACCGGCGGGGCTCGCGTTGGTGCAGGCCCACGACGAGATCGACCTGCTAGCCCAGTTCGGGATCGCTGTGCTGCTGTTCCTAGTCGGGCTCAAGCTGGATCTCACCCATGTCCGCCACATCGGCGCCGTCGCATTGGCCACGGGCCTGGGCCAGCTTGCCTTCACCATCCTGTTCGGCTTCGTGCTGATCCTGCTGCTCGGCAAGAGCTGGGTCGAGGCGCTTTATGTAGCGGTGGCGCTGACGTTCTCCAGCACCATCATCATCGTCAAGCTGCTCTCGGACAAACGCGAGCTGGATTCCCTGCACGGGCGCATCGCGGTCGGCTTCCTGATCGTGCAGGATATCGCCGTGGTGCTGGCCATGATGTCCATGAGCGCCCTCGGCAGCGACAGCGACGCCGGCGTCTGGCGGGTAGCCTCCGAGCTCATCGGGCGGGTCGCCGCGGCCGCTGTGCTGCTGTTCGTCATGATGCGCTGGGTGCTGCCGCGGCTGGTGCGAAGCATGGCTCGCTCGCCCGAGTTGCTCCTGTTGTTCGCCATCGCCTGGGGCACCGGGCTCGCGGCTCTCGGCGATTGGGGCGGCTTCTCGAAGGAGGCGGGTGCCTTCCTGGCTGGCTTCTCGCTCGCCTCGACCGGCTACCGCGAGGCCATCAGCGCAAGGCTGACTGGGATTCGGGATTTCCTGCTGTTGTTTTTCTTCATCGATCTCGGTGCGCGGCTCGACCTCTCGACCCTGGGCACCGAGACCTGGCCGGCGTTGGTGCTCTCCGCCTTCGTTCTCATCGGCAACCCGCTGATCGTGATGGCCATCATGGGCTACATGGGCTATCGAAGGCGGACCGGCTTCCTGGCTGGCCTGACGGTCGCCCAGATCAGCGAGTTCTCAATCGTCTTCGTGGCCATGGGCATCTCGCTCGGGCACATCGGCGTCGAAGCCCTGGGTCTGACCACGCTCGTGGGACTGATCACCATCACCCTGAGCACGTACATGATCCTGAGCTCCCACGCCCTTTACGAGCGGTTGGCCCCGCTGCTGCGCCCGTTCGAGCGGCGTCGTCCCTATCGGGAGTTGGCCGTGGAGCAGCACGCTGCCCCGCGGGAGCAGCCCGATGTCCTGGTGTTCGGACTCGGGCGCTACGGCAAGCGCTTGGCGCGGCGGTTGCGCGAGAACGGACTCGCGGTGCTCGGCGTGGACTTCGATCCGGAGTTGGTGCAGGCCTTGGGCGATACGGATCTGTTGGTGCGGTTCGGGGACGGAGCGGATCCGGATTTTCTCGACAGCCTGCCCCTTGCCGGCGCGGGATGGGTCATCAGCACCCTGCCGGACACCGATTCCAACCGCGCCCTGCTGCACGCCCTGTATGAGCACCGCTATGGCGGCGAGATCGTCGTGGTCGCCCGCGACGAGGCCCAGGGTGCCGCCCTGTGGCAGGCCGGCGTGCCCATCGTGCTCTACCCGTTCCGCGACGCCGTGGACTTTGCGGTCGAGAATCTGGTCAAAGTGATGCGCTCGCATCGCGCGCCCGGAACCGATGTCTAACGGTTCGGGAGGAGGGTTTTTGGGCGTTAGGGCAGGCCCTGCAGTCAGGCATCTGGTTCCGATGCATGAGCAAGGGCAGGTATTCTGCGACGCGCCTGCGCCGGACCGCTTCTCCCTTGCGAGCGGCATCGGTTCTGCGCGACCGTATCCCTGGCCTGTCGTTCACCCCGCAGGAGATTAAGGGGATGAAGTGGTTCAAGAACATTCTTTGCGTCATCGAGGCGGGAAAGCCGAGCGCGTCGGTTCTGGAGCGAGCCGTCGCGCTGGCGGAGAGCAACCAGGCCAGCATGACGCTCGTCGCCGTGGCCCCCTGCGTTACGGCCGGTGTCGGCATGCCTCAGGGCGGCCCGATTTCGGCCAACCTGCAGGCGGCGTTGAACGCCGAGCATGCACGGGTACTCGACGCCTTGGTCGAGCCCTACCGGAAGAGGCTGACGATCCGATGCAAGGTACTGGTCGGCACACCCTATCTGGAAGTGATCCGCGAGGTGCTGCGCGAGGGGCATGACTTGGTCATCAAGGTCCCGGAAGATCCGAGCTGGCTGGCCCTGCTGTTCGGCAGCAACGATATGCACCTGTTGCGCAAATGTCCTCGTCCCATCTGGTTCATCAAGTGCCAAGCGCCGAAAACTTACCGGCGCATCCTTGCCGCAGTCGATCTGCCCAATGGCTATCCCGCCGAGGAATGGGAAGCGCGCCAGACTTTGTGTCGTCAGTTGCTGGAGGTAGCCGGTTCGATGGCGCTGACGGAATTCGCCGAGCTGCATGTGGTGCATGTTTGGGAGGCGATCGGCGAAGGAGTCATGCGCAGTGCGTCTTTTCGCATGCCGGAGGAAGAAGTGGCCGCCTACCTCGATGAGGTGAGGCGGCAACACGAAACCAGTCTGGACGCAATGTTGCACGAACTGGAAAGCGCCATGGGATCGGGCACTCTGGCATTCCTGAAACCGCGAACGCATCTGGTGAGGGGATCGCCGAGCAGGGAGATTCCGGCGTTGGCCAAACGGCTCAAGGCCGATCTCGTCGTCATGGGCACGGTAGGGCGCAGCGGCATTCCCGGCCTCATCATGGGCAATACGGCCGAGACGGTTCTCTATCAGCTCGACTGCTCCGTGGTCGCGATCAAGCCCCCGGGCTTCGTCTCGCCCGTCGCCTTATCAAGCTGAGCACCCGCACCGGCCGTCTCCCCCGCGTTGAGCCCTCAAAGTCCGCGAGGTCATCCGCGTCGACACGAACGTCATGGCAGCGCAGGCGTCGCGTATTCGCGCTCGGCGATCAAGCGGGCCCAGGACAGGGGACTGACCTCAGCCGTCGAGAAGGTGCCGGCCGCCACAGTGGCGACCGCAGTGACCAGGGGCGGCAACAGCAGCAGCCAGGCGGTCTCGCGCCAGCCGCGCCTTGGAACCTGCTCGTCCGGCCAGGGGGAGGATGCGGGCCGGAGCCAGGCGCGCCAGAGAATGGGCAGGAAGTAGGCGGCATTCAGCAGGCTCGATGTCCACAGGACCCAGACGGCCCAATCCATGCCGGCGGCCGTGGCGCCTTCGGAGAGCCAGGTCTTGCTGACCGCACCAGCGGTCAGTGGCGCCCCCATCATGCCGAGTGCGCCGATGGAAAAGGCGATCGTGGTGAGCGGCATGCGCCGTCCCGCGCCATCCATCTCGCTGATATTGTGGATGCCCAGGGTCTCCGCGTAATTGCCGGCACAGAAAAAGAGGGTGATCTTCATGATGCCCTGATGCACCAGATGCACCAGGCCGCCAACCGTGCCGATAGGGCCGAACAGGGCGACACCGAGGGCGATGTAGGACACCTGGCTCACAGTGGAAAACGCCAGCCGCTTCTTCAGATCATCCTGGAACAATGCGCGAGAGCTGCCCCAGAGGATGGTGATGGTCGCGAACATCGCCAACGGCGGCAGCAGGTTCAGCGACTGGGCGAATTCGACGCCGTAGACCTCGTAGACGATGCGCACGATGCCAAAGGCGCCGGCTTTGACCACGGCTACGGCATGCAGCAGCGCGGAGACGGGCGCAGGCGCCACCATCGCCTGAGGAAGCCAGCCGTGCAGCGGGACGATGGCCGCCTTGACGCCGACGCCCACGATCAGCAGCACGAAGATGATCTGCAGCTGCGCGACGTACTCGGGCCCGAGTGCGGCGGCGACGCCGGTGTGGGCGAACTCCGTGTGCCCGAGCAGATCATGCAGCCAGACGATTCCGGTCAGCAGCACCGTGCCGCCGATCAGGGTGTAGGCGAGATAGACGGTCCCCCCGCGCATCGCCTGGTCGGTACCGCGATGCACCACCAGTGGGAAGGTCGACAGGGTCAGCAGTTCGTAGAAGACGAAGAAGGTGAACAGATTCGCCGCCATGGCAATGCCCATCGTGGCCGTGACACATAGGCTAAAGAATCCGAAGAAGCGGCTGCGGTTGGGCGAGCGCTCGAGGTAGCCGATGGCGTAGAGGGTGGTGAGCAGCCAGAGTACGGCTGAAAGGGTGACGAACAGCAGACCCAGGGCATCAGCCTTGAATGCGAGATCCAGACCGGGCAGGACGGCAAAGCGCACGCCATATGTCTCACCCGCGCGCACGCCGGCGAGCAGCAGAAAGACCAGCGCCAGCTTGGCCAGGGCGCCGAGCAGGTTGAGGGTCGTGCGGGTGGCGACCCGGTCCTCGGGTAGGGCGAAGATCACCAGGCCCGGCAACAGGGATGAGGCCAGCACGGCCAGGGGCAGCCACTCGCTGGCGCTCACGCGCCCGCTCCGAGCAGCTGCATCAGCTCCACGCCGCGTAGGCCGAGCAGGACGCTGGCGGCGGCGAGCGCGAAGGCGCTCCACTCCAGCGTCCGCGGCACGGCGGCGACCGGGCCTCGTTCGGCAGCGCCGGGGGCGGGGACCAGGAAGGCCTGGCGCAGCACGCGAAAGACATACAGGGTGGCCAGCAGGCCTCCGGCCAGGGCCACCACGGCGATGATCCAGTTTCCCTGCGCCAGTGCCGCCTCGATGATCTGCCACTTGGCGAGAAAGCCCGAGGAAGGCGGCAGGCCCATCAGGGTCATGCCGGCCAGCCCGAAGGCGAACAGGGTGACGGGCAGGCGGTTGACCGCTCCCGCCAGTCCGGCCACCGTCTCCTGACCGGTCGCCCTGATCATGACGCCGGCGGCGGCGAACATGCCGGCCTTGGCCAGAGCGTGGGCGAAGACCTGCATCAGACCGGCCTGCAAGGCGACGGGCTGCGCCAGCAGCGGAAAGATCAGGAACAGATACCCCAGCTGGGCCACGGTGGAATAGGCGATCAGGTGCTTGAGCTTCGCGGCACGGATGGCCCGATAGGAACCCCAGAAGATCGCCAGGGCGCCGAGCAGGGCCGCCAACCAGGCGGCGACGACCGGCAGCAGGGGCTGCAGGGGACCGGTCCAGAGCCGCAGGATAAGGTAGAAGGAGGCCTTCACCACCAATGCCGACAGCAGCGCCGAGACCGGCGCCGGGGCGCTGCCGTGGGCCGGCGGCAGCCAGAAGTGGAACGGGAACAGGGCGGTCTTGAGCATCAGGCCGACCAGCATCAGGCCGGCGGCGATCCAGACCAGCCGCGGTGCCTCGGCCATCATCAGCGGCGTCAGCGTGGCGATGGACACCGTGCCGTAGGCGCCATAGATCAGGGCGACGCCGAGCAGATAGGCGCCGGAGCCGACGAGGCTGGCGAACAGGTAGCGCAAGGCCGCGGCCAGCTGCGCGGCGCCGCCCCCCGCGGCCACGATGCCGACGGACGCCAGGCCGATCAGCTCCAAGGTCACATACAGGTTGAACAGGTCGGCGGATACGAACAGGGCATTGATGCCGGCGATCAGGAACCCCGTAAGCGGCCAGAACCAGGCCCCGGCGGCGTCGCCGGCTTTGAAGTAGGCGCGGGCGTAAACTGCCAGCGCCAGCGTCACCGCCTGCGTCAGGATCAGCATCGCCGCCGAGAGGCCGTCGGCGGCGAGGTCGATGCCCAGGGGCGCCCCCCAGCCGCCGACCGCATGCAGGGCTCCTGCTCTGCCCGCGCCGACCGCAGCCGTCCTGCCGCCGACGAGAATCTCCGCGGCGAGCTCGACGGCTAGCCACAGCTGCATGCTGAGCCCCGCCAGTGCCGCCCAGGCCCCGCGCCTGGGACCGAGCACGAAGGCCAGCGTCGCCCAGCCGAGCGGCAGCACCACGAGCCAGGCCAGGGGGTCAGTCACCCTCGTCCTCCGGCAGCTCCAGACGGCCGGTCAGGGCGTGCAGTCTGCGCACCAGGGCCAGCGCCAGGGCCGTGGCGGCGACGGCGACGACGATGCCGGTTAGCACCATCGCCTGAGGCACTGGATCCGGCACGTCGTCGCGCTGCGCCAGGCCAACCAGCACGAGGAAGGCGCCGCTGCCCATCAGGTTGAAGGCGAGGACGCGGCGCAGGAGGTGCGCGATCAGCGCCACGCCCGCCACGCCCAGCGCGAACAGGGCGACGCCCACCAGCGCGAACAGGAGACCGGTCGTCACTGCGCTTATCTCCCTTCCCGCGAGAGGAACAGGAAGAGCCCGGCGAGGATCAGCCCGAGCGAAACGGTCAGGGTGGCCTCGATCAGCAGGATCATCAGCCCTGCCCGGGCCGGGGGGAACGCCAGCAGGGCCCCCTGGGTCAGGAGTGCCGCGGCGACGGCGAGGAAGAGGACGAAACCGGCCGCCAACCCGAGCCGAAGCCGCACTGTCGGCGAGCGCCAGCCCGGCACCAGCCCGACGAGGTGCAGCAGCACGGCAGCGGCGGCGAGCACCGCCCCGGCCTGGAAGGCACCACCCGGTCGGAATGCGCCGGCCCACAGGAGATAGATGGCGGTCAGGACCATCAGTGGCGCGGCCAGGCGCGCCGGGGTTCGCAACACCGGATGTGCCGCCTTCGGCACCGTCGCGCCCGCCTCACTTCCGGCCGCCAGAATACCCACCAGTGCCACCAGCAGCACGGCGACTTCGAGCAGGGTGTCATAGCCGCGATAGTTGAGCAGCACGGCCGTGACCGGGTGGCTGACGCCGCTCTCGGGAAGACGCCCCGTCACCTGCACGCGCAAGTCCACGGCGGCCGGGCCCAGCTCGAGCATGGCGCCGATTGCTGCGGCCACGAAGGCCAGGGCAAGCAAAGTGACCGCGAGCGCTTTCACGATTTTTCCTGCCGTCCCTTCCGGCGGCGCAGGGAGCCATAGGCATCCAGAAGGAGCGCACCCGTCAGGCCCGCACCGATGGCCGCCTCGGCCAGGCCGATGTCGGGCGCCGAGAGCCTTGCCCAGGCGATCGTCATCAGCAGGCCGAAGGCGATGAACAGGATGATGGCGCGATCCAGCCGCGGGGTGGTCAGGGTGCGCAAGGCGCTCCACAGCAAGCCCCAGGCCAGCAGCAGGTCGAAGGCGAGAGCGAGGGTCATCGGTCCTCCCCCTGGCGCCAGGGCCGGATGCCGAGCGTCTGCGCACGGCGGGCGATGGCGAATCCGACCCCGGCGCTGGCCGCCAGCACCAGCGGCCAGATCAGCAGCAGCTTCATTGCCTCGGCGAGACTGCCGGCTTGCAGCGCGAGACCGAGCAGCACGCAGCCGAGGCCCAGGTTGTCCGCTTTGGCCAGGGCGTGCAGCCGGCTGTAGACATCGGGAAAGCGCAGCAGGCCCACCGTACCGGCGAAGAAGAAGGCGGCACCGACCAAGAGCAGCAGGGCGCTGAGCCAGTCAATCACGGGTGTCCTGCCGAGCGCGCCAGGCGCGCTTTGCGAACGCGATACCGCCGATGGCGGCCAGCAGGGCCAGTACCAGCGCGACATCGACCAGCGCCGTCCCGGCGCCGGCCGTGGCAAGGAGCGCCAGGATGCCGGTGCCCGTGGTGCCGAACAGCAGGGCCATCAGCATGCGGTCGGCCGGAGTAGGCCCGCGCGCCGCGGCGACCAATGCAACGACCAGATTCGCGAGCAGAAACAGCGCAACGGCGAGCGCGAGGGTGGTCATACATCCCTCCCGAACATGCGGGCGATGGCCGCTTCCAGCGCCCGTGCCTCGGCGATCACCGGCAACCGCTCATCGAGTACATGCAGGCGCAAGGTCTTGCGGACCAGCTCGACGCCGAGGGTCCCCGGCATCAAGGTCAGGGCGTTCACCAGCAGGATGCGCGGCCCGCCCGGCGGCAGGCGCACCTGAATCTCGAGCAGTCCCGGCTGCAGGGCGTCGGGACCACGGAGGGCCATCGCCGCGACCTGCGCTCCGCCGCGCATCGAGCTCCAGAGAAAGAACCCGAGGAAGGCGAAGAGACCGCCCGGTTGGATGCGTCTTCGTCCCGGGGGCGACAGCGCCAGGCTGGCCCCAGTGGAAAGGACGACGGCAACCGCACCCAGCGCCCAGCCGTCGTGGCGCCCCTCGGCCAGAACCCACCAGAGCAGCGCGAACGCGGCGGCACGCAGGCGTAGCGAGCGCCACGTGACACGCATCATTCCCGCGCCCCGTCGCCGTGAACGTCGTGCCGCCGGGATTTCGCGTCCCCCACCGCCCTGGTGGGGCGGCCAGCCTGGAGTGAGCGGTTCTGGCGACCGCAGAGATCACTCCGGCCGGGTGGCCCGGGCGCAGCGATCGCTAGCACCGACTTTTCGTCGATGCCGCGGCTCCGCGCTCGCATCCTGAAGCGGTGCGCCGTGCCCATCAGGTTGTATGGCCGGGTTGCATAGGTCTCGCACGTGTTTTCATTATGCCGTTTCGTAACGCGGGTGATGGCGAACAAGAACACAATCGATGCGAGTAGACCAAACGGGCCGCAAATGGTCGAGAGCGGCCAACCACGAGATTCTGTCCATGGAGCGACGGCCACGATTTTCTGGCACCCGTTGTGCGAAACGCCGCGAGTGCCCGTGCGGGTGGTGATCGGTCACCGGCAGGCCGGAAATGCCACATCGGGTTTCTGCATGCTTCGACACACCTGTGCCGCTCGGCTGGTGACGGCAGGTGCACGCCTGGCGGAGACTCGGGATCCGCTTGGGCACGGCACGATCCTCGTGACTGAGCGCCAAGCTCATCTGGCGCCCGACGACCCGGGGACCTCTGTCACCAGGTCCGACGAGCCACGATTTGGTCACGCTGGAGAAGATGGGGAGCGAGCGGAGTCCTGAGGGCTGGCGTAAGCCCTTCATTTGAAAATGGTGCGCAGGGGGGGACTCGAACCCCCACGTCTTTCGACACTGGAACCTAAATCCAGCGCGTCTACCAATTCCGCCACCCGCGCGCCGCGTCCCGAATTCTAAACGGCTTTCCGGGAGGTGCCAAAAAAAGAGGCGCCGAACGGCGCCTCTTGCTAGCGGCGGTTCGGGCCTCGCGTCAGGGCTTGACGGTGGTCAGACCGACGCTGACCCAGTCCTGCATGCCGCCCCGGTACCACTTGAGCTTTTCGGCCGGATAACCCAGCCTGATAAGCGTTTCTATGTTGGCGGACGATTGCGGGCACCAGATGCCGTTGCAGAACAGGACCAAGGTCTTGGCCCCGGAGAAGTCCCACCCGGCATCCGTCTTCGTGGCGCCGAACTGGTCTTGGAGGATTCCGTCCAGTGGCGATTGGCCGGAGTCGCCGAACATACCGGACATGCTGTCCTGGGAGACCGTATTCCAGGGAATGTTGACCGACCCGGGGATGGTGCCGCGCATGACCCAGTCCGGCGTGCGGCTGTCGACAATCAGGATCGACTCGTCGCCCTTGGCGGCCTTTCCGAGATAGTCGAGCAACTCCAGCTCCGCGATGGTGTCGACCCCTTCAGCGGCGACGACCGGCTGCACACAGAACGGCGGGCAGCCGCGGTCGGTTTTCAGGAACTCGGCGGGCAGGGTGGCGTCCTTGTCGTGGTGCCGCATGATGACGACCTTTTCGCCATTGTGCATGACCTCGACGGCTTCGAGGTCCGGCGCGATCATATTCTCGACCGACACGACGGCGGTTTCCTTCGCCGGACCGCCCATCTTGAAGTAGTCCGCCATGCCGACGTCCTTCTGATCCATCGCCTGCTGGTATCCCAGCTCGCCCTGCTTCTTGGCCTTGTTTGCTAGGCCGATCGCCTTGGTGTACTCGCGGGTGTCGAGCAGGCTGCTGGCCTCCTTGATCATCTTGCCCGTATCGCGCCATTCGCCGCCGACGGATGCCGCCTTCTTGCGCGCTGCGTCCGCTGCTGCGATTGCCTCCTCCGCTTCGGCCCTGGTCGCGGACCAAGCACTCGTGATCGGGAGGGCGGTCATCAGTGTTACGGCGATGACCCCTGCGGAAAAACTGCGAATCTTCATCATCTTGAGCTCCTGTCGTGCTCCAGAAAGACCGCGCCGAAGCGCGGTCTTTCGGTTCTTGTTACTTGCGCGCGCCGGGACCGTTCAGCGGCAGGCCGTTGCTCATGGAGGTCAGGAAGAACTCCAGGTTCCGGTATTCCTCGCCTTGGGCCTCGAAGTCCTTGGCTCGAACCTGCTTGTTGCAGCCCGAAAAGCGGCGATGAAGGGTGCCCATCTCGCCCCACTTCGAGCGGTATACAGGCCAATGGGTGGTGTGGCCGAACGCGGGACTCAGGGTCTCGGTGCGCAGCAGGGCGCCGGGATTCTGGGCATGGCAGTTGGCGCAGGAGAGGTTCAACTGGCCGCGCTTGGCGAACCAGAAGTGCTTTCCCTGCTCGTAGGCCGCCATGGCCTGCGGATCGTCCTCTGGCACGACCACGTTGGTGATCTGGCCGCGGGACTCGAAAGCAACGTAGGCGAGCAGGTCTGCGATGGCTCCCTTCTTGTATTTCAGCGGCTTCTCGCCGTTGGCCGTGCGGCACTCGTTGAGGGCCAGCGCAAGGGTCACGACCATGCCGCGCTCCTTGTCCCAATAAGGGTAATTACCGCCGATCGCGGGGCCGTCGGGGAAGCAGTCCTTATAGGTCTTGCCGTTGGCGAAGGCGGTATTCCACATCTCTTCGCCGTTGGAGATCGCCGCCTCGTAGGGCGGAAACTCCTCGATGGCCTCCCAGTTCTCGCGGCCGACTGGGTCAATCGAGTAGACGCCGTTGGCGAAGTCCTCCTTCGGGACGTCGGGGAAGCGCTCGAGGTAGAAGCTCTGGAATATCTCCTGATCCTCCTGCGGCGAAGCCAGCGCGCCAGCGGTGACCCCGAAGGTCAGCCCCAGGGCGGCTACCATTGTTACGGTCTTGTTCATGATGTTCTTGTACCTCCGATGGGATTCGTAGGGATGGCAGCGATCACAGGGTCAGCACGAATGCGACCACCTGGTCGATTTCCTGATCCGACAGGACCGCGTGCTTGCCGAAAGGCGGCATGATGGAAACGGGGTTGGCGGCGGTGGAGTCCCAGATCTGAGCCCGCAGCCTTTCGGGGTCGGGGTAGCGCGCCTGCATGGCGATCAGGGGCGGACCGATGTTGCCCGGACCCTCGCCGCCCTCGATCTGGTGGCATGCGATGCAATTTCCCTTGGCTCGGTCCAGGGCGATGGCCTTGCCTGCCTCGACGTCGCTCTTGGGCTCGTCTGCCGCAAAGGCTGGTGCGAGTGCCAGCAGTCCGAGCGCAATCGCGGCGGCCGACGCGATGTTTCTGGTTCGAGAGATCATGTGGTTGCCTCCTTCTGGGGTCTTGACAGTTGTTGCAGGGGGTTCCGGCTCGGCCGGTCCCCTGGGTACGAAAACGCTCCGACTCCCTGTCAGGTCGCGGCCTGTGGGGAAGCGCTTGCGCCGCCCGGCACCGTCTTATCCGGCGAATGCTAGCATGGGTTGAACGGCAAGGCAGAGCAAAGTGCGCGGTTTAGGGGCACGGCCCGCCGACGCGCCCAGCAAGCGACAAGCCTACGGCGGGTACCTGCGCAGAGCCCGAGCCTCGCGGCCATTCGGTTGGACCCGGTCGAGCCCCGCGGGTTCATGGACGCGCAACGGAAAGCCTGTTCTTGCCGTGCCTTAAAGGTCCACCGGCCGGGTGATCGTTCAGTAGCCTGCCGCCATCCCTGCCTGAACGGTCATCCGGCCGGCAACCCTGACGGCACCCAGGCATCGGCAGTCGCCGTTTAGCCTGAGTCCGCCCTATTCTGCTCGGAGGCGGAGCCTGCGTAAATCCTGAGATGTCAGGACGTTGGTTGGGGTTTTCCCCGACGCCGCGGCCTCCGGACGCCCGGCTTGTCGGCACGCCGCGGTCGCCCATTGCGGTCAGGGGCGCGTTTCCCGGTGG
Organism: uncultured Chromatiaceae bacterium; assembly: GCA_964395315.1. Classification (GTDB taxonomy): domain Bacteria; phylum Pseudomonadota; class Gammaproteobacteria; order Chromatiales; family Chromatiaceae; genus CAVORB01. Next base: position 4,000 of record CAYNBI010000036.1, on the reverse strand, counting down.
TCCAGCAATAGCATCATGCGCATGAGGTCAGACAGGGAACGCGCCTCCAGCTTCTCCATCACCTTCGCCCTGTGGGCCTCGACCGTCGATTGGGTGATGCCGAGGTCGGCCGCGATCACCTTGTTGCGCTTCCCAACCACCACCTGGTCGAGGATCTCGCGCTCGCGTGGTGTCAGGCGCTGCAGCCGCTCCTCGATGTCCGCCAGGCGGGACGCCTGACCGCGGCGCCGCGCGTCCTGCTCGAAGGCCCGGTGCACCGCGTCGAGCAGAACCTGGTCGTTGAACGGCTTCTCGATGAAGTCCACCGCGCCGTGCTTTACCGCCCGCACCGCCATCGGCACGTCTCCGTGCCCGGTGATGACGACGATCGGCGGGTGAATCGGCTCGCCGCTCAGGTGCTCCTGCAGGTCCAGGCCGCTCATTCCCTTCATGCGCACGTCCAGGACCAGGCAGCCCGGGCGGGAGGCGTCGAAGGCGTCGAGGTAGTCCTGGGCCGAGGCGTATGGCTCGGCGGCCAGTCCCACCGAATCCATGAGCAGCCCGATCGCTTCCCGTACCTCCTGGTCGTCGTCGACGATGAAGACGGTGGGGTCACTGCTCATGGTCGGGGTTCCTCTGCGAAAAGGAGGTTGAAGCGGAAGGTCGCGCCCTCGCCGGGTCGGCTCTCCACGGACAGGTGGCCGCCGTGGGTCTCGATGATGCCGCTGCTGATGGACAGCCCGAGTCCGAGTCCCTGGGGCTTGGTGGTGACGAAGGGTTCGAAGATGCTGTCTTTGACCTCTCCGCTCAGCCCCGGGCCGGTGTCGGCGACCTCGACTTCCACCTGGTCCCCGCGGCGGTGGGCGCGCAGGGTGAGGTGGCGTCGAGCAGGCGGGGTCTCCGCCATGGCCTCGATGGCGTTTCGCGCCAGGTTCAGCATGACCTGCTCGATCTGGATCTCTTGGGCGAGCACCCAGTCGGCCTCTGGGTCGAGGTCCTGCTGCATGACTACTCCGGCACGCAGGGCATCCGGCCGCAGCAGGCCAATCACTGTCTCCGCCATGGCGCTGAGGCGGGTGGGCCTGAGCTCTGGTTCCTCCTTGCGCACGAAATGGCGGATATGGCGGATCACCTCTCCGGCGCGCTCCGCCTGGGCCGCGATCCGATCCACAACGTCGCTGCAGGCCTCCCGCGTCGCGCGCTCGGATTCGAGCATGCGCACACAGGCGCGGGCGTTGGTGGCGATGGCCGTCAGGGGCTGGTTGAGCTCGTGGGCGATGCCGGAGGCCATCTCCCCGAGGGTGCTCAGCCGGGCCACGTGCGCCAGCTCCAGCTGGTGGTGGCGGATCTTCTCGGCCACCTGCTTGCGCTCGGTGACGTCGCGAAACACCACCACGCTGCCAACGGTCTGACCGCGTTCGTCGCGAATGGGGGTGCAGCTGTACTCGACCGGGAAGCTGGTGCCGTCCCTGCGCCAGAAGACGTCATCCTCCACGAAGCGCCGGCGGTTGTCCCGGAAGGTGGCGTAGACGGGACACTCCTCTTCCGGGTGGGGGCTGCCGTCCGGGTGGGTATGGTGGAGAATCCGGTGCTGATTGCGGCCGATGAGCTCCTCCGCGCGCCAGCCGGTAATGTCCTCCATCGAGCTGTTGACGAAGGTGGTCCGGCCTTCCAGGTCCACGCCGTAAATGCCCTCGGCGACCGAGTTCAGGATGAGCGTGTGCTGCTGCTCCAGCCTGGCCTTCGCCCGTGTCAGGCGCTTGTTCAGGCGGATCACCCAGACGGTGAGGAGAGTCATGACCAACAGGGCGATCAGCCCGAGCAGGAAGCCGAGCCAGTAACGCTGCATCGCATCCGCCAAGGTGAAGCGGCCGACGTGATCGTAGGGTGGCAGACGCAGGGCCTCCAGCAAACGGTGCACCGGCTGGTAGTCGAGCGGGATGGTCCAGCCGCCGTACCCGCCGGCCCGGACCGCGGGGTGGTCCGGCGGCATCTGCAGCAGGGCGACGGCGACCCTTTGTGCCAGCTCGTTGGGGGTGTGGCGGACCTTGCTGAAGGGCCATTCCGGAAACAGCGCCGTGCTGTGCAGCAGAGGGAAGTCCGGGTCCATGCGCGGGTTGAGGATGCGGAAGTCCGACAGCTCAACGACCCCGGCCGCGGCCATGCGCTCCAGGATGTCGGTGCGCACGGTGCCGGCGTCCACCTCCCCGCGCGCGACCGCCAGCACCACGGCGTCGTGGGTGTCCTCGAAGCGCAGGCGCGAGAAATCCCGGTAGGGGTCGATGCCGACACGCGCCAGTTCCTCCCAGGCCATCTGGAACCCGCCGAAGGAGGTTGGGTCCACCGCCGCGTACGAGCGCCCACGCAGGTCGCGGAGGGTGCGGATGCTCGGGTGATCGGCCCGCGTAAAAATGACGCCCCCGAAGAGGTTGAGCTGCACGTCGCCCAGGCGGTTGCTGAGGGTGGCGATGCGGGACACCCGGTGGCGCACCTCCAGGTTGACGTAGATGCCCGAGTTCACGAGCACGAAGTCCACCTTGCCTTGCGCCACCGCGTGGTCGACCTCGCCGAAGTCGAGGGGCTGAATGCGGAAAAGATAGTCTGGAAGCGCCGCGGAGAGGTATTGCGCCGTGGGGCTCCACATGCGCGTGGTGACGGCGTCGCCGCGGTGGCTCAGAACCCCGATCCGAATCTCCCGCGGCGCTTCCGCGCTGGCGGTGAAGGCCAGAACGACCAGGATGAAGAGATACCTGCCGTGACCCGGGATGGTCATCGTCGAAGGCTAAGCAATTTGCCCATCTGCCGCAACAGCGCGGCCGCCCCTGGGGGAAAACCCCGAGAACCGGGGCCGTTTCCTGGAATGGCCGGATGTCGCGGTTGCAGGCATACTAGCCCGCCGAACGCTTCACGAAAGGCGCGGCCGCGCGACGGCTGCGCCGCTGACCCCCGACCGGAGGAGACCTAGCGCAATGACCATTTCACGTCGTGAGTTCATCAAGCTATTGGGCATGGCTGGTGCCGCCGGCATGCTGCCGTCGTCGATTTTTGCCGCCATGCGGCAGCCGTCGGATCTCTACGAGGTGCCGAAGTTCGGCAATGTGACCCTGCTGCACATCACGGATACCCACGCGCAGCTCAACCCGATCTACTTTCGCGAGCCGAACGTGAACCTCGGCATCGGCGATGCGCTGGGCAAGGCCCCGCACATCGTGGGCGATGCCTTCCTCAAGCACTTCGGGATCGCGCCCGGCGGCATCGAGGCGCACGCCTTCACCTTCCTGAATTTCGACGAGGCCGCACAGCAGTTCGGAAGGGTTGGCGGCTTCGCCCATCTCAAGACCCTGGTCGACAGGATTCGCGCCGAGCGCGGCGACGGCAACAGCCTGCTGCTCGACGGGGGGGACACCTGGCAGGGTTCGGGCACCGCCTACTGGACCCGGGGCATGGACATGGTGGGAGCCTGCAATCTGCTGGGGGTGGACGTGATGACCGGCCACTGGGAGTTCACCTACCTCGACGAGGAGGTGATCAAGAACGTGGGTGCCTTCAAGGGCGAGTTCGTGGCTCAGAACGTGAAGGTTCGCGAGGAGGCCCTGTTCGATTACCGTTTCGCGGACTTCGGCGGTTTCGACGAGGACATGGGCCTGGCCTTCAAGCCTTACACCATCAAGGAGGTCGGCGGGGTCAAGGTCGCGATTATCGGCCAGGCTTTCCCTTACACCCCGATCGCCAATCCGCAGCGGTTCATACCCGACTGGACCTTCGGCATTCAGGATGAGCGCATGCAGGAGATGGTCGACAAGGTGCGGGAGGACGAGAGTCCGGACGTCGTGGTCGTCATTTCCCACAACGGCATGGACGTGGACCTCAAGATGGCCTCCCGGGTCACGGGCATCGACGTCATCTTTGGCGGCCACACCCACGACGGCATGCCGGCGCCCTCGGTGGTCGAGAACGCGGGCGGCAAGACCCTGGTCACCAACGCGGGCTCCAACGGCAAGTTCCTCGGCGTCATGGACCT
>CAYNBI010000035.1:28233-32736 GCA_964395315.1 uncultured Chromatiaceae bacterium | reverse complement strand
GCCGAGGAAGCGCACGGCGACGATTTCGAGACGCCCGCCCCCCGCACGATCTACCTCGGAGACCGCGAATTGAAGGTTCTCAGCGAGTGCGACTTAGAGGCGCTTCTCCCGAGATAGATTCGTGCGGATTGTAGTCGGGTGGGTGCGAATCGCTCCATCCGTTGTCAGGACCCAGAGCGCCGGATCATCGGCGTTCAGTTTCCAGGTGGGAAAACCGAGTCGCGACGGCTTTTGTGGCGGTTGTCAGTGGAGCTCCGCGATGCGCTCAGCGCCGCTGATGTTCGTGCCATGAACGTCCGGTACAGCAGCGGCACCACCAACAGGGTCAAAACGGTCGAGAAGGCGAGACCCCAGACGATGGCGGTGGCCACCGGGCCCCAGACCAGCGACTTGCCGCCGAGCCCGGTGGCGAGGGAAAAGAGCCCGGCGATGGTTGTCATGGAGGTGATCAGGATGGGGATCACCCGCCGGCGAGCGGCATAGAGGGTGGCGTGCAGCAGGCTCATGCCGCGCTCTAGCCGATCGTTGGCAGCCGAGATCAGCACGATAGCGGCATTGACCGAGATGCCGGCCAGCGCAACGATGCCATAGAGGGTGTAGAGGCTCAGCGGGTTGCCGGTGACCAGCAGCCCCAGGACCACGCCCGTGAAGGCCATGGGAACGGTCGCCAGGATCATCAGGGGCTGGAAATAGCTGCGGAACTGGGTGCCGAGGATCAGGTACATGAGCCCCACGCCGAAGACGAACAGCAGCCCGATGGAGCTCAGGCTTTCCTGTATGTCGTCCAACTCGCCGGTGAAGTCGAGATCGATATTGGGGTAGGCGGCGCGCTCGCGCTCCCAACCCTCCAGTACCAGGCGGTTGGCGGTCACGGTGTCGATGCCGCCGGGCCTGAGGTCCGCCTCGACGGTGATGGCGCGGCGGAAATTGTAGTGTCGGAAGTTCCCGATGCCCTCGGACCGATCCTCCTGCACCAGGGCACCGAACGGCACAGGTTCGCCCGCCGGGGTGGGCAGGCGCAGGCCGAGAAGGCCGCGCAGGTCGTCGCGCTCCCCGGGCCGAGCGCGCACCCGTACCTCGACTTTCTCGCCCGCGTCGCGCAGATCGGCGACGATCTCCCCGTCCACCATCAGCTGCAGGGTGCGGCCCAGCTCCAGAGGGTCCAGCCCCGCGCGGTTGACGGCATCCTCGTCGATGCGCAGCACAAGCTCCGGGCGCCCGCGCGCGGCATCATCCTCGACGTCCGTGACGTCCGGAATCCCGTTCAGGATGCGCTTGATGGCGTCCGCCGCGGCGCGGATCTCGGCGTACTGGTCGCCGCGTACCTTGATGCTGATCGGCTTCTCCACCGGTGGTCCGCCGGACAGGCGCAGGAAGGAGACCTGAACCGGCCCCGGCGTGGCGGTGACCTCGGGGCGCATGGCCTCGATCATCTCCTCGACTTCCCGAAGATCGGGGGTCTTGGCGTTCAGCCCAACGAGGATTTGCCCGTAATGGTCGCCCAACCGGGGCTCCTTCTCGGTGAACATGTTTCCCGCGTAGCTGGTCATGGCCCGGACCTCGCCCGGGCGCACAAGGCGGCGAACCTTTTCCTCTACCTCGAGCACCTTGTCCATGGTGCGTTCGATGGGCGTGTCCGGCGGCATCTCGACGTTCACGTAGAACAGCCGCAGGGTGTCGAAGGCAAAGAACTCCATGCGTACCATGCCCATCGCCACCGCGCCGAAAGCGCCGGCGAACAGCAGGGCAACCAACGACAGTGACAGCCGAGGGCGGCGCAGTACGGCGAGCAGGGAGCGTACGTAGCGCAGCTGCACCCAGTGGGTGAAGCGCACACGATGGGCGTGGACCCGGGACGGCCGGTCGAAGCTCACGCGTGCCGAAACCACGTGCGATGGCAGCATCCAGAAAGCCTCGATAAGGCTGACCGCGAGCGCAATGGTCACCACCATGGGAATCACGCGCATGAAGTCTCCGAGGATGCCCGGCAGGAGCATCAGCGGGAGGAAGGCCGCCATGGTGGTCAGGACCGCGGCGATCACAGGTGCGGCCACCTCGCGCATCGCATCGAGCGCCGCCTCGAGCCCGTCCATGCCGCGCTGGAGCCGGTAGTACATGGCCTCTACCACCACCACGGCATCGTCCACGAGCATGCCGAGCACGATCACGACGCCGAGCAGCACGGTGACGTTGAGGGTCTCTCCCAGGACGAACAGGATCAGGAAGGTCCCAGCGAGCGAGAAGGGGATGCCGATGGCGGTGAAAAAGGCAATGCGGCTGCCGAGAAACACCCAGGCGACGCCGAGCACCAGAAACAGGCCGATCAGGGCGTTCCGTTCCATCAGTCCGATGGCCTGACGCGTCGGAATGGTCTGATCGTCCACCAGGACGAGCTTGATTCCGGTGCGGTCCGAGAAGGCGTTTCGCTCCTCGATATAGGCATTGATCCGGTCCACCATCTCCAGCGTGTTGGCGTCGTCTCGCTTCATGATCGCCAACACCACGGCGGGGAGGCCGCCGAAGCGGGCGAGCTTGTCGGGGCGCTCCCGCGCGCGCTCCACGCCAGCAACGCGGCCAAGGGTGACCTCGCCCGGGGCACCCACCACCGGGCGCCGGGCCAACTCGCCGGGCTCCCGCTCGCTGCCCACCAGGCGCACCAGCCAGCTCTGCTCTCCCAGGCGTAGGGTGCCCGCTGCCACGTCGCGGAAGAAGGCCGCAACCGTGTCCGCCACCTGCGTAGGCCGTAGTCCCAGGGCCTCCAGGGCCGCAGGGTCGAAGTTGACGTGGATCTCGGGGTCGGAGAGACCGACCGGGTCAACGCGGTCAACCTGGGAGAAGCGCTCCAGGTCCTTCTCCACGTTCCTTGCCTGGACTCGCAGGTTCTCGTCGTCGGCTTGTCCTACCACGGCGATGGTGGCCGCGGGATAGGCGTTGGCGCTGGTGATCTCCAGGATGATCGGGTCGTCGACCTCGGCCGGCAGGTCCCGCTCCGCGTTCTGGATTTCCCGGCGCAGGTCGTTGACCCGCTTGTCGAACAACCGCGGCTCAAGGTCCTGAAAGCGGACCAGGATGCTGGACACCGAGTCACGGCTGTTGGAGGACATGAACTTGATGTTCTGCACGCGGCGCACCGCGTCCTCCAAGGGATCGGTCACCTTTTTTTCCACGTCCAGGGCGGAAGCGCCGGGCAGGATAGTCGTCACCACCAGCCAATTGAAGTTGATGGTCGGGTCCTTCTGGCGGGGCAACAGGGTGTAGGCGAGAAGACCTACGATGAGCACCAGCCCGAACAGGAGGTTGGTGAGCACGTGGTTGCGCAGCAGGGTCGAGAGCATTGGACGGGTCTCAGTCCGAGGTCGCCCGCTCGCCAACACGGACCGCATCGCCGTCCTGAAGCCGCTGGCGTCCCTCGACGATGATCATGCTCTCCGGAGGCAGGTCGACGCGCGCCGGCTGGCCCTCAAGCGCACCCTCCAGCGGATGGAACGCGGCCTTGCCGCCGGTCAACACGAATACGCCTAGGGTCCCGCCGCGGCGCACCGGCAGCTCCGCGGGGAGGTAACTGCCCGCGCTGCGCCAGGCGAGCCGTCCAGAGGCGCCCGAGGGGGCCTGCTCAGCGACGAACTCGAGGCGGATCTCCACGGTGCGGGTCGCGGGGTCCACCACGGGCACCACGCGTGCGACCTTGAGCGGATAACGCCGACCCAGGTAGGCGAGCTCCAACCGCTCCGCCTCCGCGCCCTCATCGACCTCGTCGGGGCGCACGCGGGCGCTGACCTCGAGTTGATCGAGTTGAACCAGCCGCAGCAGGGCGCTGCCCGGGTTGGCCAGGGTGCCGACGTCGGTCAGGCGCGCTGTCACCGCCGCCCGGTAAGGGGCGCGCACGGTGCACCGCTCGACGTTGGTCTCGGCCTGGCGGATGGTCTCGGTCTGGGCCTGGATCTGGGCTTCAAGGGCGGCGAGCTCGGTGTAGCGGCGGTCGACCTCCTCGTCGCTGATGTTGCGCTCCCGTTTTAGGTTGCGGGCGCGGTCGAGCTGACTCTCCGCCAAGGTCTGCTGCGATTGCAGCTGTACCAAGGTCGCCCTCTGCGCCGCGAGACGCGACTGATAGTCACGGCAGTCCAATTCGACCAGGATATCCCCCGCATCCACCACCTCGCCCACCCGCACCGGGATCGTCAGGACGCGGGCCGTGATCTCGGCGCTCAGGTCCGCGTTGTTGACGCTTTCCACCGAGGCAGGGGCGCTGCGCTCCGGGTGTATGACCAGGTCGGCGAGAGGACGGGCCGTAACCGGAATCTCCCCGGCCGCTGCCTCGGCCAGGAGCAGGAGCAGGAGCAGGACGATTGACGGGCTACGCATGGTGTTCTTCCTCTGCCGGGTCCCCGTGCTGGTGGTCCCGCATCAGCCGCGGACCCTGGGCGGCGAGGAAGGCCAGCACGGCGCGGTAATGGGTGATGCCTGCTTGGACCGTCAAGCGGGTTCCAGGGGTACGTCCTGGCA